>NZ_DASRGO010000035.1:0-23089 GCF_035650995.1 Methyloceanibacter sp. | reverse complement strand
GCTCCTCGCTGCGCGTCCCCGCGATGCGCACGCATCGAGCCTCACTCGTCCGACTAGAAATTGTCCCTTATCCACTCTCCGACTCTCGCGAAGTAGCCAGTGCCGGTACGCAAGAAACGCTGTTCGGCGCGCGTGCTCAGTTTGTCGTCGCCACGCGCCCAATGCAGAAGAAGGCCGATGCCGGCCGCGAAATCGGGGGCCCCCGCCGCGGCGGGCAGGCCGCTCATGCCACGCGGCCGGCCGAGCCGTGCGGGACGCCCGAACATGTTGGCGGCAAGCTCGGCGAGGCCGGTGAGCTGGCTTCCGCCTCCGGTCAGAACGAGATGCTGGGTGACCTCCGCCGCCATGCCGCTCGCGGCAAGCCGGCGCCGCATCAGGTCGAGGATCTCCTCGACGCGCGGGCGGATGATGATGGCGAGCTGCGCTTTGGTGATCTGGTTGAGGCTTCCTTGCGCCAGGCCGCCGACGCATGGATAGGTGATGATCTCGCGCTCGTCGGAAAGCGTGGCGAAGGCGCTGCCGTGCAGCGTCTTGAGCCGCTCGGCGTGCTCGATCGGGGCGGCGAGCGAACGGGCAATGTCGGTGGTGATGGCGTTGCCGCCGAGAGCGATGGCGTCGGCGTGAATGAAATGACCGTCGACGAAGACCGCGAGCGTGGTGGTGCCGGCGCCGAAATCGATCACCGCGGCGCCCAGCTTCGCCTCATCGGCGGTGAGGACCGAGAGCGCGCTGGCATAGGGGGCGGCGACGAGGCTCGCCACGCCGAGATGGCAGCGTTCGACGCACAGCATGATGTTGCGCATCGCCACCTCGTCGGCGGTGACGGTGTGAAGGTCGACCGACAGACGCTCGCCGCACATGCCGTGCGGCTCGCTGATGCCGCCATTGTCGTCGAGACGGTAGCTCATCGGCAGCGCATGCAGCACGGTGCGCTTGTCGCGGGCGGCGTATTGGCGCCCTCCGGCGAGTAGCCGCATCACGTCCTCGTCGCGCACCGCGCCCGAGGGGAGCGCCACGCTCGCCGAGAAGCTTTCGCTCTTGAGCCGCCCGCTGGTCACAGCAACGTGCACGTCCTCGACGGTGACGCCGGCCATACGCTCGGCGGAATCGACCGCTTGGCGGATGCAGTGCTCGGCGCTGTCGAGATGGGCGATCATGCCGGCTTTGAGGCCCTCGGCGCGCGTGTGGTCGCAGCCCAGGACCTCGAATTGCACTGCCTCGCCCTTGCCTTCGAACCACTCAGGCGCCGGCGAGGTCTTGGCGATCAGGCAGCAGATCTTGCTCGTGCCGATGTCGAGCGCGGCGACGATGCGCTGGCGCTTGCTCCTGATCGTGGTGGTGTATCCCATCCCCCTGCCCCTTGCTTCACGTCTTGCCCTTGCCGGGCGTCTTTGTGCTCGATGTCGGCGTCTCTTGCGCGGCTTCGGCGGTCGGCGGCGAGCCGTCGGGGTCGTCGCGCAGCCGGACCGTGACGCGGTCGAGCAGCCGCAAGTCGACCGAGGCGATGTTGCGCTTGAGCAGCGCCTTCTCCGCGTCGAGCTTGGTGAGAGAGGCGAGCGCCTCATCGACATTGTCGTCGGGCAGCATGACCTCGAGGCCCGAGGCGAGCTTCAGCGTCCAGCGGCGGTCACCCACCCTAATCGCTGCGATCATTTTCTGCTTCAGGTCGCCATAGGGCATGAGCGCCTGGTAAAGGGCGGGCGCCGCTTTGGGCGCACCGTCGCCGACCACGAGCGGAAGCTCGGGATAAGCCTCGCGCAAAGCCGGCGCGAGCGTCACGCCTTCGGCATCGACGACATAGGTCTGACCATGGCTCTGCCAGATGGCGTAAGGCACGCGCTCCTCGATGACGACCTGGAGCGTGGAGGGCAGAAGCCGCATGACTTGGGCGTGCTTGATCCAGGGCACGGCCTCGAGCCGCGCTTTGGCGGCGTCGGTATCGTAGCCGAGCATCATGGTGTCGGGACCGGCATGAAGCGCAGCGGTGATCTCGGCGTCGGTGGTGTGGAGCTGGCCGTCGACGGTGACGCGCTTCACGCCGAAGCCCGCGGCCACGGCGAGCTTCTCGATGCCGCCGCCGAGCGTATCGACGAGCCGCCCGGTCTGACCGCCGATCCATGCTCCGTAGAGGAGCGCGCTGGCGAGAAAGAGCACGCAGACGAGGAGCCATTTGCCGCGCACGCGGTCGCGGCCGAGCTTGCCGAGGCGCACCGATCTCGGGCTTCGCGCGATGAGGTTGCGGGCGCCCGCAAGCATGGGAAGGCCCCGCGAGGATCGCCGCGGAACGGCGATGCCGCGCTTGAGCAGCGCGTCAGGCGATCTCCTCTTCCTGGCCTCGCCCCTTACGGAGCCTATCGATTGCACGAGGCATCCTCCACGATCCAGCGCACCAACTCGCCGAACGAGCGTCCGGCGTGAGCCGCAAGCTCGGGCACCAGAGACGTCGACGTCATGCCAGGCTGGGTGTTGACCTCGAGGCAGATCAGTTCCCCGGTGCCTTCCGGCCGGTCGTCGTATCGAAAATCGGAGCGACTAACCCCCCGGCAGCCCAGTGCCCGATGAGCCGCTAGCGACAGCTTCTGTACCAATTGGTAAACATTTGGTTTAAGCGGCGCGGGGAGGACATGAATTGACCCCCCGGGAGCGTATTTCGCGTCATAGTCGTAAAAGGCAAGCCCTTCAGCCGGGCGTATCTCTATGACGCCGAGCGCCTCATCCCCCATCACCGCGCAGGTCAGCTCGCGGCCGGCGATATAGCGCTCGACCATGACCTCCTCGCCCAGCGTCCAATCGGCGCTGGTCAGCTCCTGGGGCGGGTGCAGCTGGTCCTCACGCACGATGAAGACGCCCACGCTCGATCCTTCCGTCGGCGGCTTGATCACGTAAGGGGGCTTCATGGCGTGGGCTTTGGCCGCCTCGGCGCGCGAGATCACCATGCTCTCGGCCACGGGCACGCCGCCGGCCGCGAGCACGGCCTTGGCCCGCTCCTTGTGCATGGCGAGCGCCGAGGCGAGCACGCCGGAATGGGTATAAGGAAGCCCAAGCGTCTCGAGCACGCCCTGGATGCAGCCATCCTCGCCATAGCGTCCGTGCAGCGCGTTGAAGCACACATCGGGCTTGATCTCGGCAAGCCGGGCGGCGACGTCGCGGCCGACGTCGAGGCGCGTGACGCGGTAGCCTTCGCCCTCGAGCGCCGTGGCGCAGGCCGCGCCGGAGCGGAGCGACACCTCCCGCTCGGACGACCAGCCGCCCATCAGGACTGCAACGTGAGGTGTTTTCGGCATGGCGCGTGCCCTCCCTTGTGTAGCTTGGTCTTGGGAGGGCTTAGCTGAATCGGAACGCTTTAGGAATCGGCCTTCGGACTCCCGACCGGGCTGCTCCAGATCAGGGCGGCCGCTCAGAGGGGATTGCCGAGGCGTTTGATCTCCCATTCGAGCTCGACGCCGCTTGTCTCCTTCACCCGCGCGCGCACCGTCTCGCCCAGCTCCTCGATATCGGCGCCCGAGGCGTTGCCCTCGTTGATGAGGAAGTTGCAGTGCATCTCCGAGACCTTGGCGTCACCGACCGAGAGCCCGCGGCAGCCAGCGGCGTCGATGAGCTGCCAGGCCTTCTTGCCGGGAGGATTCTTGAAGGTCGAGCCGCCGGTCCTGCTCTTGATCGGCTGCGCCTGCTCGCGATAGGCGGCGATGTCGTCCATTTCGGCCAGGATCTTGGCGGGGTCGCCGGGCTCGCCCTGGAACAGGGCCTCGGTGAAGATGAGGTCCTCGGGCGCGCCGCAATGGCGGTATTCGTACCGCAAGTCCTCGACGGGGAGCACGCGCACCTTGCCGGTGCGGTCGACGGCGCGCACCTCGACCACGACTTCGCTGGTCTCGCGGCCATGGGCACCGCCGTTCATGCGCAGCGCTCCGCCGACGCAGCCGGGAATGCCGCGGTAGAAGGAGAGGCCCGAGATGCCGGCATCGGCGGCCGCACGCGCGACCTTGACGTCGGGGACAGCGGCGCCGACGCGGAGCCGGTGACCATCCTCGACCGCGATCTCGCCGAAGCCCTTGCCGAGACGGATGACGACGCCGCGAATGCCGCCGTCGCGCACGAGAAGGTTCGAGCCGAGCCCGATCACGGTGATGGGAATGTCCGAGGGTGCCGCGCCCAGGAAGTAGGCGAGGTCCGCTTCGTCGGCCGGCGAATAGAGCACCTCGGCAGGGCCGCCCACTCTGAACCAGGTAAAGTCCTTGAGGGGCGCATCCGACTTCAGCTTGCCGCGCAGCTCCGGGAGACTTGCAACCAGCCGGTCTTCGAGATCGACGCCGCTCACGCTGCTCCCTCCTGCTCGGCCAGCCGCCTCGGCAGAGCGTTTATCCAGTCGGTGATGGTGCCGGCGCCGAGGCCGACCACGAGATCGCCGGAGGTGGCGAGGTCGGCCACCGCCCGCACGAGACCAGCCTCGTCGTCGATCGTCACCACGTGCGGATGGCCGTGGCGGCGCAGACCCGCGGCAAGCTCGTCGCGGTCGATGCCGGGGATCGGAGCCTCGCCTGCCGAATAGACCGGCGTGACCAGCACGATATCGGCATCATCGAGACAGGCGGAGAACTCGTTGAACAAGGATTGCAGCCGCGTGTAGCGATGCGGCTGGACCACGGCGATGATCCGCCCCTTGCCGGCGAGCCGCGCGGCGCGCAGCACCGAGGCGATCTCGACGGGATGATGGGCGTAGTCGTCGTAGATCGCGGCGCCGTTCCATTCGCCTACCCGGGTGAAGCGCCGCTTCACGCCGGAGAAGCCGGCAAGGGTCTGCCGGATCACCTCATCGCTCACGCCGGCCTCGGTCGCGGCGGCGAGCGCGGCGAGCGCGTTCAGCGCATTGTAATGACCCAGCACCGGCAGGGTGAGGTCCTCGAGCTTGCGCGCGCCGCCCTTCACCGCCGGGCCGAGATCGGCATCGAAGGTGATGCGGTTGTGGTCGGGCCTTAGATTGATCAGCCTGATGTCGGCGTCGCGCGCCACGCCGTAGGTAAGCGTGCGGCGCCCGTTGGCGGCCCCCCCGAGCTTGGCGAGAAGCTCGCGCACCACCGGATGGTCGATGCAGGCGACGGCGAGCCCATAGAAGGGAATCGCCTCGATGAATTGGCGAAAGGCCTGATGCAGGGCGTCGAGCGAAGGCCAATAGTCCATATGCTCGGGGTCGATATTGGTGACGACGCCGATCTGGGTGGGAAGCTTCAAGAACGTCCCGTCGGATTCGTCGGCCTCGACCACCATCCATTCGCCCTTGCCGATGCGGGCATTGGTGCCCCAGGCATTGATGATGCCGCCGGCGATCACCGTCGGATCGAAGCCGGCGCTCTTCAAGAGATCGGCAATGAGGGAGGTGGTGGTGGTCTTGCCGTGCGTGCCGGTAATCGACACCGTGGCGCAAGGGCGCATCAGCTCGGCCAGCATCTCGGCGCGGCGGACAATGGGAATGCCGCGCTCCTTGGCCGCCTCGAACTCGGGATTGCCGGCCTTCACCGCGCTCGAGATCACGAGGTGGCCGGCCCCCTCTACGTTGGTCGGGTCGTGTCCGATCAGGCATTCGATGCCGTGCCGGCGCAGGCGCTCGAGATTGGCGCCGTCCTTGAGGTCGCTTCCCCTCACGCGGTAGCCGCGCGTGTGCATCACCTCGGCGATGGCGCTCATGCCGATGCCGCCGATGCCCACGATGTGGAACAGGCCTGCCTCGTCGGGGTGCGGGAGATGCATGCGCGAAACTCCACAACGCGGGTTACGGGTTCTCTCGCGCGAGCTCCTCGGCGAGATCGGCAAGCTTCTTGACGGCGTAGGGTTGGGCCATGGCCTTAGCCTTGGCCGCCGCCTTCGCCAAGAGCTCGGGCGCGCCGAACAGCCGCTCGATCTCCCGCGAGAGCCGCTCGGGCGTCAGGTCTTCCTGCCTGATGCACCAGCCGCCACCGCCGTCCTGGACGCGAGTAGCGTTTTCGAGCTGATCGTTGTCAAGGGCGTGCGGCAGGGGCACGAGAATCGAGGGCCTGCCGATGGACATCAGCTCGGCGACCGTCGAGGCGCCGGAGCGGGCAATCACCAGATGGGCCGTGGCGATGCGCTCGGGGAGGTCGCGGAAGAACGTGGCGATATGGGCGGCGACGTTGATGTCCTTGTAGGCCTGGCGCAATGAGGCGACATCCTCGTCGCGCGCCTGCTGTACGATGGTGAGCCGCCAACGAAACGGCGACGGCAGCCGCGACAACGCCTGGGGCAGTAACTCGGAAAAGAAATGCGCGCCCTGGCTTCCGCCAAAGATAAGAATGAGCAGGCGGCTTGCCGGTTCGGGCGCGACATAGGCCACGTCGCGATAGGCGATTACGGCATCGCGCACCGGCATACCGGTGAGGCGCACCTTGGCTTGCGCGCGGCGGTGGAGTTTCTTGGTCTCGGGGAAGGACAGAGCGACGCGGTCGACGAAGCGCGCGAGCAGGCGGTTGGCGCGTCCCATGACCGCATTCTGCTCGTGGATCGCCGTCGGGATCTTCAAACTGCGCGCGGCGAAGATCGGCGGCAGGGTGGGATAGCCGCCGAATCCGATCACGGCGCGGGGCTCGACCCCTTTAAGCAGGTTGAGCGCGTCGAGATAGCCCTGGCCGAGCTGCCAGAAGGTGCGCGCAACCGCAACCGGGCTTTTGCTCGTCATCGTGGCCGAGGGGATGCGGTGAATGGCGCGGGCGGGAAAGTCGATACCGTATTTCTCGGCGCGGTCGTCGGTCACAAGCTCGACCGAGTAGCCGCGCCTGCCGAGTTCTTGCGCAAGCGCCGCCGCAGGGAAGAGATGCCCCCCGGTACCGCCTGCGGCGAGCAGGATCGGGCGGATGCTCACGCGGCCTTCTCCCTCACGCTTTGCGCCTCGGCCTCGGATTCGGCGGACGGACTGCGCTTCAACTGCCCCGCCATCGGCCGCTTGCGCGTCAGGCCGAGAGCGAAGCCCATGGTGAGCGCCATGGCAAGCAGAGATGAGCCCCCATAAGAGATGAACGGAAGGGTCATGCCCTTGGCCGGCAGCATGCCGACATTGACGGCCATATTGATGAGCGCCTGAAGCCCGAACAGCATGACCAGGCCGGCGATCGCGTGCCTGATGAAGCCGTCGGGCTCCTGCGAAGCCTTGGACAGGCCGCGCAGCACGATGAAGGCGAACAGGGCGACGAGCACGAGGCAGGCGATCAGGCCGTATTCCTCCGCGGCCACGGCGAAGATGAAGTCGGTGTGGGAATCGGGGAGCACGTCTTTGACCGTGCCCTCCCCGGGCCCCCGCCCGAACCAGCCGCCGTGCAGGAACGATTCCAGCGAGCGGTCGGTCTGGTAAGTATCGCCCGACGCCGGATCGAGAAAGCGGTCGATGCGTGAAGCGACATGCGGCGCGAAGAAGTAGGCCGAGACGATGCCGACGACGCCGGCAAGTCCGAGCGCCCCGATCCACACGAGATTGATCCCGGCCATGAACACGAGGGCCCCCCACACGAGGGTGACGAGCAGGGTCTGACCGAAGTCGGGCTGCATGATGAGGAGCACGGCGAACACGGCGTAAAGCGCGACGGCAAGCTCGATGCCCGGCACGTCGCGGCGCTTTTGCGCCTCGTTGAACAGCCAGGCGGTGAGCACGATGAAGGCGGGCTTCACGAACTCAGACGGCTGAAGCGAGAAGGGCCCGAGCTCGAGCCAGCGCTTGGCGCCCTTGATCTCGGGACCGAGGACCAGGATCAGCGCCATCAGGGCGATGCCGGCGAGGAAGATCACGAGGCTCACGCGCCTGATCTGCTTCGGGTTGAGCGTTGAGGCCGCGAACATGATGGCGATCGCCGGCACCAGCATCGCCGCCTGGCGCCGCACGAAGTAGAACGGCTCGAGATTGTAGCGCGCTGCGACCGGCGGACTGGCCGCGAAGGACAGCACCAGCCCGGCCCCCATAAGAAGAAGAAGGGCGAAGAACATCAGCCGGTCGACGGTGAACCACCAGTCGGACAGCACGCTGCGCTCGGCGCGGGTGATCCTCATGCCGCCCTGCCCTCGACGGGCGTCACGCTCTCCGCCCCCGTGAGTGCCATCACGATCCGGCGAAAGGCCTCGCCACGCTTCTCGAAATTGAGAAACTGGTCGTAAGAGGCACAGGCCGGTGACAGCAATACGACCGGCTCTTCTGCCGCCGACGCGCTCGCATCGGAGGCCGCCGCCTCGACGGCGCGGTCGAGCGTGCCGCAATCGGTATAAGGCACGGCATCGCCGAGCTGGCGCGCGAAGGCTTCGGCGGCTTCGCCGATGAGATAGGCGCGCGCGATGCGCGGGAAGAACGGCTCGAGGCCTGCGAGCCCGCCCTCCTTGGGCCGGCCGCCGATGATCCAATAGATGTCGGTGAAGCTCGCGAGCGCCTTGCCGGCGGCATCGGCATTGGTCGCCTTGGAGTCGTTGACGAACAGCACCTTGCCTCTACGGGCCACCTGCTCCATGCGGTGGGCCAGTCCGGCGAAGCTTCTCAGCCCCGCGGCGATCGCGTCGGGATCGAGCCCTTGCGAGCGGGCAAGCGCGTAGGCCACCGCCGCGTTCTGCCAGTTGTGCGCGCCGCGAAGCGAGCCGATGCCGGCAAGATCGATGCGCGCCACTTCCTTGCCACCCTCCATCTCGACGAGCACGCCATCCTCAGCCCAAACGCCCGTCTGGACCGGGCGTCCGACCGCGATGCGCTTGACGGCAAAGGGCCCGCGCAAGCTCTCGGCGATGGCGCGCGAGGGCTCGTCGTCGACGCCGATGACGGCGGTGGAATGGGCGTCGAGATGCGCGAAGATCTCTCGCTTGATGCGCGCGTAATTCGCGAGGCTGCCGTGGCGATCGAGATGGTCGGGGGTGATGTTGAGAAGCGCCGCAGCGTCGGGCTTAAGGCTCGGCGCGAGGTCGATCTGGAACGAGGACAGCTCGATCACATAGGTAAGCTCAGGCGCGAACGGCTCGAGATCGAGCACCGCCTTGCCGATATTGCCGCCGAGCTGCACGCGCTTTCCGGCCGAAGACAGAAGATGCGCGGTCAGCGCGGTCGTGGTCGATTTGCCATTGGTGCCGGTAATGACGACCGCCTTGCCCGGAGCTCGGTGAGACGCGCGCTCGCGGAAGAAAAGCTCGATGTCGCCGATCACCTCGACGCCGGCCTGCCGCGCGATCTTCACGCTCCAATGAGGCTCCGGATGGGTGAGCGGGATGCCGGGCGCAAGTACAAGCGCGGCAAAACGCGACCAATCGGCCGCGGTCAGATCGCTCAGCGCAAGACCGGCGGCCTCGGCCGCCTCGCGGGCCTTGGGCGTGTCGTCCCAGGCAAAGACCTTGGCGCCGCCGGCCGCGAGCGCCCGCGCGGTGGCGATTCCGCTCAACCCGAGGCCCTGAACCGCGACGTCGCGGCCGGCAAAGATCCTCACGGGAATCATAGTTATCGAACTTAGCGCAATTTCAGCGTGGCGAGGCCGGCAAGCGCGAGCACCACGGCAATGATCCAGAACCTGATGACCACGGTCGATTCCGGCCAGCCCTTCTGCTCGAAATGATGGTGCAGGGGCGCCATGCGGAACACGCGCACCCCGAACAGCTGGAACGACGCCACCTGCACGATCACCGAGACCGCCTCGAGCACGAACAGGCCGCCGACGATGGCGAGGACCAGCTCATGCTTGGTGGCGACGGCGATCGTGCCGAGCGCGCCGCCAAGCGCGAGCGAGCCGGTATCCCCCATGAAGATGAGCGCGGGCGGGGCGTTGAACCAGAGGAAGCCGAGCCCGGCGCCGACCAGGGCGCCGCAGATCACGGCAAGCTCGCCCGTGCCCGGGACGAAGTGAATTTGCAGGTAGTCGGCAAACATCACATTGCCGACAAGATAAGAGATAAAGCCGAAGGTCGCCGCGGCGATCATGACGGGCACGATGGCCAATCCGTCGAGCCCGTCGGTGAGGTTCACCGCGTTGCCCGCGCCGACGATGATGAAAGCGCCGAAGGGGATGAAGAACCAGCCGAGGTCGATCACGACGTTCTTGAAGAAGGGAATGGCGAGCTCGGTCGCAAGCGGCGGTTCGCCGACTTTGGCGATGACGGCCGCAGCGACCACGGCGGCGGCGGCTTCGATGACGATCTTGATGCGGCCGCGAAAGCCCTGGACCGACTGTTTGGTCACCTTGAGGTAGTCGTCATAGAGGCCGACGGCGCCATAGACGAGGGTGAGGAGGAGCACGACCCACACATAGGGATTGCGGAGATTGCCCCAGAGCAGCACGGCGACGGTGACGCCGGACAGGATCATGAGTCCGCCCATAGTGGGCGTTCCTTGTTTCTGCAGCAGGTGCCGCTCGGGTCCCTCTTTGCGGATCGGCTGCCCTTTGCCCTGCCGCACGCGCAACGACCGGATCACGCGGGGTCCGAACAGGAAGACGAAGAGCAGCGCCGTGATGAGCGCTCCACCGGTACGAAAGGTGATGTAGCGAAAGACGTTCAGCGCGGCGAACTCGGGGGTCAGTTCCGTCAGCCAAAAGAACATCGCCTCTCCCCCTTCGAGCGCGCTAGGCCGCGCCGGCGTCAATCTCGAAACGCCGCTTCAGCGCTTCGACCAGCGGTCCCAT
The DNA here is from genome assembly GCF_035650995.1 of Methyloceanibacter sp. Lineage (GTDB taxonomy): Bacteria > Pseudomonadota > Alphaproteobacteria > Rhizobiales > Methyloligellaceae > Methyloceanibacter. The sequence continues at coordinate 12,449 of NZ_DASRGO010000035.1, read as the reverse complement.
CCGGCTTCCCAGCGAGCCCTTCACCATGATCGCGTCTCCAGGCCCCACGCCCGCGGTCAGCAAAGGCGCAAGCTCCTCGGCGGTCTTGGCGTAGGCGCCCCGGCGGCTTGCCGGCAAAGCCTGATAGAGCGAGCCCATCAGCTCGCCGCAGGCAAAGACAACATCTACCCCCGCCCCGTCAACGACCTCGGCGAGTTCCCGGTGAAGCTTCGGCCCTTGCGTTCCAAGCTCGAGCATGTCGCCGAGCACCGCCACGCGGCGCTTGAATTCGCTTCGTGGCGTGAGTCCGAGGGTAGCGATCGCAGCCCGCATCGAGGCGGGATTGGCATTATAGGATTCGTCGATAAGGACGATGTTTCCCTCTTTGGTCGGAAACACGATCCGGTCGCCGCGGCCGGCCTGGGCGCGTAGATCGGCGTAAGCGCGCGCCGCAGCGCCCAGATTGGCGCCGGCAAGCTTCACCGCCGCGAGCACGGCAAGCGAGTTATGCACGAGGTGGAGTCCGGGCGCGCCGAGACGATAGCTCAGCGTCTCGCCGAGAATGTCGACTTTCACCTCGGACGCGTCCGGCTTCAGTTCGGCGGCGAGAAGCCTCGCATCGGCGCCCTCGGCTTCGCCGAAGGAGACGACGCTCGCTCCGTGGTGCTCGGCATGGCGCTTCAGCCGCTCGTAATGCGGGCTGTCGCGATTGATGATCGCAATGCCATGGGGCTCGAGCCCGTGGAAGATCTCGGCCTTGGCGTCGGCAATGTCCTCGACCGAACGGAAGAAGCCGAGATGCACCGGGGCGACCGTGGTGATGATGGCGATGTGCGGCCGGACGATCCGCGTCAGGGCGTCGATCTCGCCCGCGTGGTTCATGCCGATCTCGAAGACGCCGAAGCGAACATCCTTCGGCATGTTGGCGAGCGAGAGCGGCACGCCCCAATGATTGTTGAACGACTTGACCGAGGCATGCACCGTACCCGAAGGCGCGAGCGCGAGCCGCAGCGCCTCCTTGGTTCCGGTCTTGCCGACGCTGCCGGTTACGGCGATCACCTTGGTACCTTGGACGCGCGCGCGCGCCGCCCGTCCGAGAGCATTCAAGGCTTCGAGCGTATCGCCCACGCGCACCAGCCTCTCCTCGTCGCCCGCGGGGAAGCTTCGATCGACGATGGCGCAAGCGGCGCCACCTTTGAGGGCGCCCTCGACGAAGCTGTGACCGTCGCGGTTGGGACCTCTGATCGCGACGAAGCCCTCTTCCGGCGCGAGGCTCCGCGTATCGATGGAGACGCCGGTCACGGGACGCACCGCATCGCCGAGACATGAGCCTCCGGTCGCCTTAACGATCTCGCCGACGGTCCAAAGCGGCTCAGCCATCATCGTCCTCCGCGCGCAATGCCGAAGCGACCGCTTCGTGATCGGAAAAGGGGATGACGGCGGTGCCGATGGTCTGACCGGTCTCATGTCCCTTGCCGGCGACGAGCAGCACGTCACCCTTCTCAAGCATGGCGACAGCCTCAGCGATCGCGGTTGCGCGGTCGCCGATCTCGCGCGCGCCGCGCGCGCCGGCAAGCACCTGGCGGCGAATCTCGGCGGGGTCCTCGCTCCGCGGATTGTCGTCGGTGACGATGGCGATGTCGGCCTTCTCTACCGCCACGCGCCCCATCTCGGGCCGCTTGCCCTTGTCGCGGTCGCCGCCGCAGCCGAACACGACCACGAGCCTGTTCTCCACATAGGGACGCAAGGCGTCGAGGGCCTTGAGGAGGGCGTCGGGCGTATGGGCGTAGTCGATGAAGATCGGCGCGCCGGTGCGCGAGCTGCCGGCGAGATCGAGCCGACCGAGCGCGCCGCGCAAATTTGCGAGCATCGGAAGCACAGTCGAAGCATCGCCGCCGGTCGCCATGACGAGGCCGGCGGCGACCAAGGCGTTCGAAGCCTGAAAGGCCCCGACCAGCGGAAGCCGAATGTCATAGCGCTCGCCGCCATGGTCAACGACGAGGTCTTGCGCGAAGCCGTTCGGGCTTGCCGAGACGAGACGCAGCGCGTTGCCGGCGCGCCCAACGGTCAAGAGCGTAAGCCCGCGCGCTTTGGCTTCGGCCGCGACCGTCTCGCCGGCTTCGCTGTCGACATCGACCACGGCGGCGGCGCCCCGAGGCAACAGCTCGCGGAAGAGCCGGAGCTTCTGGGCGAAATACTGCTCGAAACTGTCGTGATAATCCAAATGATCGCGCGAAATGTTGGTGAAGGCGCCGGCGGAAAGCGTGATGCCATCGATGCGGCGCTGTTGGAGGCCGTGACTCGAGGCCTCGAAGGCAAGATGGGTGACGCCGTCCTTGGCGAGATCGGCGAGGATCGCGTGCAGCTCGATCGGATCGGGCGTCGTGTGCTTCAAGTTTTGCGTGCCGCGCGGGCCAACGACGCCGACGGTGCCGAGGCTTGCTGCGCGATAGCCCTGGCCGGCCCAAAGCTGGCGCACGAAGGAAGCAACCGAGGTCTTGCCGTTGGTGCCGGTGACGGCGGCGACCGTCTTCGGCTGGAGGCCATAGAAGCGCGCAGCAATCAGAGCGAGGCGCCGGCGCGGCTCTCTGTCTTCCAGAATTGGGAGCGTGGCCGAGGACTGTGCCGCGCCTTGGGGAACGAGGATGGCCGCAGCGCCGCGCTTGACGGCATCGTCGATGAAGCGGGTGCCCTCCATCTTCACGCCGGGAAGCGCGGCGAACAGATAGCCGGGTCTCACCTGCCGGCTGTCGGCGGCAAGGCCCGCGATCGCCACGGATGCCCAGGCTTTCGGCAGCTTCGCCTCGGGCCCCATCAATTCACCCAGAGTCATTTCCGGCACGCCACCCCTAAACGGCCCGTTTCATCGTGAAACTCAAGGGCTTGGCCATCCCAAAGGACGGGATGGGTCATCTAATAGGAGGCGAGCACCTTGGCGTCAAACTTGCGCTGATCGTCCTCGCGGCGGGGGGTGACGCCAAGGATCGGCCCGATCCGCTCGATGATCTTGCCGGCGGTCGGGGCAGAGTTGACGCCGGCGGTCGCTTGGAAGTGGGTCGCCTCGACCCGCTGCGGCTCGTCGATCATCACCAGCACGAGATATTCGGGCGCATCGGTCGGGAACGCCGACAGGAAGCTCGTGAGCACGGCAGAGTTGGAATAATGCCGCCCCACCACCTTGTCGGCGGTGCCGGTCTTGCCCCCCACGCGATAGCCTTCGGCGTTGGCGCGCTTGCCGGTGCCCTTCAGAACGTTGAGCCGCATGAGCTTGAGCAGCGCGGCGCTCGTCTGCGCCTTGAGCACGCGGGGGGCGTCGGCCATGCCCTCCTCGCGCGAGCGCGGCAGGAAAGTCGGCTTGACCGCGAAGCCGCCATTGACGAGGGGAAGCGCCGCCGACGCGAGCTGCAGCGGCGTCACCGACAGGCCATGGCCGAAAGCGATGGTCATGGTGTTGAGCCGCTGCCAGTGCGCTGGGACGATGGGCGCCGCGGTCTCGCCGATCTCGGTCGGCACGCGATCGAGCAGTCCAAGCTTCTTGAGGAAGGCGCGATGGCGGTCGACGCCCATCTGGAGCGCCATCTTGGCCGCGCCGATATTCGACGAATAGATGAACACCTCCGGCACGCTCAGCGGCCGGCGCTGGCCGTGGAAGTCGCTGATGGTGAAGGAGGCATAGTGGATGGGGCTCGTGGCGTCGTAGACCGAATGCATGTTGGCGAGGCCCATATCGAGCACGCCGGCCACGGTGAACACCTTGAACACCGAGCCCATCTCGTAAACGCCGAAGCCGAGCCGGTTGAGCCGGTCCTTGTCGAGCGCCTGCTCGCGATGGTTGGGATCGAAATCGGGCAGAGACACGAGACCGACAACCTCGCCCGAATGCACGTCGAGGACGACGCCGGCCGCGGCCTTGGCATGGAACGTGGCCATGGCGTTCGAGAGCTCCTCGCGCAGCACGTACTGCACGCCGAGATCGAGCGAGATGGTGACGGCTTCGTCGCCCGAGGCGGTCTCGGGATGCGACATGGCGAGCTGCGGGTTGTCGTCGATGAACTTCTCGATGCCGGAGAGGCCTCTCGAATCGACGTCGACCAGCCCCACCACGTGGCTCGCGATCGGACCCATGGGATAGACCCGCCGATACTCCTCGATGAAACCGAGACCGGGGAGCCCGAGCTCGTGGATTTCCTCCTGCTGCTTCGGGGTCAGCTCGCGCCTGATGCGAACGAATCTCCTGCCTGCTTTCAGCCTTTCGCGCAGGTCGGCGGCGTTGACGTCGGGAAGCACGCTCGTCACCTGCTCGACGAGCTCGTCGACATCGATGACCTTGGCGGGATCGGCATAGAGGGTCGCGCCCTTGATGTCGGTGGCGAGCAGCCTGCCGCCGCGATCGAGGATGTCGGGCCGGTGCACCGTGGAGGAGATGTCGTGCAGGCTGCCCAAGGCGGGCTCGTCTTCGGCGAGGCCGAGGGTGACGAGGCGTCCGCCGATCAGGACGAAGGCGATCGCAAAGGAGAGGCAGGCGAGCCGGAAGCGGTAGCGGCAGCGCGCAAGATAGGCCCGCTCGGCGCGGGCCGTAGCAGCATCCGATTTGGCGGTATCGCGCAACGGTTGGCTCGCTTTATTGGGCCGAGGCTTGGACGGGAGTGACGCTCGCCTGGGGCCACGGTGCCGCTGCGGCGGCGTCATGTGCTGCATGCGCTCCCTCGGCCGCACCGGTGGCGGACGCTTGGGCTTTGACTGGAGGCTTGGCTCCCGGCCCCGCCGCGTTCGCAGGGACCGTCGCGGAAGCCACTTCCTCGCGGGCACGGACGAAGTCGCGATCGGTCACGCTGTCGAGCGTCACGAGCTGGCGCGGCTGGATGGGGGCGAGCTTCAGATATTTTTCCGCGAGCCGCTCGATGCGCTCAGGCCGGTTGAGCAGGCTCCATTCGGCGCGGAGTACGGCAAGCGAGTCCCGCTCGGAGTCGATCTCCTTGTTGAGAGAGGCGATGTCCTCATCGAGCGCCCGCGCCTCGTATTTCACCTGATAAATGACATAGGCGAGCGCGACGAGACCCAGAACGAGACAGATATTCACGAAACGCAACATCTTGGTACTCGCGAACGAAAGCGTCCTTCTCAGATGCAAAGGCCAAGCCGCGGGACGCCAAGCGCGGCAAGGTCGAGGGGATGGGCCGGGGCAGCGGTGCGCTCGCCGGCTCTGAGCCGCGCCGAGCGGGCGCGCGGATTGGCGGCAATCTCCCTCTGATTCGGTTCTAACGGACGGCGGTTAAGAAGCCGGAAGCTCGGGGCCAAGGCCCGGCTTTCGGCTTGCGGCAGATGGCGCGAGGGCTGCGCCGGAGGGGCGCTTCGGCCGGCGAAGAACCGCTTGACGATGCGATCTTCGAGCGAATGGAAGGTCACAACAACGAGCCGCCCGCTCGCCTTCAGCAAGCGTTCGGCGGCGGAAAGCCCGCGCCCGAGCTCGCCGAGCTCGTCGTTGAGATAGAGCCTCAGCGCCTGGAAAGTGCGCGTCGCCGGATGCTTGGTCTCGTCGCGTTTGCGGCCAAGGACGCGCGCCACGATCTCGGCGAGCTCGGTGGTCGTGGCAATCGGTTTCTCGCCGCGGCGGGCGACGATGGCCTTGGCGATGGCGCGGGCGCGGCGCTCCTCGCCGAGCTTGCCGATGATCTCGGCAAGCTCCTGCTCGGAGAGCGTGTTGACGACATCGGCGGCGGTCGCGCCGTGCATGCTCATGCGCATGTCGAGCGGCCCCTCCTTCATGAAGGAGAAGCCGCGCTCGGCTTCGTCGAGCTGCATCGAGGAGACGCCGAGATCGAGCACGATGCCGGAGACGGCGCGAACCGTCTCCTGAGCGGCCACCTGTTCCATGTCGCTGAAGCGGGCGGGCGCGGTGACGAGCCGCCCGTGATAGCGCTCGACGAGCGAGCGGCTCGCCCGAAAGGCTTCCGGATCGCGGTCGATGGCGATGACTTTGCAGTCTGCGGCGTTGAGGATGGCCTCGGTGTAGCCCCCTGCCCCAAACGTGCCGTCGAGGATGACCTCGCCGTCCCTCGGCTCAAGCGCCGCGAGGACCTCCGAGAGCATCACGGGAATGTGGCGGGCCGGTCCGCCGGCGGCAGACTTGCTGCCGCGACCCGCCATCATTCCCGTGCTCCCTCTGGCCCGCCGCTTCCGCGGCGCCCCGCGCCGAGTAGTTTGCGAAGCTCGCGCACCTTTCGGCGAGCCTCCGCTTGATAAGCTTCGAAACGTCCTGGCTCCCACATCTGGAATTTTTCGCCGAGCCCGACGAAGGTGACATGAGAGGTGATGCCGGCGTGCTCGCACAGACGCTCGCTGAGAATGGTGCGTCCGTCCTGGTCGATGGTGAGAATCTCGCTCGTACCAAAGAGAGCAGTCGCGAGCTGGTCTTTCTCGTCAGAATAAGGTGCAAGGTCTTCGACGAGGGCGTTGATCTTGTCGACCAGCCTCTTGCCTCCCGCATCGAGCGCAGGGGCGTCGAGCGACGGATAGCAGTAGATGCCGTCGAAGCTGTCTTTAGCGAGGACCGTGCGAAAAGAAGCCGGGACCGAAACGCGGCCTTTGGTGTCGATCTTATTGGTAAATGTGGACACAAACTGGTCCATCTCCCCCTCATGCGCGCCCCGACCGACGAGTGACTGATGAGGCTTGGGCGCGTGGCCCCTCGGGTCTTGCGACCCTCACGTCTCACGACCCGCTGCCGAGCCCCGAGACACCCATGCGGGGAAAAAATGGGAGAGGCGGCGCAGATCCCCCCGTGGCCTCGTAGGAAGCGCAGCCAGCCTCTCCCATGTACTCACCGAACGGGCAATCATGGGATAGCATGGGATTTTATGGGCGTCAATGGAAAGACGCGGGAGCAGTACCATCGGCGGTGGGAAAATTTCCGCGAGGGCGGCGCAATTCGGCTTCACTTCGCGTTAACCATCGCCCGATTGCCGGCGCGGAGCGAAGCGCGCTACAACGGCAAGCGAACGGGGATCGGAGCAGAACCAACAGGGATTCGCGATGGCGCCGCACGAAGCGCGCCAGTCCGCGAACCGGCTTCTCCGCCCCGATTGAGACGGAGTCCGATTGCGACGGATGGGTAAGCGGCGGCTCGCGGCAACAATCCTCCTTGCGGCGATTGCGTTCGCCCTCGGCTCGTGCGCGCTCGACGCGGGCGATGCCCCGATCCTTGGCCCCTATGCGCGGCTCGGGCCGCCAGACGCTCCGGTCAAGCTGTTCTACGAAGACGAGGGCCAGGGGCCGCCCGTGCTTCTCATCCACGGCTTCGGCACGAGCAGCTACACGTGGCGGTACATCATCCCCGCCCTCGTCCTCAAGCACCGGGTCATCGCGGTCGATCTCAAAGGCTTCGGCCAATCCGACAAGCCCTTCGACGAGCGCTATTCGGTGCTCGACCAGGCCGAGTTGCTGGCCCAGTTCATCGAGGATCACGATCTGCGCGACCTCACCATCGTCGGGCATTCGTTCGGCGGCGGCGTGGCGCTCAGACTTGCGCTCGATCACGACACGCGGCTTGCCGGACGCATCAAGAAGCTCGTGCTGCTCGACTCGATCGCCTACCCGCAGCACATTCCGGTATTCTTCCGCCTGCTCGACATGCCGTTCGTCTCGCATCTCGGCGTGCGCATGGTCCCGCCGACGGTGCAGACGCGCGTGGCGCTCCAGATCGCCTATTTCGACGACGACAAGATCGACCCCGAGGAGGTCGAGACCTATGCCGCTCCGCTCAAGACCGCGGCGGGCAAGCACGCGATCATCTATAGCGCCCGGCAGATCATGCCGGACGACATCGACACCATCGCCGAGAGCTACAGCTCGATCACTCTGCCTACGCTCATCCTGTGGTGCGATCACGACCGCATCGTGCCGCTCGAGATCGGGCTCAAGCTCAGGCGGGCGCTACCCAACTCGACCCTGCGCCTCGTCCCGGATTGCGGGCACATGCCGCAGGAGGAGCAGCCGGAGACGACCTTCGAGCTGCTTCAGTCCTTCCTCAACGACTGAGCGGCGTCTGACCCCCGGCGACATAAGCGCGTCTTATCACCGCGATAGGCAAATTCGATTTGCACTTATTGTGCGCCGCACTCAATGTGCCGCCACTCGGCGCGGCTAAGACGCGGTAAACGATTACACGATTGGAGGCGAACCATGGACGCTAAGACTGACGAAGGCGCGGAAAAGTGCCCATTTTCGGGAGGCACACGCGCGCGCTCGAACCGCGACTGGTGGCCAGATGCGCTCAGCATCGAGATGCTGCATCGGAACTCGTCCTTGTCCGATCCGATGGGCAAGGATTTCGACTACGCGCAGGAATTCAAGACGCTCGATCTCAACGCGGTGATCAAGGATCTGACCGCGCTGATGACGACATCGCAAGACTGGTGGCCGGCCGACTTCGGTCATTACGGCGGGTTGATGATCCGCATGGCTTGGCACAGCGCCGGTACCTACCGCATCACCGACGGCCGCGGCGGCGCCGGAGCGGGTCAGCAGCGTTTCGCCCCGCTGAACAGCTGGCCGGATAACGCCAATCTCGACAAGGCGCGACGGCTGTTGTGGCCGATCAAGCAGAAGTACGGCCGGAAAATCTCCTGGGCGGACCTGATGATTCTTGCCGGCAACGTCGCACTCGAGTCGATGGGCTTCAAGACGTTCGGTTTTGCCGGCGGCCGGGTCGATGTCTGGGAACCCGAAGAGCTTTACTGGGGTCCCGAGGGAACGTGGCTGGGCGACGAACGCTACAGCGGCGAGCGGCAGCTCGCGGAACCGCTCGGTGCGGTGCAGATGGGTCTCATCTACGTCAACCCGGAAGGTCCCAACGGGAATCCGGACCCGATTGCCGCGGCCAGGGACATCCGCGAGACCTTCTTCCGCATGGCGATGAACGACGAGGAAACCGTCGCGCTGATTGCCGGCGGCCACACCTTCGGCAAGACCCATGGCGCAGGCGACCCATCACTCGTCGGTCCCGAGCCCGAAAGCGGCGCCATCGAGGATCAGGGCCTCGGCTGGAAGAGCAAACATGGCACGGGATGCGGCGCCGATGCCATCACCGGCGGCCCCGAGGTCACCTGGTCGCAAACCCCCACGAAGTGGAGCAACCACTTCTTCGACAACCTGTTCAAATACGAATGGGAGCTCGAGAAGAGTCCGGCGGGCGCCTATCAATGGCGGGCGAAAGACGCCGAGGCGACGATTCCCGATGCGTACGATCCAGCGAAGAAGCACGTGCCGACCATGCTCACCACGGATCTCTCACTGCGATACGACCCGATCTACGAAAAGATTTCACGGCGCTTCTATGAGCATCCGGACCAGTTTGCGGACGCCTTTGCCCGTGCATGGTTCAAGCTTACGCACCGCGACATGGGTCCGATCGCCCGCTACCTCGGTCCCCTCGTGCCGAAAGAGGTCCTGATTTGGCAGGATCCGGTCACGCCTGTGGATCATCCGCTGATCGGCGAGCAGGACATTATGGGGCTGAAGGCGAAGATTCTCGCCTCCGGCCTCACGGTCTCGCAGTTGGTCTCCACCGCCTGGGCCTCGGCTTCGACGTTCCGCGGCTCCGACAAACGCGGCGGCGCGAACGGAGCACGCATCCGCCTCAGCCCGCAAAAGGACTGGGAGGTGAACCAGCCGGCCCAGCTCAAGACAGTGCTTGCGAAGCTGGAAGCAATTCAGAAGGACTTCAACGCCACGGCAAGCGGCGGCAAGAAGGTCTCGCTTGCCGATCTCATCGTTCTCGGCGGCTCGGCCGGGATCGAAAAGGCGGCGCAGGACGCCGGCATCGACGTGAAGGTTCCCTTTGCGCCGGGCCGTGCGGACGCCTCGCAGGAACAGACCGACGTCGAATCCTTCGCGCCGCTCGAGCCGCGTGCCGACGGCTTCCGCAACTATATCAATAGCAAGAAGCTCCAGTTCATGCGGCCCGAGGAGGCGCTGGTCGACCGAGCCCAACTTTTGACCCTGACGGGGCCGGAAATGACCGTGCTCGTCGGCGGCCTGCGTGTGCTTGGCGCCAACGCCGGCGGTTCCAAACACGGCGTTTTCACCAAAGACCCGGGCAAGCTGACCAACGACTTCTTCGTCAACCTGCTCGACATGAGCACGTATTGGCAGCCGCTCGCCGGCTCCGAAGGCGTGTACGAGGGCCGCGACCGCAAGACGGACGCGGTCAAGTGGACGGGCACGCGTGTCGACTTGATCTTCGGCTCGCACTCGCAGCTCCGCGCCTTCGCGGAAGTCTACGCCTGCGCCGACGCGAAGGAAAAGTTCGTGAAGGATTTCGTCGCGGCCTGGACCAAGGTGATGAACGCCGACCGCTTCGACCTTGCGAAGGCGCAGCGCCTCGCGGCATAGGCGCAAAGCTGAAGCCAGAAAACTGGAGGCCGGCGTGCGGGGATCACCCGCACGCCGGCCAAATCATGTCACCAAGCCTGTAAGCCGGGTTCTGTACCGCTCTACGCGGCGATGGCCATTCCTCTTGGACGCGCCTTGCGGCGCGCCTCGTGCAACCAACCCGGACGGCTCATCTGGAAGCGAGACTGGCAGGTCTCCCTGCCGCGCCGTCCCTATTCGGTCTTGCTCCCGGTGGGGTTTGCCGTGCCGCCCTTGTTACCAAGGACGCGGTGCGCTCTTACCGCACCCTTTCACCCTTACCGCGCGTCTCCGTCTCCGGTGATGCGAGGCGGTCTGCTTTCTGTTGCACTGTCCCTGGGGTCACCCCCGCCGGAGGTTATCCGGCACCGTGCTTCCTGGAGCCCGGACTTTCCTCTCCGCCCTTACGCAATACTTGGGCAGAGCGGCCATCCGGCCTGCTGACGGGAGTAATAAGGGCGTTTGCCGCGCAGGCGTCAAGTCGCGCCCGCGGCGAGGGCGGGGCCGGACGCGGGCGATGATAAGGCGGCCTTCGATCCCGGGCGAGGGTCCCCTTCCCTTTTGGCCGTCCTGCTCGCGGCCGCCACGGCGTCGTAACGCCATTTTGATAGCCTCATTGCCGCTTGTTCCCATATCCTTGCCCCGATCGCCGCTTGTTCCCATATCCTGGGGTGGATCGCCGCCCGCCCCTTCCTCAAGCTTTCGGGCCGTTGCGATCCCGGGGCTTGGGCGGGGTCTCAAGACATGTGCCGCCGATGCCCAACAACGATCTGATCTCGCGCTGGCTCGCCGCCTTTCCGGAACTGACCGAGCTCGAAGACGAGCATAAGAGCGAGCTCATCGGCGCGACGCAGTTCAACCGCTTACGCGAAGGCGACATCGCCTATCGGCAGGGGCAGACCTGCCACAACTACGTGATGTGCATCGAAGGCCAGACGCGCGTGTTCAAAACCTCGGAGTCGGGTCGCGAGATCCTGCTCTACCAGGTGGGACCGGGAGAGACGTGCGTGCTCACGACTTCTTGCCTCATGGCGGGAAGCCCCTTCCCGGCCGAGAGCACGGCGGAGACCGACGTCCTGCTCGCCGCCCTCCCCGCCAGCAACTTCCACCGCTTGCTCAGCAGCTCGCAGCGCTTCCGCAAATACGTGCTCGACAATTACGGCGACCTGCTTTCGAGCCTCATCATGCTGGTCGACGAGGTGGCCTTCGCGAGCCTCGATCTCAGGCTCGCGCGCCGCCTCTTGGCCGAGGCCGACGCCAAGGGTGTCGTGGCGAAGACGCACCAGCAGCTCGCGCTCGATCTCGGCAGCGTGCGCGAGGTGATCAGCCGCTACCTTTCGGAATGGGAGCGGCTGGGATGGGTGCAGGCGTCGCGCGGGCAGATCGAGGTGAAGAACCGCTCGGCGCTCGCGAGCTATGGCAGCGGGGAGGCGGCGAGCGGGTGATCTAGGTCGGAAACGTGACTTGAGTTACAGATTCTCACAGCGTAAGGCGCTAGAATTACAACAACAAATCCCCCAGGAAACGTTCAAGGAATTCAAAGACATGTCAAAGCTTCTCGCAAGCCGGCCCCTCCTCTCGCTCGCGTACTCAGCGGCGATTGCGGCAATGTTTTCCCTTGGCCTCGGCTCGGCCGCCATGGCGGCCGACCAAACGCCGGCGAACCAGTCGTCGACACCGGCCCCGGTCAAGGGCGAGTTCGACGATTACTGCGCCATGGGTCTTGCAGAGGGCCAGACCGCCAAGACCGACTGCTCGGTCAACTGGATCGACAGCGACGGGCGCGTCTACTGCTTCTCGAGCGAGGAGTCGAAGGCGGCCTTCCTCAAGGACCCGGCCGGCAACCTCCAGAAGGCGCGCGAGTTCTTCGCCACGAAGCAGGCCGCGGCATCCTCGCCCACATCGGGGCCCGCCAAGACCTTCACCGAAACCGACGTGAACCAGCGCGTCGACGAGGTGGTCAAGGAGCGGTCAAAGGACGGTGTTTTCGTGTTCCACGATCCCAAGCTCGACGCCGACCTCAATCTGATCATGGAGAAGATCAAGGGCGTACGCGGCAT
>NZ_DASRGO010000034.1:0-48119 GCF_035650995.1 Methyloceanibacter sp. | reverse complement strand
TGTTGGAACGATGAAGGCCGGCATGAGCACGCTTGAGAGCCGAATCGGCGTCTTACGCAGAAAGGACGAGCCTGTCACTGTCGTCGGTGCGGGACCCGCCGGCCTCGCCTGTGCCATCGCACTTGCCCGTGCCGGCTGGCGTGTCGTCGTTCGCGAGTGGCACCGATATGTCGGCATGCGCTTCCATGGCGACTTCCAAGGGATCGAGAACTGGAGTGACGAACGGGACGTGCTCGATGAGCTGCGTGCCGGGGGCATTGAAATCAACTTCGCGTATCGTCCCGTCTCGGAGGTCACCGCCTTTGATAACCACCGCGCCCGTTACCGCATACAAGGTAGCCGTCCGCTTTACTATCTGGTGCGTCGTGGACGAGGCGAAGATACCGCAGACGAAGCGCTTCTCCGGCAGGCAATCGCCGCCGGTGCTGAAGTCCGATTCGATGATCGAGTCGATGCGATTGGCGACGATGCGGTGCTTGCGACGGGACCGCGCCGGGCCGATGCCATAGCCGTTGGATACCTCTTCAACACGGACCTGCCGGATGGCAATTGGGTCGTGTTCGATAATCGGCTGGCACCGCTCGGCTATGGCTATCTGCTCATTCATGGCGGTCGGGGAACTATTGCCAGCTGCATGTTCACTGGGTTCAAGAAACAGGCGGAACATATCGCCCGGACGGTTGCCTTTTTCCGTGACCGCGTTGGCCTGGAGATGCGGAACCCCCAGTCCTTCGGTGGCTTTGCGAACTTCCGGCTTCCCCGCACCGCCTTGCAAGGCGGCCATCCGGTTGTCGGCGAGCAGGCCGGATTTCAAGACGCGTTGGCTGGGTTTGGCATGCGCTACGCCCTGCGTTCCGGCCGGCTCGCGGCAGAAAGCATTATCCACGGCATCGACTATACGAGTTTATGGCGACGAGACCTGCTGCCGCTCCTGCGGACTGGCACCGTGAACCGGTTCGTCTTAAACCTCATGGGGGAGCGCGGCCGGAGGTACGTGATTGGAAAGCTAAGCCAAGGCGATGCAAGTTCGATGTTGCGCAGGCTCTACCAACCTTCAATGCTCGGTTGACTTATCTTTCCGCTCGCGTGCTTTAACTACCGCGCATCGCTGCGCGACCGTAGCTGCGACCACGCCGACTGTCACTGCATCTGGTGCCAATGCCAGCAAGAGATCAAGGCCGGTACCCGGGCCTGACCGGAAGAGGATCTTAAGATGAACGAACTCGCACCAATGACCGCGCTGAAGGAGCTGCTCGATCTGACTGGTCGCAAAGGCTTGGTCATAGGGATCGCCAACGAGCATAGCCTCGCCTGGGCGGCAGCAGAGCACTTCCATAATGCCGGCGCCGAGCTTGCGATCACTTATCTCAATGACAAGGCTAGGCCCTATGTCGAGCCGCTCGCGCAACAAGTTGCAGCGCCCATTTTTATGCCATGCAACGTGTCTGTGCCGGGCCAGCTCGATGCCGTTTTCGAGACCATCAAGAAGCAATGGGGACGCCTCGACTTCCTGTTCCACGCCATCGCCTGGGCGCGCAAGGAAGACCTGCACGGGCGACTGACCGACTGTTCAGCCGAGGGCTTTGCCGAATCGATGCTGATTTCCTGCCATTCTTTTGTTCGCATGGCGAAGCTCGCCGAGCCGCTCATGGACAAAGGGGGAAGCTTGATGACGCTCACCTATTACGGGGCAGAGAAGGTTGTCGACCATTACAATGTCATGGGACCAGTGAAGGCAGCGCTCGAGGCGACGGTGCGCTACCTCGCCCATGAACTGGGACCCAAGGACATTCGCGTGAACGCGATTTCGGCCGGCGCCGTCAAGACCCGCGCCGCATCGGGAATTGAGCACTTCGACGAGCTCTTGAATGAGACTATGCGCTCGGCACCGCTCCGGCGGACCATAGACGCCTGCGAGGTGGGTCGCGCCGCGCTCCTCCTCGCTAGCGACTACACGACCGCGATCACCGGGGAAGTTCTTTACGTCGACGCTGGTTTCCACATCGAAGGCATGGTGTTTCACTGAGGCGCCAGGAGAGAGCCATGAAAGTAATTGACCCCGTATGTGGGGCGCAGGTCGATGCCGAGAAGGCTGCGGCCCGGGAGGATAATGGCGACCAAACGTACTTCTTCTGTTCAGCCCAGTGTCAACGGCTCTTCAAGGCAAGCCCGGAACGCTATATCGGGCGGGGGCAGCAGTCGGGAGTCGCCTTCGGATCTGCATCTGAATCTGATCAGGGCAACCGTGATGCCTAGAGGCGTCGGCTTGAGCCTTAAGGATTTTGAGCTGATGGCAGCAGTATTGCCGTAACTTTTTCAAAGCTAGCGACAATGCGAGACAGCGAACTTCCCTAAGTAGGCCTCTTGTCGGAACCACTCGGAGCCTGGCCTTCCGAGTGTAAAGTACATGCCCGAAGCGCGAGCACATACGGTACGAGCGGCCGAGCGCGGTTTCCATCCGGCCTTCGTCCTCGCCTGGTTTTTCTGTCTGGTCTTCTTTTCATTGACCTATGTGCTGCGCTCAGCGCCAGGCGTCATGATCCCTGAGCTGTCTGCTGCATTCGGACTCACGGCACTTGGTGTCAGCTCGCTGGTGGGACTCTACTACTACACACTTGCCGGCTTCTCCGTCGTCGCTGGCGCTTCGCTTGATCGCTATGGGGCGACTCGGCGTTTTCACTGTAGCCATTGGCAGCGCCTTCCTGGCTCCGGTGTTCGGCCTCGCCCTAAAGCGGTTTTCCGGCGTAGAACCGCTCACGCTACAGACGTTTCATCAGGCCGACCTCATCTGGGGCGGCGCCATCGTGCTGTCGCTTATCTTAACGTTCTTTTTGCGCGAGACCGGTGCAGCGGCACGGCGAGCGCCGCTCGCAGCGCCGGCGCACTGGTCTTAGCCAAATGCGGGTGTTCCGACATGACATACGCGCCCAGGCCTAGGCACGCTTCCCTGATGCGCGCTCGTCCAATCGGGATGGGATCCGAGACAGCCTCGCTGGAAGCGTAGCGGAACCGTGATGAACCGACATAGTCGGCCGAGCCCTTCTGACGGCAAGTGCAATGCCGGACCGGGCACTGCATGGTCGCAGCCGGACATGGTAGGTGGACTTGCATGGTTTTGCGTGCCATCGCTCCGCGAAGGGCGCGGCGCGTTCAAGCTTTTTACCGAGGGGGACGAGATTTACGACGCCATGATTGGCGCCATCGAGAGTGCCGAGCATGACATCGGAATGGAATCGTATATCTTCCCAGCCGACGAGGTGGGGCAGCGCTTTGCCGCCGCGCTTGCAGCCAAGGCCCGAACCGGCGTCCATGTCCGCTTGCACCTGGACGCGTTCGGCTCCGATTTTCCAGCGTTTGGCGACATTCGCCACGACTTGGAACTCGCCGGCGTTAAGTTCAAGTGGTTCCGCCCCTTTCGCTGGCTTCACCCACTGGAATACATTCAGCGAAACCACCGTAAGTTGCTCGTTGTGGATGGCCGGGAGGCCTTTCTCGGCGGCTTCAACATACGCCGATTGAACTCGCGTAAGCTTTCAGGGGAGGGGCGCCAGCGCGACACTCATGTCCGAGTTCCTGGAGAACTCGCGCGCGTGGCCGCTATTCTATTTGACCGGCTTTGGAACGATGCGACACCCGTTCGGCCCGAAACCATCCCGGACACGCCATCTGGACTCGAAGCGCTTCGTGCCGAGCCACTCGCGCCGCTGTCAGCAGCGCCTCGCGTGCCTGCATGCCGGCTTGATTGAAAGGGCGCAACGCTACTTGTTTTTTACATCGCCCTATTTCGCACCTGGAACGCTCATCGAAATGGCGCTTTGCAATGCGGCAACGCGCGGCGTCGAGGTGCGTCTGCTGGTTCCCCACATAGGTGATCCGCGAGTCGCAGGCTGGGCGACTCGAGCCGCCTATGAACCCCTCTTGGTGGCGGGCGCGCGGGTCTACGAATACCGGTCGCGCAAGCTGCACGCCAAGGCAGCCGTGATCGATGGCGAATGGGCCATGATTGGGTCGGCGAACGTTGACCACTTAAGCCTATTCGTCAACCAGGAGCTGGTCCTGATCGCGCGCGACCGGAGCCTGGCGGAGGCGCTGCGCATCCAACATGAACAGGATCTTCAGAATGCGGAGCTGGTGACCCTGTCGCAATGGCGGCTTCGTGGTTGGGGTGAGCGCAGCCTTGAAATGCTTGGTAAGGGGGCGCGCTGGCTGCTTTGAAGAAGCTGGACATTGCATTCGCACAGCGGGGTTTGTGGTGTCACGTCCGGCCGAGTCGCACGCTCTCGCTCGTGCGCACGTGACGGGCACCCTGCTAGGTAGGCATGCTATGGCGTGTCCGGACATGAAACAGACATACCAGGCGCCTGCTTCGAGCGGGACCGGCGATCCATAATCATCCGCGCTAAAGCTCGATCATCTTCAGCTCGCGTCCGCCCGCCGCCAAGGTGCTGTTCATGAGCTTCCATCGCACCTTGCGTCGCCGAGGCCTACATCGTAGCCCGACAGGTCTGACAGTAAGCGTCGCGCAGATATTGACCTATGTTAAGTTTCGAATCGTAGAATAGTGGTATTTGCGTGTCGATTGTAAGCCGCATCCGGATACTTCAGTCTTCCAGCAATGCTCCCAAAAACGTTGGCGACCTCGACGACAGGAGCTCGACTGCGGGGACGACTTATGAAGCGAGTCAATATGCTGCCGGTGCTCCACGCATTTCTCGAAAGGATCGTGCGCAAGGGCATGCTGGAGGTCGAGACAGGCTCAGCGTCGCGTTTTACGGTTGGCGATGGCTCGGGAAAGCGGATCGCCGTGTGGTTGGCGGACTCGGCGGCCGCGCGGCAGTTGGTACTTTGTCCGCAACTCGCATTGGGCGAGCTATACATGGACGGTCGGCTAGTGGTCACCCAAGGTTCGATCTATGACTTGATCGTTCTTTTTGCTTGTAATCTTTGGTCCCGGTCGACATCAGAAATCGTGCGAGCGTACAACGGTCTTCGTATCGCGCTGCGCCCACTGCATCAGCGCAACACAGCGCGACGGGCAAAATGCAATGTGGCCCACCACTATGACCTCGACGGTCGGCTCTACCGGCTGTTTCTCGACTCAGACATGCAGTACTCCTGTGCCTATTTCGAGCATCTGGGCCAGCGCCTCGAAGAGGCACAGCTCGCTAAGAAGCGCCATATTGCCGCGAAGCTGCTGATCGAGCCAGGCGATCGCATTCTTGATATCGGCAGCGGTTGGGGTGGGCTTGCGCTCTATCTGGCCGAGTGTTGCGGCGCTCGGGTTACCGGCATCACCCTATCAAAGGCGCAGCTCGAATACGCGCGCAGCAGGGCGAAAGAAAGCGGGTTGGCGCCCGCTGTAGATTTCCGAGCTCTTGATTATCGCGCGATCGGGGGCACCTTTGATCGGATCGTGTCGGTTGGGATGTTCGAGCATGTAGGCGTTGGTTATTTTGACGCGTTTTTTACAAAGATTGCCGAGCTGCTCGCCGATGACGGCATCATGCTCCTCCATTCCATTGGCCGCTCCGATGGGCCGAGCGCAACCAATTCCTGGATCGCGAAATACATCTTTCCCGGCGGTTTCGTTCCGGCACTTTCCGAGGTCTTGCCGGCCGTCGAGCGCGCAGGGCTCATTGTCACCGACATCGAAATCCTTCGCCTGCATTATGCCGAGACGCTCAAGGCTTGGCGCGAACGGTTCCTTGTCAGACGCCATGAGGCCAAGGCGGTTTACGACGAGCGCTTCTGCCGCATGTGGGAGTTCTATCTCGCGATTGCGGAGTGCGGATTCCGGCACGGCGGGCTGATGGTCTTCCAGATGCAGCTCGCCAAGCGTCTGGAGACGGTGCCTCTCACGCGCGACTACATCACAGCTCGCGAAGCGCAACTGAGAACGATGGACATGCGCCAAGTGGGGGCGAGTATCGCTGCTGAATGACCGCGTCCCCTCTGTGTTGATCCTTGTCAAAGACTGAGTCCTCGAAATGTCGGACTTGTTCGTTCAACTAGACGTCACTCGACGCGGGAGGTGGGTGATTTGTTCGGCCATGGCGGCCACGGTGACCATGGCGGACATGGGGCCAGGGTGGGTGCGGCGGCGGTAGTGAAGACGAGGATAGGTCCAGCCGCTGACCTTCCGAAGCGCGCGAAGGCGGAACTTTGGCGGGGCACCGGCATTAGCGGCCATGACCAAGGGCGTCAGAAGTAAACCTAGGGAGAAGCGAGGTGTTCAAATCATTAGTGTTGGCAGTCGCAAGCATAGTAGTATTCATGCTTGCTCCGGCCTTTGCCGAGCAGCAACACCACGAGCAGATGGTATGCTCCAGCGTCGGCATGCAGGAAGCAATGGCCGATGTGGAGGCCATGCAAGAAGGCGAGAAAAAGACGCAAGCAATGAGTCATCTGAAGATGGCCGAGGAGGCAATGGCTAAGCACGACATGGAAGGCTGCATGAATCACATGCAAGCTGCCAAGGACGCAATGAAGCAATAGCTCCAAGGACCGCGCGCGAAGCTGAGCTACCTTGAACTGGCTAGCTTGCAAGGTTTTACGTCAGGTTGGACATACCGCGACTGTGACGGGCCATACCGATCGCCCTGATCCGTTAGAATAAGTCTGGTCAACTCAGCGGGGTCGTCTTGAGTTCATCGTAGTGGCGATGGTCGCTGGCGGCCGACTGCCCCGGCTGCTTGTCTTTGCCTTGAGCCATTCGAAGCAATCCTCCCCGAAGGACCCTCCTGCGGCGAGTATCGCTGCTCAGGGACCGCGTCCCGCCAATGCAGTCGGCCCGAAAGAGCTTCGACTCGTCCTTCCCGCTCTCCGCCAATTCCAAAATGCTCAGGAGTAGTACACGATGACGAGGACGACCGGACGCGACGGTATCGGTCTCATGCTTCGTGTGCGAAGGAGGGTATAAAACGACGGCTTTAGGGGAAGCAGCTGAACCGTCTTTCGTCAGCCACCAAGCCACCCTCAAGGAGACGAGGTTATGCATACGGGATTTTTTTGGGGAGCGACACTCATCTCGATCGTCATAGTTTCATGGTTTTTCTATCGCTATGTGGTTCCCGAGAGCTGGCGAGACTGGACGCGGGCGGGAATCGTGCAGGCGTTCATCATCTCCTTTTACGCCGAGATGTATGGATTTCCCGTCACGATCTATTTGCTGGCACGCCTATTCGGCCTTGATGTCACGGGCGGCTTTTGGGACAGCAACCTTTGGATCTACCTGACGGGTACACCTGCGGCGATGCTGGTCTCGATGGCCATCGGCTACACAGTCGCCTTCTTCGGGGTGATCCTGCTTATGGCCGGTTGGCGTGAAGTCTATCGGGCGCACAAACAAGGACGGCTTGCTACGGGGGGTCCATATGCCTTGTGCCGCCATCCGCAATATTTCGGCATCTTCTTGGCGCTGATTGGCGAGGGGGTGATACATTGGCCAACTCTGTTGTCATTGACGTCTGTTCCGATAATCATCCTCGCCTACGTCTTCCTGGCGAAATCGGAGGAGCGACAGATGTTGAAGGAATTTGGCGACCAGTATCGCGAGTACCAGGCTCGAACACCCATGTTCGTGCCACGCTGGCGTGATTTTAAACGGTTTTTTGCCGAGTATCGTTTGGCGGCGTAACACAGCAGACGCTGTTGAAAGGAGGCGAACATGGATCAACGTTCGTGGCTTTGGATCGCCCTAATCGCCTTTCTCATTTTTTGCTGTATTGTGATGCTGTTTAGGGGCCGGGGCCAGGACCGTTCGTCTGCCGCGCCAAAGGAGCAAGACAGGAAGTCCCGCAAGTCGCAAAGGACTTAAGTTAAGCATGCGCCAAGTTGTCGTTCGGCGCTAAGTATTCTCGATCGTATCCCCTGAGCGATGTAAACAAGTAAACAAGGGCGAGGCCGGCGTGATCTCCGGCAGGGACCGGGTCGATTAAGCTGCTGGCACGGCCGGCAGCTTGACGATGTGATCATCGCTCAAGGGCGCGATGGTTTCCAGGCTCATGTACCTGCCGCGCTAAACCGCCCATTCGTAGTTCTATTCGAGGCGCGCAAAAGCGCGCCTATCTTCTCGCCGACAACAAGCTTGCCGAGAAAGCCTGTCCACTCCGAACGTTCCATCCCACCTGGATTCGCATCGTAAGGCAGAATCATCGCATCATTGGGAGCGATGTTTGCGATCCTGTCCGCGCTCGGCACGTTCGTCGCCGACCTTCTTAAGTCGCGGTGCCGTCTTGAGGCCGAGAGTTTGCTTCTCCGCCATCAGCTAACCATCGTTTTGCGGCGGGCACCGCCGCGTCCTCGACTGTTTGGCAGTGATCGCGCGCTGCTCATAATGGATGACGCGGATTTGGCCGAGCCTGCTTGGTGCGGTGCAGGTGGTTCAGCCGGAGACCGTTCTGCGATGGCATCGCGCTGGGTTCAAAATGTTTTGGCGGTGGAGATCGCGTCATAGGGCAGGGCGGCCGAGGATTGATCGTGGCCTGCGAGATCTGATCCGGCGGATGAGTTAAGGGAAAACCCACTTTGGGGCGCATCCCGGATTGATGGCGAGCTGCTGATGCTTGGTTTTGAAGTGGCCCAGTCAACGGTCTCGAAATATATGGCGCGACCGTCGAAGCCGCCATCGCAAACTTGGAAGACGTTTCTGCGGAACCACGCTGAGGCGATCGCCGCCATAGCCGTTGGCGAAATTCTCAAAATTTCTCAAATCCCATATTGCAAACGGACCGTGCTCAGCACCAGCTGGCTTGGTCACCACCGGGCGCCCGCAATAATTCTTGAATGTTTGCTTCGATGATCCGGAAGCCAACATCCCCGTAGAGCTTCTGGCGTCCCTCGTTCAATACGAAGCTTGGGCTGCCTTCGATGCGCATCTTGTCGGCATCTTGGTAGTCCGCAGCCAGTCTGGCGAATGCGGTTCCGTCGTGAATACTTTTTTCAATCGCGTTTATATCAACGCCGAGAGCTTCAGCCAGTTCGCATTGAACATCCCAACGGGCGATGTCGCGGCAATCTCGGAAAAACCCGCAACGGAATGCCCACATCACCCTATCGAAGACTGATGTCGCTGATCCGCTTTGGCCTTCTCTCCCGCGTTCTTGCTGCCAGCGCTGGACCGCCCTCATAAACAAATGCGCGCTTGCCGACGTTGGCGGGCGCGTTTTCAGCCAGATTTCCGGATGGACTTCGATATGCGGAAACTGTCGCGCGACTGTTCGCAAATGTGAATTGAACCCGGCATATTCACCCTTGTCTCGCCAGGTCGAAGCGATCTTGCGGGTCGTATCGCCAAAGACAGAGCAGAACCGATAGTCCAATCGAACCGTATCGCCGAATTTCTCTTTGACCGCATCGACACGAGCCTGCGCGGCATATGCCCAAATGCACAATACGTCCGAGAAATAGGAAACCTGGACGACGGCCATCTGATCGGCTCCCTCTAGCCGACATCCCTCCAATGGCCTGGGTCCCCAAAGTAGCCAATAGCCATATTCGGCAATCTTTGATGCACACCACTACCACTCGCCGGCCGTGTTTTCCGGGTTTGAGACTTACGTGTTCCCGGGCACCTATACTACGTCACAGTTTTAAGACATCCACCACAAAATGGTGGATGTCTCTATCTTTCCTCAGCTTACTTCATCATGCCCATGGCTTTTTCCATTTGCATCATGCACCCCTTCTCATCCTTCTTCGCCATCATGTCCTTGGCTATGTCCATCTCCTTCATGACCTCTGCCTTCTTGGTGGGGTCTGTCATCTTCATCATAGAATCATGCATTGCCTTCATGCTTGCCTCGGAGCAGTTCATGCCCGTCATGGCATCCGGGGTTTGCGCAAGGGCGGGGACAGCACCGAGCAACGTGGCGGAGAGAGCTGCACAAGCGAACGATTGGATCATTTTCAATGGTAGTTCCTCCTGAGGGGTTATTCCTGATCGATCGATCAGAACCAAATGAAACGCCACAGTCACAATTGAGTTCCACAGGGAGACGTCGTAATTTAAATCCTCGCCAGCAGCAAAGAATGACGACAAGACTTCGCGTGTTGGGGAGGCAACATGGACCGCTTTGGGTCCATTAGTTGACCTAGTGGAGGCATCGTCGAGGTGTCCGGTTGGTGCCGCACATGCGACATTTGGATCGGTCGCTACGGTTTAGTCGGGCTGAGCGAGTCCGAGGGCACGCGTCTTCAGGCCGTCGATATCATTCCGGCTGCCTTACCTTGGAAACTGACTGAACTTCAAAAAAGATTCGTCTATTGGGCGATCAAATTCATTGGCGCTGAAGCGGACTGCTACCGATACGGTCCGCCGGGACCCGATCTAGACTGGCTCGATTATGGTGCTCTGCGCGCCTTGAGAGTTCCAAAGCTCGAGGCAATTGCTCACTATGTCGCCTCCAACGAACCCGACTTGAAGGTCTCCCGTCAAACCCTGGCCAATGCGCTCGCGGTGTGTGGCATGAGGCTTCCATCCAGAAGGCCGCGGGTTAACCAAACCATCTTTGCGCCGCAATTGCCTTAGCCAACGATCTTTTCACATTCAGAATTTTCGAGCGTACTTGGTGTGGGTGTGGCTCCGAGGAGCTACCCATGCCGACGTATCGACTTGAGGACGCTTCGGTCGACCGACTGAAAGAGAATCCTCAAAACCCTAAAATTCATTCGACGAAGCAAATTCGGCGACTCGCAAAAAGCATGAGCCGAGTCGCGCTCAATCCCATCGCTGTCGACGAGACCTATATGGTGCTCGCCGGCCATGCCCGCCTTAAGGCTGCAAAGCTGAACGGCATGAGCGTCGTGCCAGTGGTCATCATCTCGGGGCTCAGCGAAGCCCAAAAGCGAGCCTTCCTGATCGCAGACAACAAGGTCGCTGAGGGTTCAGGATGGGACCGCAAGATGCTCGCGGCCCAAATCGAGGAACTGACGCCCTCTCCTAACGGAAATCGGCCTCGACTTCGTCGACATCGGCTTCGAGGCCGTCGAGATCGATGGCCTCTTGTTCGAACTCGTCGATGCTGAGTCTGACCCGACGGATCAGCCTCCTGCAGTTGCATCAAAGCCGGTCAGCCAACCGGGCGATCGTCGAGCATCGCGCGAGGAGCCAAGCCGGTTATCGAGCTTCCATCGGCAGGTAGGGTGCGCTGGATCGGACCGATGTAAAGCTGGCGCGGCCTACCGATGCGCTGGGAGGTATCGTCGATCATCTCCTTCCAGTGCGCGATCCAACCCGCCGTGCGGGCGATCGCGTACAGCACGGTTATCATCTCGGTCGGGAAGCCGAGCGCCCTCAGTGTGATGGCCGAATAGAAATCAACATGGGGAGAGAGTTTCTTCTCGACAAAGTAGTTATCGGAGAGTGCGATACGCTCGAGCTCAAGCGCCACCTTAAATAGCGCGTCGTCGCGGTGGTGATGACCCACAGTTTCCAGCACCTCGTGGCAGACCTTCTGCATAATCCTCGCTCTTGGGTCAAAGTCCTTGTAAACGCGATAGCCAAAACCCACGAGCCGGAATGGATCATCCTCATCCTTGGCGCGCCTGATGTATTCCGGGATGCGATCGACCGAGCCGATCTCCTTCAACATCAGCAGCACGGCTTCATTGGCGCCGCCGTGCACAGGTCCCCACAAACAGGCGATGCCGGCTGAGATGCAAGCATAGGGGTTGGCTCCCGACGATCCTGCAAGGCGGACGGTGGCGGTCGATGCACTCTGCTCGTGATCCGCATGAAGGATAAAGAACTTCCTCATGGCACTGGCGAAGGCGGGGTCAACCTCATATTCGATGCCCGGCACGGCAAAGCACATCTGCAGAAAATTTGCCGCGTATTTCAGCTCGTTCCTGGGGTACATGAATGGCTGGCCGATGGAATATTTGTAAGCCATCGCGGCAAGCGTCGGCATTTTGGTGATGAGGTGGATACTCGCCCTCTCGCGCTGCGCCGGATCTTTGATATCGATCGCGTCGTGATAGAAGGCCGAGAGGGCACCCACCACCCCGACCATGACCGCCATAGGATGCGCGTCGCGGCGAAATCCGGAATAGAACCGGATCATTTGCTCATGCACCATAGAGTGCTTGACGATGCCGTTTTCAAACGCCTCGTATTGTTGGGGAGTCGGCAGCTCGCCGTAGAGCAAGAGATAACAGGTCTCGAGAAAGGTGCTGTGCTCGGCGATTTGTTCGATCGGATAACCTCGATAGAGTACGATCCCCTTGTCGAAGTCGATGAATGTGATTTTCGACTCGCAACTTGCCGTAGAGGTGAAGCCGGGGTCGTAGGTGAAGTGACCTGTGTCCTGATAAAGGGTGGTGATGTCCACCACGTCCGGTCCTAACGTGCCCTTTCGCATGGGCAAGTCGTACCTAATGCCTGCAATCGAAACACATGCTTCCCCCGCACCCTTGTCGGTAAGGCCTTTAGTAGGGGCATGCTTGGCTATGGTCATTTACCAGGACCTTTGGAAGGAGAATATCCACTCGGCCGCGGGTAGGCGAGTAGGCGACAAGTCGCGCCAGAGACCCTGGGTTCGCCTCTGATGCCGACGAAGAGCAGCTATCGGCATCCCTTTCTCGGAGCCTGTTCCCCCCGACGAGTTTCTCCAATCTTAGCCGACAATCTACTCGCGATTCGGCTCTCCCCACGCATCGCCGGTTATCGGCTGCATCTTGACCTTGTGAATGACGATATCTGACCGGGCATCCGCGGCGCTCTGCAATGCAGCGGCCGCCGGTGCATGGTCCTACGCCGTGCCCGCCGGGCGTAATTGCGCTGAGACTGCGCTCGGGTCACTGGCGTAAAATGGGGGTCAGAATTGGGTACTACTGACGAAAGAGCTTTAGAGTGTAGGTGACGTGGTCGCACAAAATCATCCTGTAACGGACGGCTAGAAGAGGGAGACTGAAGCCATGCAGATTCCGATCTCGCTTCGAGGCGCTTTGATCGTATTAGTCGCCCTGTTTGGTGTTGGTCTCCATAGCGCGAAAGCCGATACCGGCAGCATTACGCTTACGATCTACAAGGGCGGCTGGATCATCGGCGGCTCGGCCGGCGGAGGGACGCTCTTCTTCCGCGGCCGCAGCTATCGGCTGGGGGTCGGCGGAATAGATTACGGTTTGGTATTCGGCGGATCGAAGACGGTGCTGCACGGTCGGGTGAGTAATATCCAACGCGCATCAGACGTTGCCGGCGTCTACGCCGCGGCTGGCGCAGGGCTCGCGCTCGGGCGTGGCGTCCGCGCGATAGTTCTCACCAACCAGAACGGCGCTATTCTGGAGCTCTCGGGCCAGCAGATCGGGCTGATGGCTAACGCCGACCTCAGCGGGCTGGCAATCACGATGCGATGATGGTGGCGCGCCACCTTACCGGACCGCCAAATTGGCGAGCGGGCGTCTCAAAGGCTTGACCGAGCTCGCAGAAACAACATGGCGTTATTGCGGGAGGTGACGAATCGCCTGAGGCGGTGAGACCATCGACCGTTTCCGAACGACATACCATGGAGGGGGGTCATGAAGCTTTATGCCGGGCTGGACGTGTCGCAGGCGACGACTGCAATTTGTATCATCCGCGAGAACGGAGAACGTGTATGGGAGGGCTCAGCGATGACCGAGCCTCCGTCGATTGCAGAAGTTTTGAGGCAGTATGCACCGCAGCTCGAACGCGCTGTCCTGGAGAGTGGTCAGCTGTCCACCTGGCTCACTCGAGAACTACGTGGTCTTGGTCTTCCGGTCATTTGCGTCGATGCGCGCCAAGCGCACAAAGCGTTGTCGGCACGCCTGAACAAGTCCGACAGTGCGGATGCCGAGAGCCTCGCACAATTGGCACGGACTGGCTGGTTCCGAGAGGTCCACGTCAAGAGCCCGGAAGCGGATCGGCTCCGCATGCTGCTGGCAGCACGTAGACGGCTGATCAGCTGCCGCAAGGACATCGAGGCGCAACTTCGCGGCACGCTCAAGACATTCGGCATAAAGCTCGGCAGCGTCACTGCTGGGGGTAATCGCGTGTCATTCAGGGAGAAGGTGCGTGCTGCTCTCTCTACAGACGAGATGCTTTGGGTCATCGTGAAGCCCCTGCTTGCCGTCCATGAAGGACTCTGTCGGCAGAGCTCAAAACTTGACCGCACGGTCGGTGCGTTGGCCCGACGAAGCCCGATCGCCAAACGTTTCATGACGGTTTCGGGCGTCGGCATTGTAACCGCGCTGACCTTCATGGCTGTCATTGACACGCCGGCGAGGTTTCGACGATCGAGCAATGCTGCCGCCTATATCGGACTGACGCCTAGGCGCTATCAATCTGGGCAGGTGGACTACTCCGGTCGCATCTCGCGATCGGGTAATTCCGAGTTGCGCGCTTGTCTCTACGAGGCTGGTTGTGCGGTCTTGAACCGCACACATAAGTTCTCGTCGCTCAAGAGCTGGGGGCTCAGACTTGCGGCGCGGAAGGGATTCCGAAAGGCTGCCGTTGCGGTGGCCAGGAAGATCGCCGTGATCATGCATCGCATTTGGTCTGACGGCACTGTGTTCCAATGGACATCGCTGAAGGGAGACGTCGCCGTCGCCTAACAGGGTGGTGCTCAAGAGAAACTCCGCCACGTAAACGGCGGAGCGGTTGTCCCGCCGGGACGGTGGCCGGGTGATCTCGCGAAGTCCAGCGAGACTTTCATGATCTCGAATTTCGACTGTCAGACACCCTGCCTCCAACGCCATGATGAGGTGGCCTAGCGCCAACCTCGGAAAGAACTGTGACCCCGGCGGCGGCTGCAAAAAGAAAACTCTTGCGCATGGGCCCGCAATAAAAGAACTGGACTTCTCTTACGAAGAGAGCGTCCATGCTGACGTCGTTGGTGGCCTAGAAGGCATAGTGCCAACGGCCAGAGCACCTCGCCTCAATGGCGGGGCTTTGGGTGGTGGGAGCACAGCGCATGAGGCGCCGTTGCTCAGATGGAGGACCACCCATGGCCAAATCGTATCCTGTTGATGAGACGAGACGTGCAGATGCGGTCGAGCGCACCACGCACCAGCGCCGATCAAATGCGAAGAAGAGAGGCAAAAGACCGAAGGCGCCGAAACGGCAAACGCGCCGGAAGGGTGGCGTGGGCCCTCGCAGCAGAACCAAACCGACGGCCGGTAAACAGACGAAACAACAGACCTGCCTCGACCTGCTCAACCGACAAGAAGGTGCGACGATAGAAGAGCTGCAAGTGGCGACCGGCTGGCAGCAGCACAGTGTGCGCGGGTTTCTGGCCGGTGCCGTCAAAAAGAAGCTCGGACTCAGGCTCCTATCGGAGAAGCCCGACGCGGGACCCCGCCGTTATCGCGTTTCCGACACGGTCTAGCGGCCAATGGCGGAAGCTCATTTGCCGGAAGGCAAAGCGACGGCCGGCACAGGTGGCGACTTAGAGGTGTCGCGAAGGCTTGAGGCTCTTCGGGACCTCGGTCCTGACGAACTGCGCCAAGAGTGGCGGCGGCTCTATCGGAGCCAGCCGCCACGGCTCAGCCGAGACTTGCTCGTTCGCGCCATCGCCTACCGTATTCAGGAGCTTCGCTATGGAGGGCTCAGCAAAGCGACCAGCCGCAAACTCGCCGCGCTCGTGCAGGCGCGGCGGTCCGACGGCGAGATAACGCCAGAGGTCGCCCAGAGGATCAGAGCGGGTGCGCGCTTGGTGCGTGAATGGAACGGCCGCACGCATAGCATCACGGTGGAGGAGGACGGCTTCACCTACGCTGGACGGACCTACCGGTCGCTGAGTGCGATCGCACGTGACATCACTGGTGCCCGCTGGTCCGGCCCGCGCTTCTTCGGACTAGTCTCGAAAGGGGGCGCTTCGGATGCCTAGGCAACCTGCGGTCGGCGCAAAGAAGAGCCGCCGGAGGCTGCGTTGTGCCATCTATACGCGCAAGTCAACTGAGGAGGGCCTCGAGCAAGATTTCAACTCACTCGATGCGCAGCGCGAAGCCTGCGAGGCCTTTATCTCAAGTCAAAAGCACGAAGGCTGGGTGGCCGTGCCGGCCCTCTATGACGATGGCGGCTATTCCGGTGGAACGCTGGAGCGGCCGGCTCTGCGGTGCCTATTGGCTGATATCCGCGGGTCAAAAGTCGACGTTGTGGTCGTCTACAAAATCGATCGCCTCACTCGCTCACTGCTCGATTTTGCCAAGATCGTCGAGGTGTTCGATGCCCATGGCGTCTCTTTCGTCTCGGTGACGCAGGCGTTCAACACTGCCACCTCGATGGGCCGCCTGACCTTGAACGTGTTGCTGTCGTTTGCCCAGTTCGAGCGGGAGGTCACGGGCGAGCGGATTCGTGACAAGATCGCCGCCTCGAAGAAGAAGGGGATGTGGATGGGCGGCTATCCCCCGCTCGGCTATGACATCAAGGACCGGAAGCTGATCGTCAACGAGGCCGAAGCCGAGACCGTCCGCTACATCTTCCGCCGCTACCAGGACTTGAGCTCGGTGCGACTGCTCAAGGAGCACCTCGATCAAGCAGGCATCGTCAGCAAGCGCCGCACAGCGCGTGACGGCCGGCCTTATGGAGCCAAACCGATCACGCGGGGAGCCCTCTACCACATGCTGCAGAACCGCATCTATCGCGGCGACATCGTGCATAAGACCCAGGCCTACCCAGGCGGGCACGCGCCGATCATCGATGAAGATCTTTGGCAGACGGTGCAGACGACCTTAGCGGCAAATCGAGTCGAGCGCGGTGCGGGCAAGGGCAAAAACCACGTAAGCCTGCTCGCCGGTCTTATTTACGATGCTCACGGTGAACTGATGACGCCAAGTCATGCGGTGAAGAAAGGCATCCGCTATCGCTACTACGTCTCCAAATCGTTGCTGACTGGAGGCGTTAAGGCGGAGAGGACGGGTCAGCGCCTTCCGGCCTCTCATATCGAGGCTCTGGTCACGGGCCGAATCCATGCGTGGCTTGCAGATCCGGTCGCTGTGCTGAGCGCAGTCCAGTGCCATGGGCCCTATGCCGTCGTCCAGAGGAGACTTCTGGACGAGGCAGCGGGGCTCGCCACCACCTGGCAGGAGCTCGATGCGGAGCGGCTGCGTGCGATCATCCGTGCCGTGGTCACACGAGTTCAAGTTCACCCCGACCGGGTCGACGTGACACTCGATCAAATGGGCGTTGCCTTCTGGCTGAATGCCAAGGATCAGCAGCAATCTACTCACGCCGGCGGCGATGATCGCGAACGGTATTTGATAGTCTTGACAATCCCTGCGCGTCTGAAGCGTGCCGGGATTGAGATGAAACTGGTGGTCGAGGATGGATCGGAGCCGGCTAGCGTCGATCCCGTCCTGGTCCGTCTTCTGCTCCGGGCCCACGCCATCCGCGCCCGTCTGCTTGAGGAGCCCAGCCTACCCTTGAAAGAGATCGCCGCAGGGGAGGGGATCAGCAGTTCATACGTGACGCGGCTTTTAAGGCTCGCCTTCCTCGCTCCAGACATCGTCACGGCGATCTTAAACGGACGGCATCCTCCACAGCTCACCGCAAACCGGCTGATGGACGATACCCGCCTGCCTCTCGATTGGTCCGCGCAGCGCGAGTTATTCCGCGCTTAAGCGTATTGAAAGCCCTTCGTGATCACGTGTCTCCGTTTAGCGTCTCGCTCGCTTGCCAAGAATTGCGGCCTCGCCCGAGAGACAGTGGTACTGCCGACGCGCGCCATAAGAGACGCAGCCGTCAGAGACGCTCGATTGGCGCACCAAAAGTGTCTCTGGCTACCGCGCCTGACGAGAGCCGCGCGCAAGCCTCGGAAAACCCCAGACAATTTGCGCCGAGCCAAGAGAAAAAACACATGCTATATCAATGGCTTAAGTGCTGGCGGAGAGGGTGGGATTCGAACCCACGGTACGGTTACCCGTACAACGGTTTTCGAGACCGTCCCGTTCGACCACTCCGGCACCTCTCCGTGTCCGCAAGGGCGTGGTCTGGCCCGCGTTTCTAAATGGGTTTCGGTCCAAGCGAAATGGGAAATGGGCCATGGCGCGGTGGAATTTCAAGTGCGCTCCCGCCATTGAGGCTCGAGGAATCCGCGAGTTGGAGCCCTTGACCCGCGTCAAGGCCATCTTGCCGCTCTTGCGGCTAGATCGGAGCGCTCTTGAGAGGGCTTGCCGTTCACCCCGCATCGGGCCGGGACATGGAGAATTGGTATGTGGCACCCACGACGCACATTGTGCGCGGCAGGCTGCGCTGGGCTTCTCGGCGTCCTCGTGACGGCTTCGGCAAGCGCCAACGACTCGAGCGCGAGCCTCGACGCGGACGGGCTCCACTTCACCTACAATCCCAATATCGAGATCGATTCGGAGGCCCTCTGGCTCAGTCTCGATTGGGTCGGCGTCGGCTATCGCTTTCATAACACGAGCGAACACGACATCTCGACGCTCGTCGCCTTCCCGCTTCCCATCATGTATATCGGCGAGGACGGCAACTATATCCTTCCGGACAATCGCGATCCGATCAATTTCATCGATTTCCAGGTGACCGCCGACGGCAAGCGCGTGGAGCCGCAGGTGGAGGTCAGAGCAACTCGCTTCGGCATCGACGTCAGCGAGATCCTGAAGAAGCATGGCATTC
This sequence comes from Methyloceanibacter sp., assembly GCF_035650995.1. Lineage (GTDB taxonomy): Bacteria > Pseudomonadota > Alphaproteobacteria > Rhizobiales > Methyloligellaceae > Methyloceanibacter. The sequence goes on along the minus strand of NZ_DASRGO010000034.1, from coordinate 29,530 downwards.
CGCTCACCATGCTCGGCGCGAACGACGACGCCAGCGCCGCGCTCTACGACAAGCTGAACGATCTTCCCGACGATGCAAAGCAAGAGCTCGAGCGTTATGGGGTCATTGACTGGACGACGAGCTCCGGCGCCGGCGACAAGCCGCTCGCGACCACGCATTGGCAGACATCGATCGCCTTCTATTGGTTTCAGACCTTCCCAGCGCAAGGCACGATCGAGGTCAGACACCGCTACCATCCGGTGCCGCGCCACTTCTTCTTCAGCGAGGAGGATCTCGACTCGGCCGAGATGCAGAAGACATATTGCTTCGACCGTGCCTTCGCCGACGCCGCCCGGGCCATGCTCAAGCGCGCCGAAAAAGGGCACGAGGAGGACTATTCGCCGATCCTCAAGGGCAAAGAGCTCAGATACGTGCTCACCACGGCGGAGAACTGGCTCGGTCCGATCAAGAAATTCAGTCTGAGAGTCGAGAAGCCGTCGGCCGATGCGCTGGTATCGCTGTGTGCCGAGGGGATCAAACGCACCAGCCCGACCTCTTTCGAGCTGACCGCCGAGGATTACAGTCCCTCGGAAGACCTCAATGTCCTCTTTCTGGAGCCGATGGAGGGGAACTGACGGCCCCGGTAGACCCTCCTACGGACTGACGCATTCGCGCAATGAGGTGAGCACCGAGTACCTGACGACCGCCCCCCTGCGAAAGCCTTCGCGCGCCATCAAGTGCCGGTGAAGCTCGGGCAGGCGATAGAAGGGCACGCTCGGATACCAATGGTGCTCGAGGTGGTAGCCGACATTCCGTGGCAGAATGAAAAGCGATTCGACAAAGGTCGGGACGGTCGTGCGGGTAATGGCATACTCGGCCTCCTCGCTCTCCACGGCGCTGTGCTCGCAGATGATGCGGATGTATTGGACCGCGATGTGCCAGGTGCAGAACGGCACGAGCCAAAAGAGCAAGAAGCTGGTCCAAGCCTCGAACAAAGTCAGAGCGCCGAGGATCAAGGAATAGAAGGCAATTCTCGCAGCGACCATCCAGTGCGGTGAGGGAATGAGCGAGCTGCCCAAGAGCCCTCTCACGATCCAGAACATTCCCGTCAAAAAGAACGCCCGCCGCAACAGCAGGAACGCGAGCCCCGCCCACGTTTTGGGAAAGCGCCAGCCAGAATCGAGCTCGCCCATGGCGTCGTGCGTGTACCAGATGTGGCGGTTCCCGTCGCCGGGAAGGTTCGTATACTGATGATGGGTCGAGTGGAACTTGCGGAACCCTTCGACCGAGGCGAAGGTCGGCCACATCAGGAAGACGTTGGCAAAGAGCTCGTTTTGCCAGCGGGTCGGCAGGTAGCGATAGTGCGAGGCGTCATGCCCGAGGATCAGCAGGGCATGCTGGCGCGAGCCGATCACCACGACGGCGAGCAGATAGAGGACTGGGTGCCAGAACAAGGAGCAAAGAACGATTGCCGCGATGATGGTGGCCCATTCTTCTGCGGTCGCCGCGACCGCTCTCCCAGGCTCAAGCGCCGACAATTCCTTGATGGTTGCGGCCGGCAGCCGCTCGGGAATATCCCTCGTGGTGTTATGGGGGTGCTGAACGATCGGGTTCTTCGAGATGTCCGCCGTCGGGATCTCCGAGCGGAGATAGGCGACAGCCTTGGCGATCTGTCCGAAGGGAGGCAAGGGGGGTCGTCCTCTGGTCGTCCGGGGAAGCTGCCCTAACCGATTTTTCTGTTCTTTATGGGGCAATTAACGGGATCGGCACGTGAGGCCGGAAAAGCGCGACGGCAATTGACTTATCGGCCTTGGTCTCTATATTGCGCCGCTCATTAGCCCTTTTTACAGGCTTGGCCGCGCATTCGTGTGCGGGCCTTTCAGCCCATAGAGTTGGACGGATACTCCCATGTTCGCGGTCATTCGCACGGGCGGCAAGCAATATCGCGTGGCGCCGAACGACATCATCGAGATCGAGAAGATCGCCGGCAAACCGGGCGACATCGTCGAGCTCGCCGAGGTGATCCTGCTCGGCGGCGAGGGCAGCCACAAGACAGGCAGCCCGACCATCGCCGGAGCCCTCGTCGCCGCCGAGGTGCTGGAGCAGAAGCGGGCCGACAAGATCACCGTGTTCAAGAAGAAGCGGCGCGCCAACTACCGCCGCAAGAAGGGCCATCGCCAGGAGCTGACCGCGCTCAGGATCACCGAGATCCTGACCGACGGCAAGAAGCCGTCGAAGCAGGCGGCTGCCCCTGCGCCCAAGAAGGCCGAGAAGAAGGCTGCTGCTGACGTCGAAGCGAAACCGGCAGAGAAGAAAGCCGCGGCCAAGCCTGCGCGGAAGCCCGCGGCTAAGGCCGAGAAGAAGGGCACCAAGAGGCCGGCTGCCAAGCCGAAGAAGTAAGGACGTAAGACATGGCACATAAGAAAGCAGGCGGCTCATCGCGCAACGGCCGCGATTCGGCGGGCCGGCGACTGGGCGTCAAGAAAGCGGGCGGCCAGAGCGTTCTCGCCGGGAACATCCTCGTTCGCCAGCGGGGTACCAAGTGGCACCCAGGCGACGGCGTCGGCATGGGCAAGGACCATACGCTGTTCGCCCTCCGCGAGGGCGAGGTGAGCTACGCGACCAAGCAGAAGGGCCGCGTCTACGTCTCGGTGAAGCCGCACTAACGGCGCCAGCACTCTGGTCATGCCCCGGCCGAAGTGCCGGGCCTCCACGATTTGCCACATGCACGGGCTTCACATCGTGGATGGTGCCGGGCCACGCCCGGCCATGACGGCGTTCGTATTAATCGTGTAGCTTCACGCCATGACGATCAGGACGCCGAGGCTCCTCTTGCGGGCGGTCGAACATGGAGATGCCGAGCGGATCGCCCTCCTTGCCGGCGACTACGATGTCGCCAGCATGACGGGGACCATTCCTCACCCCTATAGCGAACAGCAGGCCGCCGAATGGATCGCGAGCGCTCTCGCCGGCGAAGAAGGCGTGGTGTTCGCCATCACGACTGCCGGGGCCTTGATCGGCTGCACCGGCTATCGCGCCTTCGGGGGCGATCACGCCGAGCTCGGCTACTGGATCGGCAAGCCCTATTGGGGCAGGGGCTATGCGAGCGAGGCGGTGCGCGCGCTCATTATCCATGCCTTCGAGAAGGACGGCTTCGATTATCTCACCGTCGGTCACTTCACCGACAATCTGGCCTCGGCGCGGGTCATCGCCAAGTTCGGCTTCGTTCCGGAGGGGAGGGAGGCCCGCGACTGCGCGGCGCGCGGGGCCAGGGCCTATTGTCTCACCTACCGGCTAGATCGCGCGGCGGCTCTGGCCGGCTTCCTCAGGAGCTAGGCTTAGCCGCCATCTCTCCTAGTGTCTTGGAAAGACACTGGTGCTAATCCCTCGCCATGCAGTTTCTCGATCAGGCCAAGGTCTATGTCCGCTCAGGCGACGGCGGCAACGGATGCGTCAGCTTCCGGCGGGAGAAGTTCGTCGAGTTCGGCGGCCCCGACGGCGGCGACGGCGGCAAGGGCGGCGACGTGATCGTCGAGTGCGTGGCGAACCTCAACACGCTGCTCGATTATCGTTATCAGCAGCATTTCAAGGCGAAGAAGGGCGGTCACGGCAAGGGGCAGAACCGGTCGGGCGCCAGGGGCGACGACGTGGTTCTGAAAGTGCCGCCGGGCACCCAGATCCTCGATGAAGACAACGAGACCTTGATCGCCGATCTGACCAAGCCCGGGGAGCGCATCGTTCTTGCCCGCGGCGGCAATGGCGGCTTCGGCAACACGCACTTCAAATCCTCGACCAATCAGGCGCCGCGGCGCGCCAATCCCGGCCAACAGGGCGAGGAGATGACCGTCTGGCTGAGGCTCAAGCTGATCGCCGATGCCGGCATCATCGGCCTGCCCAATGCCGGCAAGTCGACCTTCCTCGCCGCGGTGAGCGCAGCCAAGCCCAAGATCGCCGACTATCCCTTCACCACGCTCCATCCCAATCTCGGTGTCGTGCGCATCGATGGCTTCGACTTCGTGCTTGCAGACATTCCGGGGCTGATCGAAGGCGCGCACGAGGGCGCGGGCATCGGCGACAGGTTCCTCGGCCATGTCGAGCGCTGCGCCGTTCTGCTCCACCTCGTCGACGCAACGCTGGACGATCCAGCCGCGGCTTACAAGGTCATCCGTGGAGAGATCGAAGCCTATGGCGCGGGCCTCGAGGACAAGCCGGAAATCGTCGCCTTGTCCAAGGCCGATGCCGTGCCGGCAGACGAGATCAAGAAGAAGGCGCGGGCGCTCAAAAAGGCCGCGGGCGCCGCTCCTCTCGTCGTCTCGGCCGCGAGCGGAGCGGGCGTGACCGAGGTGCTGCGTGCCCTCGTGCCGGAGATCAGGGCGATGCGCGCCGAGGAAACCGAGAGAAAGACAGGCAAGGCGGTGGCGGCGCCGCAACGGTGGCGGCCATGAGGACCGAGTGGATTGGCGCCAATCGTCTCGTGATCAAGATCGGCTCCTCGCTTCTCGTCGATTCGGGCTCCGGCACCTTGCGCCACGCCTGGCTTGAGGCGCTCGCCGACGACATCGCGGGGCTGAAAGCGCAAGGCAAGGAGGTGGTCGTGGTGTCCTCGGGCGCCATCGCGCTCGGCCGCAACGCGTTGAAACTTCCAAAGGGCCCGCTCAAGCTCGAGGACAGCCAGGCTGCGGCGGCGGTCGGTCAGATCGACCTCGCGCATGCCTATGAGGATGTGTTCCGCGAGCGGAACCTAGTCGCCGCCCAAGTGCTTTTGACCCTCGGCGACACCGAGGAGCGCAGGCGCTACCTCAATGCGCGCAACACCATGACGACGCTGCTCAAGCTCGGCGCCGTGCCGGTGGTGAACGAGAACGACACGGTGGCGACGAGCGAGATCCGTTACGGCGACAACGACCGGCTTGCCGCGCGCGTCGCTTCCATGATGAGCGCCGATTGTCTCGTGTTGCTCTCGGACGTCGACGGCTTCTACACCGCGCCGCCGGGCTCCAGCGCCGACGCGCGGAGGCTGGATGAGGTGCGCGAGATCACCCCCGAGATCGAGGCCATGGCGGGCGATGTGGGCTCCGACTTGTCCAAGGGCGGCATGGTTACCAAGATCGAGGCGGCCAGGATCGCGGTCGCGGCCGGAACGCATATGGTGATCGCGAGCGGCAAGGTCCTGCATCCGCTCGAGGTGCTCGCCCACAAGGGCACCGCGACCTGGTTCCTCGCCCGCTCCGACCCCGTGACCGCGCGCAAACGCTGGATCGCCGGCACGCTCGAGCCGAAAGGTGCCGTCATTCTCGACGATGGCGCGGTGCAGGCGCTCGCCTCGGGCAAGAGTTTGCTTCCCGCCGGAGTGATGCGCGTCGAGGGGAGCTTCGAGCGGGGCGATGCGGTCGTGATCCGGACGAGTCAGGGCGTCGAGATCGGGCGCGGACTTGCCGCCTACGGCTACGAAGAGGCCAAGGCAATCATTGGTCGCAAGAGCAGTGAAATTGCTGAAATTCTCGGCTACCTTGGCCGCCCCGAGCTCATCCATCGGGACGACATGACGCTCTACCGCAGAGGTTGAATTCGATGTCGATGCCTGCCGAGCGACCGGAAGCCTCGATCGAGCCGATGATGCTGTATATGGGACGCCTTGCGCGCGAAGCGGCGCGGGCGCTCGCGCTTGCATCGGCCGAGGCCAAGAACCGCGCGCTAGAGGCGATGGCGACCAAGATCGAGCAAAACGCGGAGAAGGTTCTCGATGCCAACGTCCAGGACCTCGATGCGGCGCGGGCCAAAGGCCGCGATCAGGCCTTCCTCGACCGGTTGATGCTCGATCCGTCGCGCATCGCCGCAATGGCCAAGGGCATCCGCGAAGTGGCGGCGCTTGCCGATCCCGTTGGGCAGGTGATGGCGTCGTGGACGCGCCCGAACGGGCTTGAGATTTCCCGCGTGCGGGTGCCGCTCGGGGTGATCGGCATCATCTACGAGTCGCGGCCCAACGTCACGGCGGACGCCGCGGCGCTCTGCCTCAAGTCGGGCAACGCCGTGATTCTGCGCAGCGGCTCGGAGAGCTTCCTCACCTCGCTCGTTATCGCCAATCTTTTGACCGAAGGCGTGGCGGAGGCGGGATTGCCGCGCGAAGCGATCCAGCTCGTGCCGACGGTCGACCGCTCGGCGGTCGGCTTCATGCTGCAAGGGTTGGGTGGGGCGATCGACGTGATCGTGCCGCGCGGAGGCCGGGACCTCGTGGCGCGCGTGCAGAACGAGGCGCGCGTGCCGGTGTTCGCGCATCTCGAAGGCGTGTGCCATGTCTACGTGCATGCGCCGGCCGATCTCGACATGGCGAAGAGGATCGTGCTCAACGCCAAGATGCGGCGCACCGGCGTGTGCGGCGCGGCTGAGACGCTGCTCGTCGACCGCAGGGCTGCGCCGACGCATCTTGCGCCTCTCGTCGAGATGTTGATCGAGGCCGGGTGCGAGGTAAGGGGCGACCCGGACGCGCAGCGGGCCGACAGCCGGGTAAAGCCCGCGACCGAAGAGGATTGGCCCAAGGAATTCCTCGACGCGATCATCGCGGTCAAGGTGGTCGACGGCCTCGACGAGGCGATCGATCACATCGCCCGCTACGGCTCGCAGCACACCGAGGCCATCGTCACGAGCGACAAGCAAGCGGCTGAAACGTTCCTCGCCCGCGTCGATAGCGCGATCGTGCTGCACAACGCCTCGACCCAATTCGCCGACGGCGGCGAGTTCGGCATGGGTACCGAGATCGGCATCGCCACGGGGAGATTTCACGCGCGCGGGCCGGTGGGCGTCGAGCAGCTCACGACGTTCAAATATGTTGTGCACGGGAACGGACAGATCAGGCCCTGAGATCCGAGGCCGGGGCGAGGATCGAGTCCTCCTATTGCTGGCATCTCTCTTCACCGATATGAGGGGCAGTGACCCACCGATTGCGGGAGCTGAACGTGCCCAAGCAGAAGCCGAAGCAGAAAAGAAGCGCCAGGAAGGCAAGACCGACAAAGACCAAACCCACAAAAACCAAGACGGCGAAGGCACTGAAGCCATCAAAGAGAAAGTCCAAGGCGACGAATCGGATCGCAGCGAAGGCTTCAACGGCGAGAAAACCAGCGAAGGTCGCGAAGTCCGCCAAGACGAAGAAACCGGCCAAGCTTTCCAAGTCTGCGAAGCCGGCCAAGGTCGCAAAGCAAGCCAAGACACTAAAGGCCAAGGCGGCGCCTCCGAGCGCCAAGCGCAAAATCAAGGGCAGGAAAGCGGAGAAGAGGGCTGCTATCGGTCGAGGCCGCGCGGCTCCCAAGCTCGCGCTACGCGAATCGATCGAGGGCCGGCCGTCGAAAACCCTCACGGAAGCGGAGAAGGCCGCGCGATTGCCGGTCGCTTCGCCGCGCATGCAGATCGGCCTCCTCGGCGGCTCGTTTAATCCGGCGCACGCAGCCCACGTCGAGATCAGCCTGACGGCGCTCAAACGGCTCGGCCTCGATCAAGTTTGGTGGATCGTGGCGCCAAGCAATCCCCTGAAGCATCCGGCGAAATTACCGAGCCTCTCGGAGCGAGTGGCGTCGGCGAGGCGGGTTACTGACCACCCACGGATCGCCGTGACTGGATTCCCAGGCGAGAGGGGCTCGCCCTACACCGTCGATCTCATCGCCGAGCTCAAGCGGCGCTATCCCGGAGTCAAGTTCGTCTGGCTGATGGGGGCCGACAATCTCGCAGCTTTCAACCGCTGGCGCTCCTGGCAGAAAATCTTCGAGACTGTGCCCGTCGCCGTGCTCGACCGGCCCGGCTCGCGCATGAAGGCGCATGCGAGCCAAGCGGCAACAAGGTTCCACGGGGACTATGTCGACGAATCAGACGCGCCTGGACTTGCACGCATGAAGCCGCCCGCCTGGACCATCATCACGCATAGGTTGTCCCCGCTCTCCTCCACAGCGCTCCGGGGGGAGGCGAAGACGAGGAAGACGGGGGACAAGACGATTAAGAAAAACGAGTAAAAAATACTAGCTGTTGAAACGGTGCTGCCGGCCATACTATCTTTATGTCGTGAAGCGGCAACCGAGTGTCACCGTTCTGCGTTCCGCAGAGCGTAGATTCGCGGCACCGCTTCGGCGAGGAGCAATGGCAGAAGGACACTCACCAAAACATGCGCTCAGCTAGAGAGGCTGCCTTACGCGGCACGCCTGCTCACGGGTTTGCGTCATACCGCGCAGATCCGAAACGCCTGCTCGATACCGTGCTCGACACGCTCGACGCCGCCAAGGCAGAAGACGTCGTCTGCATCGATCTGACAGGCAAGACCTCGATCGGCGACCACATGGTGCTCGCTTCGGGGAGATCGCAACGGCATGTCGGAGCCGTCGCCGACCAACTCATCAAGAAGCTCAAAGAGGAAGGTTATGGCCGCGCCCGGGTCGAGGGCCAGCCCCAGTGCGATTGGGTGCTGATCGACACAGGCGACGTCATCGTCCATATCTTCCGTCCCGAGGTTCGTGAGTTCTACAATCTCGAGAAGATGTGGTCGGCCGACCGTCCCATGGAGCGGCTGGTGATCTGACCGGTTCCGGCGAGCGGTTCGCCGCTCCGCACTCGAGGCCGATGGGCCATGCGGCTCCTGATTGCTGCCGTCGGCCGATTGAAGCAGGGGCCCGAGCGCGACCTCTTCGCGCACTATGTCGGCCGCGCGCTGGCGGCGGGGCGGAAAGTCGCCCTTTCGCCGCTCGAGGTCGTCGAAATCGCCGAGGCGAAGGGCGCCAGTCCTCAGGCGCGTATGGAAGCCGAGGCCGAGATGCTTCTCGCCAAGCGCCCATCCTCATACAAGCTGATTTGCCTCGATCGCGGCGGCACCGAGATGGGGAGCGAAGCCTTCGCGCGAGACCTCGCCAAACTTCGCGACAGCGGTGCGCCGGGTCTTGCCTTTTTCGTGGGCGGGGCTGACGGCCTCGGGCTAAGGGCGCTCGACGAAGCCGATCTCGTCATTTCGTTCGGCAAGTTGACGTTGCCGCACGGGCTCGCGCGCATCGTTCTCGCTGAGCAGATCTATCGCGCCATCACCATCCTTTCCGGTCACCCGTATCACCGCGCCTAGGCTTCCGCGGCGAAGGCGCAAGGTTAAGTATTCGTAAGAGTTTTGCCTTGATTCTGCCGTATCGCTCCGTTGTCGTTGCGACCGGCTGAAACGGCCAAGGCGCATGGCGCAATCCGATCGATTGACTCCCGCAAGACCGAGATTCCGATCTGCTCTGCTCTTAGCCGGGCTCGTCTGCATGTTGCCGTGGCTTGCCGTCGCGCAGGAGGACATTTCCCGGGAGGAGGCGAAGAAGCGCCTCGACGAAACCGAGCAGCAGCTTCAGTCGAGCCGCGCCAAGGAGCAGGGGCTCGCCCAAGACATCGCGACGCTTGGGGAAGAACGGGCGAGGCTCAACAGCGAGCTGATCGAGGCGGGCAACAGAGTGCAGGCGAGCGAGGCGACGCTGTCGGACACGGAAGCCAAGCTCGCGCAGCTGACCGATCAGGTCAACGTGATCAAGAGCTCGATCACCGAGCGGAAGGAAACGATCTATAAGATGCTTCTGGCGATGCAGAGGATGGGCCGAACCCCGCCGCCCGCGCTCGTGACGCGGAGGGACGACGCGCTCGCCGTGGTCAGAAGCGCGATGCTGCTCGCCGATGTCTTTCCCGAGCTCAAATACGAGGCCGACAATCTGTCGCATGAGCTCGAAGGGCTGGTCAGTCTCGAGGCCAAAATTCGCGAGCAGCGCGATGCCGAGAAGGAGGAGCGGGATAGGCTCGCCGCCGAGCGGCAGCGGCTCGACGGGCTCCTCGCCGAGAAGAAGGCGAAGCTCGCCCAAGGCGAAGCCGAGCTTGCCCAGGTCAAGCAGCTGGCGACCGAGCAGGCTCAGACCGTGACCGACCTCAACGAATTGATCGAGCGGTTCGACGCACAGATCGCCAAGGTCGAGGTGGCCCAATACGATGCCGAAGTGGCCGCCGAGCGGGCTTTTCGCGAGCGCGAACAGAACCAGATTTTGGCCACCCCGGCCAATGAGAGCGTGGTCGAGATCAAGCCGAGCACGACCAGGGTCGCCTTCGCGAGCCCCGACCGGCTCAAGCCGGCCATGCCGTTCGAGGCCGCCAAGGGCACCTTGAGGCTGCCGGCCAAGGGCCGAGAAATCCGGCGCTTTGGAGACAGCGAAAGCGCCGGCGGGACGGCCAAGGGCATCTCGCTCCAGACCCGTCCGGAGGCGCGCATTACCGCGCCGTCAGACGGGTGGGTGGTTTACGCCGGAGAATTCCGCTCCTACGGCCAACTCTTGATCCTAAATGCTGGCGGAGGCTATCATGTTTTGCTTGCGGGGATGAGCCGCATAGACGTAAGCCTCGGCCAGTTTGTCCTAGCCGGCGAGCCCATCGCAGTGATGGGAAGTTCGGGGGCTCCGAGCCAGAGCGGCGATGACAGTTCACGCCCCGTCCTCTATGTCGAATTCAGAAAGGACGGTAGGCCAATAGACCCTGACCCATGGTGGGCCGAGGCTTCCGAAAAGGTGCAAGGATGATGCGGAAATCCGAATACGCGCTGTGGGCGCTCCTGGTGTTGGCCGTGCTCGCTGCCGGATCGACGATGGTGAGCTTGGCGAAGAGCCAGTCCGCATCGGCGGCCAACTCGGAGATCTACCGCCAGCTCGATCTGTTCGGCGAGGTGCTCGAGCGCGTGCGTTCCGATTATGTCGAGAAGCCCGACGATTCGAAGCTGATCGAGGCCGCGATCAACGGCATGCTGAGTGCGCTCGACCCGCACTCGGCCTATCTCAATCCGAAACATTTCCGCGACATGCAGGTACAGACGCGCGGCGAGTTTGGCGGGCTCGGCATCGAGGTGACGATGGAGAACGGCGTGGTCAAGGTCGTTGCCCCGATTGAGGATACGCCGGCGGCCAAGGCCGGCATCCAGAGCGGCGATCTCATCACCGCGCTCGACAAGGAGCAGATCCAGGGTCTTACGCTTCAGGAAGCGGTCGAGAAGATGCGCGGGCCGGTCAACTCGCCGATCACGCTCACCATAGTGCGCAAGGGCGTCGACGATCCTTTTGACGTCAAGGTCACGCGCGACATCATCCACATCAATCCGGTCAAGTACAACGCCGAAGGCGACGATGTCGGCTACATCCGCGTCACCACCTTCAACGAGCAGACCACGGCCAACCTGCAGAAGGCCATCGACGATCTGAAGAAGCAGCTCGGACCGAAACTCAAGGGCTACGTCATCGATCTCCGCAACAACCCGGGCGGCCTGCTTGACCAGGCGATTTCGGTGTCCGATGCCTTCCTCGATCAAGGGGCGATCGTGCTCACGCGCGGGCGCAATCTCGAGGAGACGCAGCGTTCGAATGCACGGCCCGGCGACCTGACCGATGGCAAGGAAGTCATCGTGCTGATCAACGGCGGCTCGGCCTCGGCCTCGGAGATCGTGGCGGGCGCACTCCAGGATCATCACCGGGCGATCATCCTCGGCACGCGGTCCTTCGGTAAAGGCTCGGTGCAGACGATCATTCCGTTGGGGTCGAACGGCGCCCTCCGCCTGACCACGGCGCGCTACTACACGCCGTCCGGCCGCTCGATCCAGGCCAAGGGCATCGATCCCGACGTGACCGTCGAAGAGGAGTTGCCCGACGATCTCAAGAAGAAGGCAGACGAGTTGAGCACGCGCGGCGAAGCCAATCTGCGCGGTCACCTCAAGATCGAAGGCGTAAACGACGACGACGAGGCCTCGCAGGAGGAGGCCGGAAGCTCGTCCTACGTCGCGCCCGAGAAGGAGAAGGACACTCAGCTCAATTATGCGCTCGATCTCTTGCGCGGCATCAAGTCGGTCGATACCGAGACCAAGAAGAAGGCCGAGGCCAATTAGGCCAAGTTGTCGCTTGGCGACCGTTCCAGTGCTGACGGGAGGTAGCGAAGCCCCACCAAGAGGGCCGGCGTGCGGGGAGGTAAGGTCGAGATGAAAGCGCTGGTCGTCGCCGCGGGAATCGTGTTCTGGACGCTGGTGCTCGGCGTCGCGTGGCTTGCCTTGTTCCCGGGAGGCGATACCGGCGAGCCGGTCGCCATTCTGCAGATCGAGCCGGGACCCGGCGCCGGCGAAGGGGCGCCGTCATCGGAAGGCGCGGCAGAGGCTCCCGAATCGGGGGCCGGTGCCTTGCCGAGTGAGGCACCCTCCAACACCGCGGCCCCCGAAGCCCCGGCAGCGGCCGAGTCCGGCGACAACGTGGCCATGCCGCCCGGATTTGCCGTGGCGCCCGGCGCAGCGCCGCAGGCGCCGGTAATGCAGCCGCCGGCTCCCGGCCAAGTCATGCCGCAAGGCGAGGTGGGTACGCCGGGAACGCCCGAGACGCCCAACACCGGCGCGTCGGATGGGCGGCAGGGCGCGGCAGACACCGGCGAGCGGACTGCCTCGACCGCGTCGGCCGAGTCTGCCGACACGCAGCAGGTTGCCGCCGTCGCTCCACCGCCACCGCCGCTTGAAACACCCACAGTCGAACCCGGCGCGGGTCCGCTTCCAGCGGTTCCCGTGGATGAGCTCGTCGAAGAATCGCAATACGGACCGCTGCCGAAGATCGCATCGGATGGGCGGCGGCCGATCGACGTCTATGCGCGGCCCTCGAAATACGCCGCCAAGAACCCAGGCGATCCCGCGCGCGTGGCAATTCTCGTAAGCGGGCTCGGCCTTCCTGACAGCCCTCCCGGTGACGTGCTGAAGGGCTTGCCGCCATCGGTCAGCGTGGCTTACGGCGCCTATGGCCGTTCGTTGCAGGATTGGGTGAACCGGGCACGCGCCGACGGGCATGAGGTTCTGCTGCAGATTCCGCTCGAGCCAGATGACTATCCCAAGATCGATCCCGGACCGCACACGCTTCTGACCACGCTTCCGCCCGAGGAGAACTTGAAGCGGCTGCAATGGCTGATGTCGCGCTATACCGGCTATGTCGGTATCACCAATCAGATGGGCTCCAAGTTCGAGGCAACGCAGGAGGCAATGACGCCGGTGCTCGAGGAGGTCAAGGCGCGCGGTCTGCTCTATATCGACGACGGCAGTGTGCACGGTTCGACCGCCGGCCAGATCGCGAGCACGATCGGCCTCGACTATTCGGTGGCGACCGTCGAGATCGACGCCAACGCGTCGGCGGCGGACATGGCCAAGCAGCTCGCCAAGCTCGAAGAGGTGGCCAAGGAGAAGGGTGCGGCGATCGGCGTAGTCAAGGCCAAGCCTGCCATCGCCAAGCAGCTCGCGGAATGGGCCGCCAAGCTCCAGAGCAAGGGCCTCGTGCTGGTGCCGGTTAGCGCAGCGGTTCGCTCACAAAGCCAAAGCTGATCTTCCGTGACGGATAAAGACGGGCTGCCATACCGCCCTTGCGTCGGCATCATGCTGCTCAACCGCGAGGGCCGCGCCTTCGTGGGACGGCGCGCCGAGGGCGCCGACGCGCCGGAGGGCGAGGGTCAATGGTGGCAGATGCCGCAAGGGGGCCTCGACGAAGGCGAGGACCCTGAGGCCGCCGCGCGGCGCGAGCTGTTCGAGGAGACCGGGGTGCGCAGCGTCAGCATTCTTGCGCGCAGCAAGGAATGGCTCCTCTACGACCTGCCCGAAGAGCTGATCGGCGTTGCCTGGGAGGGGCGCTATCGCGGCCAGAAGCAGCTCTGGTTCGCTGCACGCTTCGAGGGGCCGGAGAGCGAGATCAACCTTTCGCCGGCTGAGGGCCACGAGCAGGAGTTCGATGCTTGGCGATGGGTGCGGGTCGAGGACCTGCCCTCCCTCATCGTTCCCTTCAAACGCGCGGTTTATGAGCGTGTGGTGGAGGAGTTCCGGCCGCTGATCAAACCGTGACGCGATCAGCCACGCGCCCGGACATGGGGCTGCTTGGCCTGAGGGGCGGGGCGGAGCCGCCGCATGAAGCGGCGATAGAGCAGCACGCTCGCCGGCAAGAGCACGAGGTCGCCGATCAAGGCCGCCGTCAGCGTCAACGCCGAAAGCTTGCCGAACAGGCGAAGCGACGGCAGGTCTGACAGGACCGTGACGCCCAGGCCGAAGGCGAGAATCAGCGAGGTCAAGACGAGCGCGGGCCCGATCAGGATGGTGGCGCGCTCGACTCCGATAGCGGGGTCCTCGCCGGGGCGGTCCTCGAGCCGCAGACGGTTGAGATAGTGAACCGCGGCGTTGAGCGAGAGGCCGAAGGCCACGATCAGCGCGACGATGCTGGCGAATTGCAGGCCTTCGCCGGAGGCGGCGAGCACCACGCCCGCGGTGAAAACCGGGAACAGGGTCGGCAGCACGGTGACGAATGCCACCATCACCGAGCGGAAGGCAAGCCCCAAGAAGATGCAGATAAACACGATCTCGGTAGTCAGCCCGGCATTCAGCTTGCCGATCATGGTTGCGCTGTTGCGCGCGGCGATCGCCGAAAGCCCGGTCACGACGATGCGATAGTCGGGATGGGCGTCGCGCACGACGTTGAGCTTGCCGTCGAGCTTCTCGATCACGGGCAGCAAGTTGCTGACGTCGATATCGGGGATGCGGCCGGTGACGACGACCGAATTGTCGGCCTCGTCGATGAAGCGCTTGGTCAGATAGTCGGGCAGGATCGAGACGTATTCCTTGAGCCGCTCGGGCGTGTCTTCTTGCGTCTTGGCGAGCCAGCGGCGCAGCGTCTCGATCGACCACACGTTGCCGACGCCCGATTGCGTCTCGACGATCGCATGAACGTCGCCGATCACCTTGAGCACGTCCGGATCGTAAAGCGTCTTGCCCTTGGGATAATCGATCATGACGTGCAGCGGATTGGCGCCGGTGAGCTTGGCGTCGAGCTGCTCGCTCGCGGCGACCGCCTGCTCGCGGTCGGGGACCTGATCGGCGAGGCGATAGCGCGGCGGGAGCTCCATGTAGATCACGCCGAAGCCCACCACGACGAGAAGCCCGAGCGCGACGACCGTGCGCGGGTAGCGCACGCTCCATTCGGCCACCCAGCCGCAGAAGCGTTTCAGCGCATTCATCGCTTTGTCGTGCTTCTTGAGATTTGCGGCATAGGCTTTCGCGTTGCGTGGGATCAGCGTGCGCGTGAGCAGCGGCACGAGCGTGATGCCGACGACGAAGGCGATCGCGGTCGAGAGCGCGCCGGCGATGCCGAAGGTGCGGATCAGCGCCGAATCCGAGAACAGCAGGGCAATGAACGATGCCGCCGCGGTGGCCGTGGCAAGCACGCAAGCCGGGCCTACGACGAGCACCGCGTAGCGCGCAGATTTGATGCGGCGGTCGCCGTCGACCAGCCGGTTGCGCATGGCAACGGTGAGCTGCATCGAGTCGGAAAAGCCGAGCACCATGATCAGCGGGATCATGACGTTCAAGAACAGGTTGAGCTTGAAGCCGAGCCAGCCGAACAGCCCGAGGGACCAGACGATGGCGATGACGGGAGGCAGCGCCGCGATCACCATGAGCGAGACGCGGCGGAAGAAGGCGTAGGCGATGATCGCGCCGAACACGAAGCCGAGCACATTGTACTTGAAGCGGTCGCGCTCGACCGCGTTCCTGATCTCGAGCTGCATGACGGGCGCGCCCGAGAGCTGCATCTTAAGCCCGGTATCCTTGAGCTCCTCCGCGGCCGTGTCGTGGATCTGCTGGACCACCGACCCCAATCCCTTCTCCTCGACCACCTTCCGGTCGAGGGCGAGCAAGACGAGGGTCAGCGTGCCGTCATCGGAAAGGAGCTTGCCCTTGATGATCTCGTTGTTGCGGACCTTGTCGATGAGCGCCTTGTAGGCGTCGCCCCTGGGCAGCTCGGCGGGGAACACCGGGCCGGGAATCTTGCCCGGCTCAGGCGCCTCGCGGGCGGAAAAGAGCGACACCTCGCCCGCCATGCCGTCGACGAACTGGAGGTTGATGATAAGGTTGCGGAGCGCATCGATCGATTTGCGCTCGAGCAGATTGTCGCCGCTGACCACGATCAAGACGTCGTATTCACTCGAGGGAAAGCGTTCGGAGATGGTCTCGTAGTCGCGGAATTCCGGCGTGTCGGTGCGGAACAGCTCCGACAGTGAATCGTCCACCTTGAGCCGCGAGTAGCCGAAGCCGGCGGCGATGGTGACGGCGATGACGAGCACGGCGGCGATCAGGGGATAGCGGAGCGCGGTCAGGCCAAGCCGCTCGATGCCGAAGCTCAGCGAACGCACCCGTTTCGGTTCGGTCCTTTGTTGCATCGCCCTCTGCCCGCCCCCTCCCCCGAGGACGAAGCGAACCCCCAAAAGGGGCCCTTATCGTTGGGCTTCCTTATAGCGCGACTCGTGCCGCGGCCCTAACGGGATGTGGCAGAGTGCTGCATCCGTTACTCTAAGGAGAGGCGTTCCGCGGGGCTTCTAGAGGTTGAGGGCGGCCTGGACTTGGCGGAGGTGGTCGAGCTTGGTCTGGGCGCGGTCGCGCGCGGCATCCTCGGTCGCATCGGCCACGTCCTCCTCGGCATCCTTGACCGCCTGGGCCAGCTGAGCGGCATCGAGCTCGAGCAGATTGACTGCCGTCTCCGCGAGAACGGTGAGGCCCGCGGGCGAGATTTCGGCAAACCCGCCGCGCACGAAATAGCGTTGATGCTCCCCGCCGCCGGGGAAGCCGATGTCGAGCAGCCCGGGCCTGAGCGTCGTCAGCACCGGCGCATGATGGGCAAGCACGGTCATCTCGCCCTCGGAGCCCGGGACGACGACCTGCTCGACCTCGGCCGAGACGAGAAGCCGCTCGGGCGACACCAGCTCGAATTTGAATGCGTCAGGCATCACGCGGCCTCGGCGGCAAGCTTCTCGGCTTTGGCAACAGCTTCCTCGATGGTGCCCACCATGTAGAAGCTGGCCTCAGGCAGATGGTCGTACTCGCCGTCGCACAGGCCCTTGAAGCCCTTGATCGTGTCGGCCAATTCGACGAACACGCCGGGCGAGCCAGTGAACACCTCGGCCACGTGGAAGGGCTGGGAGAGGAAGCGCTCGATCTTGCGCGCGCGCGCGACCGTCACCTTGTCCTCTTCCGACAGCTCGTCCATGCCGAGAATGGCGATGATGTCCTGGAGCGCCTTGTAGCGTTGGAGGATCTGCTGCACGCGGCGGGCCACCTGGTAATGCTCCTCGCCGACGACGAGCGGCGAGAGCATGCGCGAGGTGGAATCGAGCGGGTCCACGGCGGGGTAGATGCCCTTCTCGGCGATTGAGCGCGACAGCACGGTGGTGGCGTCGAGATGGGCGAAGGAGGTGGCGGGCGCCGGGTCGGTCAAATCGTCGGCCGGCACGTAGATCGCCTGCACCGAAGTGATCGAGCCCTTCTGCGTGGTGGTGATCCGCTCTTGCAGCGCGCCCATGTCGGTAGCAAGCGTCGGCTGGTAGCCGACGGCAGAGGGAATGCGGCCGAGAAGCGCCGAAACCTCGGAGCCCGCCTGGGTGAAGCGGAAGATGTTGTCGACGAAGAACAGCACATCCTGGCCCTGGTCGCGGAAATATTCGGCGACGGTGAGGCCCGATAGGCCGACGCGGGCGCGGGCCCCCGGCGGTTCGTTCATCTGGCCGTACACGAGCGCGCATTTCGAGCCCTGCACCGAACCCTTGCGCGGGTCCTTGTTCACGCCGGACTCGATCATCTCGTGATAGAGGTCGTTGCCCTCGCGGGTGCGCTCGCCGACGCCGGCGAACACCGAATAGCCGCCATGCGCCTTGGCGACGTTGTTGATCAGCTCCATGATCAGCACGGTTTTGCCCACGCCCGCGCCGCCGAACAGGCCGATCTTGCCGCCCTTGGCGTAAGGCGCGAGCAGATCGACAACCTTGATGCCGGTGACGAGAATTTCCGCCTCGGTCGACTGATCGACATAGGAGGGAGCGGGCGCGTGGATCGGCCGCTTCTCGGCGGTCTTGATCGGACCCGCCTCGTCGACCGCCTCGCCCACCACGTTCATGATGCGGCCGAGCGTCTCGTCGCCGACGGGAACGGCAATCGGCTTGCCGGTGTCCACCACCTCCTGGCCGCGCACCAGGCCCTCGGTCGAGTCCATGGCCACGGTGCGCACGGTGTTCTCACCGAGATGCTGAGCGACTTCGAGCACAAGCCGGTTGCCCTGGTTGTCGGTCTCGAGCGCGTTAAGGATCTCGGGCAGGTTCTCGTCGAACTGCACGTCGACGACGGCCCCCATCACCTGGCGAACATGGCCCCTGGGACCTTCATAGGCCGCGACCTTCTCCTGCTGCTTCCTGGTCTCGGCGATCACGGGCGACTTCTTTGCCATTTTTCGTTCCTCGGTGTCTCTTTCAAGTGACTAGACCGCCTCGGCGCCGGAGATGATCTCGATCAGCTCCTTGGTAATCATGGCTTGGCGGGTGCGGTTATAACGAAGCGTCAGCCGGCCGATCATGTCGCCGGCGTTGCGGGTGGCGTTGTCCATCGCCGTCATCTGCGCGCCGTAGAACGAGGCGACGTTCTCGAGTAGCGCCTTGAACACCTGCACGGCGATGTGGAGCGGAAGGAGATCGCGCAGGATCTCGGCTTCGTCTGGCTCGTATTCGTACACCGCGCCGCCGAGCGCCGCTTCGGCGGCGGGCGCCTCCTCGGAGATCGATGCCGGGATGATCTGCTGCGCCGTCGGCACCTGGCTGATCACCGAGCGGAACCGGGAATAGAACAGCGTGGCGACGTCGAAGGCGCCCTCGGCGAACAACGCGAGCACCTTCGCGGCGACTTTCTCGGCATGCTCGAACGTAATCTGGCGCACGCCGCGGAACTCGATCGTGTCGATGATGAGCGGGGCGAAGCTGCGTTTCAGCTGATCGAAGCCCTTTCGGCCGACGCACAGGATCTTGACCTGTTTGCCCTCGGCGAGCAGCCGGTTCACATGATCGCGCGCGAGCCGAACGATGGCCGAGTTGAAGGCGCCCGCAAGCCCGCGCTCTCCTGTGCAGACCACAAGGAGATGGACTTGGTCCTTGCCGGTGCCAACCATCAAAGGCGAGCCGCCTTCGCGCCCCTTCAGGGCCATGGCGAGATTGGCGAGCACCGACTCCATGCGCGAGGCATAGGGCCGGGCGGCCTCGGCCGCGCTCTGCGCGCGCCTAAGCTTCGCCGCGGCCACCATCTGCATGGCCTTGGTGATCTTCTGCGTCGCCTTGACCGAGGCGATGCGGTTGCGCAGGTCCTTTAGCGACGGCATGGCTCTTGTACTACGCGAAGGCCTTGGCGAATTTGTCGACCGCGGCCTTGAGCTTGTCTCCGGTCTCCTTGGAGATTTCCTTCTGGTCGCGGATCGCGGTCAGAATATCGGCGTGCTCTGCGCGCATATTGCGGAGTAGCTCGGCCTCGAAGCGCTGCACGGACGAGACAGGAAGCGGATCGAGATAACCGTTCACGCCGGCATAGATGACGACCACCTGCTCCTCGACCTTGAGCGGCGAGAATTGCGGCTGCTTCAGAAGCTCGGTGAGCCGCGCGCCGCGGTTCAGGAGACGCTGGGTGGTGGCGTCGAGGTCGGAGCCGAACTGAGCGAAGGCCGCCATCTCGCGATATTGGGCAAGCTCGCCCTTGATCTTGCCCGCGACCTGTTTCATCGCCTTGACCTGCGCGGCGGAGCCCACGCGCGACACGGAGAGGCCGACGTTCACCGCCGGGCGAATGCCCTGATAGAACAGGTCGGTCTCGAGGAAGATCTGTCCGTCGGTGATGGAGATAACGTTGGTGGGGATATAGGCCGACACGTCGTTCGCCTGTGTCTCGATCACGGGAAGGGCGGTGAGCGAGCCAGAGCCGTTGTCCTTGTTGAGTTTCGCCGCGCGCTCGAGGAGCCGCGAATGGAGATAGAACACGTCGCCCGGATAGGCCTCGCGTCCCGGCGGGCGGCGAAGCAGGAGCGACATCTGGCGATAGGCAACCGCCTGCTTGGAAAGATCGTCGTAGGTGACGAGCGCGTGCATGCCGTTGTCGCGGAAGAACTCGCCCATGGCGCAGCCGGCGAACGGCGCGAGATATTGCATCGGCGCTGGGTCGGAGGCAGTGGCGGCGACCACGATCGAATAGGGCAGCGCGCCGTTGTCCTCGAGCACCTTCACGAACTGGGCGACGGTCGAGCGCTTCTGGCCAACGGCGACATAGATGCAGTAGAGGCTCTTCTTGTCGTCGCCGAGCGCGTTGACCGACTTCTGATTGAGAATGGTGTCGAGGATGATGGCGGTCTTGCCGGTCTGGCGGTCGCCGATGATGAGCTCGCGCTGGCCGCGGCCGATGGGGATGAGGGCATCAATGGCCTTGAGGCCCGTCTGCATCGGCTCGTGCACCGACTGGCGGGGAATGATGCCCGGGGCCTTGACGTCGACGCGCCGCTTCTCGGTCGCCTCGATCGGCCCCTTGCCGTCGATCGGATTGCCGAGGGCGTCGACCACGCGGCCGAGCAGCGCCCTGCCCACCGGCACCTCGACGATGGCGCCGGTGCGCTTCACCGTATCGCCTTCCTTGATGTGGCGGTCTTCGCCAAAGATCACGACGCCCACATTGTCGACCTCGAGGTTGAGCCCCATGCCGCGCGTGCCGTCGGCGAACTCGACCATCTCGCCGGCCTGCACCTTGTCGAGGCCATAAACGCGGGCGATGCCGTCGCCGACCGAAAGCACTTGGCCGATCTCGGCGACCTCGGCTTCCTGCCCGAAATTCTTGATCTGCTCCTTGAGGATCGCGGAGATTTCTGCGGCCCTGATATCCATCAGCCAACCTCTTTCATGGCAACTTTGAGCGAATTGAGCCTGGTGCGCAGCGAGGTGTCGACCATGCGGCTGCCCACCTTGACGACAAGCCCGCCGATGAGCGCGGGATCGACCTTTTCGTCGAGCATGACCTCTTTGTGAAGCGCGGCCTTAAGCGCCTGTTTCAGCGCGGTAATCTGGGTCTCTGTCAGTTTGGCGGCGGACGTAATGGTGGCTGTCGTCTCGCCGTGCTCGCGGGCGAGCATGGTGCGGAAGGCGCGGATCATGTCGGGGGTGGCGAACAAGCGCCGGTTCTTGGCGGCGAGCAGCAGGAAGTTGCGCGTCAGCCCCTCGATCTTGATCTTCTCGAGGATGGCCTCGAGCGCACGGCCCTGCTCCTCGGCGGAGAAAACAGGGCTCCGCACCAGCCGGCGCAGGTCCTCGAAGGCATCGAGCGTCTCGCTGAAGCGGGCAAGATCGGCGGCCACCTGGTCGAGCGCCTTCTCCTCCTTGGCAAGCTCGAACAAGGCGGTGGCATAACGCCCCGCGACCCCAGAACTCGTATCGACTTCGCTACTTGCCACCTGAACGCCTTTCCTCCCGAACGGGCGCTATTTTGAGCAGCCGTCCCCGGAGCCGAGAAATTCTGGGAGTGGTGCTCCCACGTCAACAGGTTGAAGCCCCTGCCAAACGGTCCCCTGGAAGCCCGGGCAGGCTGTAACATAGAGGGTGAGGGGGTGCAACCTCGACAAGGGCGAAGTTCGCTCAAGAATTGGGCTTTGCGGCGCGCTTTTGGCCGATGTAAGCCAGCAGCGCCGGGGGCTTTGTGAAAGGAGCCGGAGGGGAGATGGCGACCAAGAAGACCGAGCAGGCTCCGGCCGGGAAGCTTCCGCCGCTCTGGGACCGGCTGCAGAGCCAGATCGACTGGTACGACGCCAAGGCCAAGGCGAACCAGCGCTACTACAAGGCCTCCAAGATCGCGATTGTGCTGTGCGCCGTGGTCATCCCGATCGTCGCCGAGTTCTCGGCCATGTCGGTGATCATCGCGGCCGGGCTGATCCTCCTGCTCGAGAGCATGCAACAGCTCAACAAATGGCAGGAAAACTGGATTCTCTACCGCTCGACCTGCGAGGGCTTGCGCAACGAGCAGCATCTCTACAACGAGAGGGCGGGCCCCTACGCCAAGCTTCCGGCCGATGAGGCGCACCGCGTCCTGGCCGAGCGGGTCGGCGCGCTCGCCTCAGCCGAGCACTCGAAATGGGTGTCGGTCGCACGCGAGAAGGTCCACGACCACGCGGGCGAATAGCCCCCGCCTTATCCCCGGTCAAAAACGCCGGCGATTGCCCGGCAATCATCCGGCAATTGCCACGCATTGCCGCGCAATCGCCACTCGACGAGCGGCCGGC
Organism: Methyloceanibacter sp.; assembly: GCF_035650995.1. Lineage (GTDB taxonomy): Bacteria > Pseudomonadota > Alphaproteobacteria > Rhizobiales > Methyloligellaceae > Methyloceanibacter. The sequence goes on along the minus strand of NZ_DASRGO010000034.1, from coordinate 7,418 downwards.
ACGTCCCGCGTTTCGCCGGGGCATCGGCTAGACCTCCGGACGGCCGCCGCTACTTAAGATATATCTTGCGATATCCTCGCTCACGTATTATCGTTCGATATATCTTACTATGAGAGGAGATCATCACATGCATGGAATGAGACATCACGGCGAGGGCTGCCGCGAGCGGTGGGCGGCGCGGCGGTTCGGCCGCTTCGGCGGCGGCAGGGGCCCCGGTTGGGGTCCGGGGCCGGAGGGCGGCGGCAGCGACTGGTTCCGCGTCGGCCGCATGCTGGCGCAGGGCGACCTCAAGCTGCTCGCGCTCGCGCTCATCGCCGAGCGCCCGCGCCACGGGTATGAGCTGATCAAGCTGGTCGAGGAGAAGACGGGCGGCTGGTACAGCCCCTCGCCCGGCGTGGTGTACCCCACGCTCACCTTCCTCGAGGAGGCGGGCTACGTCACCGCCGAAGCCGAAGGCGCCAAGAAGCGCTACACCATCACCGACGAGGGCCGCACGCATCTCGACGACAATCGCGACATCGCCGACATGGTGATCGCGCGGCTCGAGGCGATCGGCCGGAAGCTCGCGCGACGGCGCCGTGCCTTCGAGGAGCGAGAGCGCGAAGAGGAGACCGCGCTGCCGAAGCTCGTCATGGCCGCGCTTGAGAACGTGCGCGACGTCGCCGCGAAGCGGCTCGCGACGGAAGAGGATGCGGACGCGCGCATCGTCGAGATCCTGATCCGCGCCGCGGGCGACATCCGCGGCAGTTAGGCGGAACGACGGTCAACCCAAATTCCATCATGCGCGGCTCTCGTGCCGGGGCATCCACGATTTCCCAGACTCGCCCAGGAGAAATCGTGGATGGCCGGGCCAAGCCCGGCCATGACGGCCGCGAGGCGACGTGACGGGCTCAGAAAGAGTCCGGAGCGATGCTCCGGCTCTCAGGCACAGAATGTCGTCACCACCGCCATCTGCAGTGTCTGTGACCGTGACGCCACCAGCAGTGATGGTGACGGTGGTCGCCATCGCGCCGAGGCACAAAGCGAGCGCGGCGGCGGCAGTGATCAAGAGCCGCGGCATGGGATTCCTCCTTGTTGTCGGTGATTCGTCCGTCTAGGCCGGCGGACCCCCGTGCCACGGCGACGAGTAGGCGCAGGTCCTCGGAGCACCTGATGGCGAGGGTTGGAACGAACGCGCCGAGCGCACCGCGTCCCGCCTTTATGGCGCGGTCCTCGTCCGTTTATGAGATTCTTATGGCGCGATCGGCGGCGAGGCGCGTTGTTATGCAGGAGTCGTAACTTCGGCGAGCGCCGCATGTCTTGGTGGAACGAAATGCCGGGATGGTGGTGTTGCGCGATCGGACTGGTGATCGGCGCGACGCTCGGCATGCTGGTGGCGAGCGTCGCCATGTAGCCTCTTGCGAGGCGTTCATGAGCCCAATGCAGGATCATTTCCTTCGCCGCGAGAGTCTCGCACTCCTAAGCGTCGCGCTCGTCCTTCTCGCGGGCGCCGCCGCTCTCGCCGTCGCGCTCGCGCTCGCGGGATACACGCTCGCCGACGTCGCGGCGTGGTTCGTCAAGGTCGCGGGGTAGGCGGGCACGCTCGGCTTGCAGCAAACTAAGTCTCATCGCTGTCGCGACGACATGGGTGGAGGTTGCGGAACAAGCGTGACCCGGAACTCCGTCATGCCCGGCCCTCGTGCCGGGCATCCACGATTTAGCGACTCGCCGATGGGAAATCGTGGATGACCGGGCCAAGCCCGGCCAATGACGGGGTTCAATCTGAATGCCTATAGGAAACTGTACGGATCGACATCGACCGTGAGGCGGATGTCGCCCTTGGCCTTGGGGACGGCTGACAGCCAAAGCCGCAAATAGGCTTGCAGGTCGGCTTCGCGCGCGGCCTTGACCAGGAGGCGGAAGCGGTGGCGGCCGCGGATCACCGATAGCGGCGCCTCGGCCGGCCCCAGCACTTCGATCTTCGCCGCCGCCGGCGCGTTGCGGGCGACCTCACGGGCGTAGCCTTCGGCCGCCTCGCGCGAACTCGCCGAGACAAGGAGCGCGGCAAGCCTTCCGAAGGGCGGCATGCGCGCCTCGCGCCTCGCTTCGATCTCGCGGGCGAGGAAGGTGTCGCGGTCGCCAGAAACGAGCGCCGCGATCACCGGGTGCTCAGGCATATAGGTCTGGATCAGGCCGCGGCCTTTGATCGCCTCGCGGCCCGCGCGCCCCGTGACCTGGCTCAAGAGCTGGAAGGTGCGCTCGGCCGCGCGCGGATCGGCCTGGGCGAGACCGAGATCGCCGTCCACCACGCCGACGAGGGCAAGCCCAGGAAAGTGGTGGCTCTTGGCCACGAGCTGGGTGCCGATGACGATGTCGACCTCGCGCTCCTCGATCTCGCGCAAGGTGTGGCGAAGCTCGGCGATGTTGGGGGTGAGATCGCTCGACAGGAGCACGCGGCGCGCCTCCGGGAAACGCTCGGCCACCTCCTCGGCGATGCGCTCGACGCCTGGGCCGCACGGAACGAGCGCGTTCTCCGCCTCGCAATGCGGGCACTTGTCGGGGATCGGAATGAACGTGCCGCAGTGGTGACATTCGAGGCGGCGGCGGAACCTGTGCTCGACGAGCCAAGCCGAGCAGTTCGGACATTCGAACTTGAAGCCGCATTTCCGGCACAGCGTGACCGGCGCATAGCCGCGGCGATTGAGGAAGAGGAGCGCCTGCTCGCCGCGCGCCAAGGTTTCGGCGATGGCCTCGACGAGCACTGGCGAGAGCCATTTGCCCCGCTCGGGCGGGTTTGCGCGCATGTCGATTGCCGTGAGGGCCGGCAGTCCATCGGCCTTGTAGCGGGTGGCCAGCTGGACATGCCGGTAGCGGCCTTGGCTTGCATTGACGAGACTCTCGATCGAGGGCGTGGCCGAGCTGAGCACCACCGGGCAGCCGCCGAGTCGCCCGCGCACCACCGCCATGTCGCGCGCCTGATAGGCAACGCGTTCCTCCTGCTTGTAGCCCGCGTCGTGCTCCTCATCGACGACGATGAGGCCGAGATCGGGGAAGGGAAGGAACAGCGCCGAGCGCGCGCCGACCACGAGCTTCGCCTTGTTCTCGATGACCGCGCGCCAGACGCGGCCGCGCTGCGGGGCGGGAACGCCCGAATGCCACTCGGCGGGCCTCGCGCCGAAGCGCTCCTCGCAGCGGGCGATGAACTGAGCGGTCAGCGCGATCTCGGGCATCAGCACGAGCGCCTGCTTGCCCTTAGCGAGCGCCTGGGCGATCGCCTCGAAATAGACCTCGGTCTTGCCGGAGCCGGTGACGCCGTCGAGCAGAGTGACGGCGAAGCCGCCGCTCGTATTGGCGAGGACCTCGCCCGCGGCGTCCTTCTGCTCGGGCGTGAGCGTCGCGCGCTCGCGGGCAAGGTCGAGAGGAAGCGCATGCCAATCGGGCAGAGGCTCGGCGATCAGCGTGCCCGCGTCGATCAGGCCGTCGATCACGCCAGAGCTTACGCCGGCGGCCTCGGCGAGGCTCGCCTTCACCCAGATCATGCCATTCGACGCCGCCTCGATCACCCGCGCGCGGGCAGGGGTGACGCGTTGTGGGGGGGAGCCGACGAGGCGGACGCCGTAGCGGGGCGCGGGCGGATCGAAGGCGCGGGAGGCGCTCATCATCATGCGCAGCACCATGCCGGGCGAGGACAGAGTGTAATTGGCGACCCAATCGGCGAAGGCGAGATTGACGCGCGGAAGTCTAGGCACGTCGTCGATCACCTCGACGATCTCGCGGAGTTTCTTGCGCTCGATGTCGCGCGGGGCCTCGCCTTCTCCCAGCGTCCACACCACGGCGAGATATTCGACGGGCCCGAGCGGCGCGACGACGAACTGGCCGGGCTCGAGGCGCCTCCCGTCGGGCGGGAGGTAGTCGTAAGCGCCGGGCAGCGCGAGCGGCAGCATGACGGGAACCGTCGCAGGCGCCGCGGCGCGGGGCTTCGATTTGGTCTCGGCTCGGGTCAGAGGCACGTCCTTGCTTAGGGGCGGGTTAACGACTCAGATACCCATAGTAGGCGCTTCGCGCCGCTTCAGGCGCTTTCGAGGGGCCGGGTTTGGAGAAGAAGGCTTCGCCGCCAGGTTATATGGGGTCGCCTTATGTGCGCGAGGCGGTCGAGGCTTGGCTCGCCTATATCCGCACCGAGCGCCAGCTCGCGGCCAAGACGGCCGAGGCCTACGAGCGCGACATCCGCCAGTTCCTCGCCTTCCTCGCCACGCATTTCAACCGCCTGCCCGACATGAAGCAGTTGCTTGCGCTGCAGGCGCGCGACGTGCGCGGCTTTCTCGCAGCGCGACGGAACGAGGGGGTGGGGAGCAGGAGCCTCTCGCGCACGCTGTCGGCGCTTCGCATGTTCTACAAGTTCCTCGAGCGGCGCGGCTACGGCAAGAACGACGCCATCCGCGCGGTTGCCCTGCCGAAGCTCCCGCATTCGGTGCCGAAGCCGCTCACGGCCGAGAAGGCGACGGCCCTGGTGGACGGCGCCGACATCGCCGCGCCCGATCAGCCGGAGTGGATCGTCGCGCGCGACACGGCGGTGCTTGCGCTCCTCTACGGCTCGGGGCTCCGCATCTCCGAGGCCCTATCGCTCAAGCGCAAGGATGCACCGCTCAAGGGCCGCGACATGCTGAGGGTCACTGGCAAGGGCAGCAAGACGCGGGTCGTGCCGGTGCTGCCGATCGCGCGCGAGGCGGTGGAAGCTTATCTTGCGCTCTGCCCGATGCGGCTCGGCTCCGACGACCCGCTGTTCGTTGGTGCGCACGGCAAGCAGCTCTCGCCGCGCATTATCCAGCTCAAGATCGCGCGCACGCGTGCGGCGCTCGGCCTGCCCGAGACGGCGACGCCGCATGCGCTCAGGCACTCCTTCGCCACGCACCTTCTAGGCGCTGGCGCCGACTTGCGCGCGATCCAGGAGCTGCTCGGCCACGCGAGCCTCTCGACCACGCAGGGCTATACCGAGGTCGACCGCGCCCATCTGCTCAAGACCTACGGACGCGCCCACCCGCGCGCCTGAGGCATTTGCGGCGCTTGGCTTCCTAGCCCTGCTTGATATCGCTCAAGGCGCGCCAAAAGGCTTTCCCGCATTGTTAGCTATTCTTTGACACTCCGAGCGTTTTTGCCGTCGCCGACTGTGGTACTGACCGGTCAGTCACTATATGGTGGGGTGAAGCGAAGGGCCGGCAGGAGGCCGGCTTGAGGCAGCGGGCGAGGCAGGGCGATGGCCGAGACGAAACGGGCGGCAGGCAAGCGGAACGGAGAGGCGGCGCCTCGGAAGCGCGAGCGCAAGGATACGCGGCCGCAGGAGATCGTGGCCGCCGCCTTCGAGGAATTCGTGAGCCACGGCTACGCCGCCACCAGGCTCGAGGACGTGGCCGCGCGCGCCCGCGTGTCGAAGGGGCTCCCCTATCTCTACTTCAAGACCAAGGAGGAGCTGTTCAAGGCGGTCGTGCGCTCGGTCATCTCACCCATCTTCGATGCCATGCGCGAGCGCATGCTCACGACGGAGATGTCGTGCGAAGCCTTCCTCAAGGGGCCGTTCCTCGCCTTCATGCAGGAGCTGGTGGCTTCCCGCCGCGTGCTGATCGCGCGCCTCCTGATCGCCGAAGGCCCCAAGCACCCCGAGCTCACCAAGTTCTATTACGAGCAGGTCATCGCCAAGGGGCGCGAGACGATCCAGGCGTTCATCGACCGCGGCATCGCGCGCGGCGAATTCAAGCCGACGCCGCTCCGCGACTTCCCCCAACTCGTCATCGCCCCGGCGCTGATGGCCGTGATCTGGCGCACGCTGTTCGAGCGGCACCATCATCTCGACACCGACGCGTTGCTTGCGACCCATATCGATCTCCTCCTCGATGCGATCAGGGCGCCAGGGGCCGCGGCGCAAACCGATGGCGGGGGCGCGCCATGACGCAGAGAGGCTGGCTTCTTGTCGCAGGCCTCGGCGCGGTCGCCATCGCGCTCGCGCTGTTCACCCTTCCCGCCAACAAGGAGCAGGAGTTCGCGGGCTACATGGAGGCCGACCTCGTGCTGGTGGGCTCCGAGCAGGGCGGGCGCGTCGAGACGCTTTCGGTCGAGGAAGGCGACCGCGTCAGCCGCGGCGATCCCGTCTTCACGCTGGAAAGCTCTGAGCAGGAGGCCGCCGTCGAGGCGGCCAAGGCCAGGGTGACCCAGGCCGACGCGCAGCTCGCCGACGCCAAGGCCGAAGTGCAGAGACCCGAAGAGATCAGGGTGCTCGAAGCGGCGCTCGACGAGGCCAAGGCCATGCTCGTGGTCTCGACCAACAATCTCGAACGCGCCAAGGCGCTCTACGACAAGGGCTGGACCACCAAGGCCGCGCTCGACGACGCTATCGCCCAGCACGACCGCAACGAGGCGGCGGTGGCCGAGGCCGAAAAACGCATCGCGGCGGCGCGGCTCACCGGACGCTCGGATCTGATCGCCGCCGCGGCCGCCAACGCCGACGCCGCGCGGCACGCGCTCGCCGAGGCCGAGAAGAACCTCGCCAAGCGCAAGGTGTTCGCGCCCGCGGAGGGCACGGTCGAGGAGGTCTATTTCCGGCCCGGAGAGGTGGTGAACGCGGGCCAGGCGGTGATCGCGCTCCTGCCGCCGCGCAATCTCAAGGTGCGCTTCTTCGTGCCGGAGCCGGTGCGCGCCAAGCTCCAGACCGGTCAGACGGTCGAGGTCACCTGCGACGGCTGCCCGCCGGGGCTTAAGGCCAAGATCAGCTTCATCGCCCGCGACGCCGAGTTCACCCCGCCCGTGATCTTCTCGCGCGAGCAGCGCGAGAAACTCGTGTTTCTCGTCGAGGCGCGGCCCGAAGGCGAGGCCGGCTCGCTCACCGCCGGCCAGCCGGTGACGGTCGCGCTCGCGCCCGGCCAGCAGATGGTGCGGCGATGAACGGCAAGGACATCGCCATCGACGTCTCGGGCCTTACCAAGAGCTTCGACGGCAAGGTGGTGGTGCACAATCTCAGCCTCAAAGTGCCGAAGGGGGAGATCTACGGCTTCCTCGGGCCGAACGGCAGCGGCAAGACCACGACGCTGCGCATGCTGTGCGGGCTGCTCACGCCGGATTCCGGCTCGGGCACCTGCCTCGGCTACGACATTCTCACGCAAGCGGCGGAGATCAAGCGCAATGTCTGTTACATGACGCAGCGCTTCAGCCTCTACGCCGACCTCTCGATCCGCGAGAACCTCGAATTCGTGGCGCGCGTCTACGGCGTGCCCAACCCGCGCCGCGCCGCGGCCGAAGCGATCGGCAGGCTCGGGCTCACCACCCGCGCCGATCAGCTCGCGGGCGAACTGTCCGGCGGCTGGAAGCAGAGGCTGGCGCTCGGCGCCTGCATTCTGCCGAAGCCCAGGCTCCTTCTGCTCGACGAGCCCACCGCCGGCGTGGATCCCAAG
>NZ_DASRGO010000033.1:0-2402 GCF_035650995.1 Methyloceanibacter sp. | reverse complement strand
GGGCGAGGGCGATCTCGTCATCACCGACGTGCTGATGCCGGACGAGAGCGCCTTCGATCTCATCCCGCGAGTGAAGAAGCTCCGCCCCGACCTCCCCATCATCGTGATGAGCGCGCAGAACACCTTCATGACCGCGATCACAGCGGCGGAACGCGGCGCTTACGAATATCTGCCCAAGCCCTTCGACCTGAACGAGCTCGTCGCCGTGGTCGGCCGGGCGCTCGCCGAGCCGCGCAGAAAAGGTCAGCGCCTCTCGGCCGAGGCGCAGGAAGGCCTGCCCCTTATCGGCCGCTGCCCGGCGATGCAGGACATCTACCGCGTGCTCGCCCGCCTCACCCAGACCGACCTTACGGTGATGATCACGGGCGAATCCGGCACCGGCAAGGAGCTCGTCGCCCGCGCGCTGCACGAATACGGCAAGCGCCGCAACGGCCCGTTCGTCGCCATCAACATGGCGGCGATCCCGCGCGAGCTGATCGAGTCCGAGCTGTTCGGCCACGAGAAGGGCGCCTTCACCGGAGCGCAGAACCGTCACATCGGCCGCTTCGAGCAGGCGGAAGGCGGCACACTCTTTCTCGACGAGATCGGCGACATGCCGATGGAGGCGCAGACGAGGCTGCTGCGCGTGCTCCAGGAGGGCGAATACACGACTGTCGGCGGCCGCACGCCGATCAGGACCAATGTCCGCATCATCGCCGCCACCAATCGCGACCTCCAGCAACAGATCGACCAGGGTCTATTCCGCGAGGATCTGTTCTACCGGCTGAACGTCGTGCCGCTCCGGCTTCCGCCCTTGCGCGAGCGCCTCGACGACATCCCCGATCTCGTTCGGCACTTCCTCGGCATTGCCGAGAAGGAGGGCCTGCCGCCGAAGAGTTTCGAGCCCGCCGCGATCGAGCGGCTGAAGCGCTACCACTGGCCTGGCAACGTGCGCGAGCTCGAGAACCTGGTGCGCCGGCTCTCGGCGATCTACGCGCAGGACATGGTGACCGTCGAGATGGTCGAGAACGAGCTTGCGAGCGCCGCCCGCGCTCCGTTCAACGACGCCGCGGAGCCGTCCGCCGATCTGTCCGATTCGGTCGAGCGCTTCCTTGCCGACTACTTCATGAGCTTCGGCCAGGACCTCCCGCCGTCGGGCCTCTACACGCGCATCCTGCGCAAGGTGGAGTTCCCCCTGATCACCGCCGCGCTTGCCGCGACGCGGGGCAATCAGATCCGGGCGGCCGATCTTCTCGGGCTCAACCGCAACACGTTGCGCAAGAAGATCCGCGACCTCGGCATCAAGGTCATCAGGACGCCGGGAACCTGACAGGGCGCCCTCGCTAAAATGTGACTCCGCTTGGCGATTCCGCCACGCGCCTGGAATCTTTATAAAAATCAGGACCTTGAGCCGGCGGTCCATTAACCTTGCCGGGCTGGACTCTGTGTGCCGATGGCCACACTTGTCGCCAAAGCGCCACATTGTGATTTTATTGCATCAGATGAGGCGGACACTCCCAAGTAGAACTGACGAAGGATCGGATTAAGGTCCCCCGGGAGACAGCAGGGGAAAGCGGTTGCGTGGCGTTTTCCAATCCTTGCCCAAAGCGGCCCGAAGTCTGGCGTTCTGGCGCCGGTCCAAAGTTATGAGCGACCCGAAAGTCGTCGACGAGATATCCGCGCCGCCAACCGCGGCGGCACAGCGCGACACCGTCCGTTCGCGGCGTCTGCCGTTCACGCTCGGCCTGATCACGATGGTCCTCTCGTTGATCTCGGGCCTCGCCACCTACGCCATCCTGACCGGGCTGACGCCGATCGTGCCGACCCATCTCGTCGTCGTGAGCGTGTTGCTCGTCAACCTTCTGCTCGTGCTCGCGATGCTCGTGATCATCGCCTGGCAGGTGGGCGGGCTCTGGCTCGCGCGGCGTCGCCAGGTCGCCGGCGCCCAACTTCATGCGCGCATCGTGAGCCTGTTCAGCGTAATCGCGGTCGCGCCGGCGATCTTGCTCGCCATCTTCGCCAGCATCTCGCTCGACCGCGGCCTCGATCATTGGTTCTCGGTCCGCACCAAGTCGATCATCCAGAACTCGATCGATGTGGCCACCGCCTATCTCCAGGAGCACGGTCAGGTGATCCGCACCGACACGCTCGGCATGGCCAAGGACATCGACGAGGCGGTCGAGCTCGTGCGCACGCAGCCGCAAGGATTCGGCACCTTTTTGAGCGCGCAAGCCGCGATCAGGGCGCTGCCCATGGCCTATCTCATCGACGGCGAGGGACGCGTGCTCGCCACCGCGGCGTCGATGCCCGAATACCCCTATCGCCCGCCGCCGAAGGAGGCGATGGACCTCGCCAAGAAGGGGCAGGTGATCGTGATCGCGCCGGGCCAGTCGAACCTCGTCGGCGCGATCAAGAGCCTCGAT
>NZ_DASRGO010000032.1:0-3487 GCF_035650995.1 Methyloceanibacter sp. | reverse complement strand
GGCTTGAACGCCGAGCCCGGCTGGCGCTCGGCCTTGAGCGCGCGGTCGAAGGGACTCGACGAATAGGAGCGGCCACCGACGAGCGCCTTCACCGCGCCTTGCGGATCGAGCACCACGGCCGCGCCCTCGCTTGCGTCGACTTCACCACCCTCCTCGTCGAGGATCTGGCGAAGCGAGGCTTGCGCCTTAAGCTGGAGGCGTGCGTCGATGGTGGTGTCGACGATGAGATCGCTGTCGTTGTCGCCGACGAACTCGGGCAGGAGTTCGGCCACCCAATCGACGGCGTAAGGATAGCCGGTATCATCCCCCTTGGCCGACAGGTTGAGCGGCTGCTGGCTCGCCGCGCGCGCTTCTTCCGGCTTGAGAAAGCCCGCCTCGACCATGTTCTCGAGCACCTCGTCGACGCGCTCGGTGGCGAGCTTCACACTGTGCGTCGGGGCGTATTTCGACGGCGCCTTCAGCAGGCCGGCGAGCAGCGCCGCCTGCGGGAGGGTGACGGAGCGCGCCGAACGGCCGAAATAGTGCCTGGCCGCAGCCTCGATGCCGAAGGTGCCGCCGCCGAAATAGACGCGGTTGAGATAGAGCTCGAGAATCTCATCCTTGCTGAAGCGCTGCTCGAGCCAGATGGCGTAGACCACCTCCTGGAGCTTGCGCAGCATGGTGCGCTTGGGCGTAAGGAACAGGTTCTTGGCGAGCTGCTGGGTGATGGTCGATCCGCCCTCGACCACGGTGCCGGCCGAGGCGTTGCGGAAAGAGGCGCGCACGAGCCCGATCGGATCGATGCCCCAATGCGAGTAGAAGCGGCGGTCCTCGGTCGCGATCACCGCCTTGGTGAGATAAGGCGGCAGCACGTCGAGGCGCACATGGCCGCGCCGCAAGCCGCGTTCGGCGAGCACGGTGCCGTCCTCGGCGAGGATGGTGACGTTGGGCGGCCGGTCGTCGAGGGCGGCCACGATCGGGTCGGGCACGCTGGCGACGAAATAGACCATGGCGAGGCCGACCACGATCGTGCCCCAGATCGCCGCAAGCAGGGTGAAGCGGAGCGCCTTGTAGAGCAGCGGATGCCGCGCCACGACCCGCCTCAACTTCCGCCGCGGGCGCCTCGTGACGCGGGGAGGATGCCGTCTTCGCCTCGGGGCGTCGCGGCGAGCGCCGAACACAGGTTCGATGCGGGCCTGCCCTTTGCCGCCGGGCCGTCCGCTCCCCCGCGCGCCGTTCATGATGTCCGCCCCGATGAGCCAAGCAAAGGCAGGCATCGCCGAGGCATTCCAAAGCCTCGCGCGAGCCTAGATGCGGAAGCCTAGGCGTTCCGGATTGAAACAGTGTTAAAGGATTGCCGCACCAAGGGTGGCCTTTGGCCCCCAAAAAAGCTCCTCACGCATGAAACACCGACCGCCCCCCGAGGGGCGCCAAGGGACAGCCGGCTAACCGAAGTGTCAGACGGGTTGGCTCCAATGGCTACGGAGCCTCACGTGCTCGAGAGCGGGGCTGGTCGCGTTGGCGATCATCTGCAACAGCTCGAGCTCCTGTTGCGAGGTCTCCCGCTCATGCGCCCAGTAGGCGCCAATCGCGCCCAGTGGCTCGTCCTGCGGGACAGGGACCATGGCGAGACTTTTGACGAAGGTGGAGGCGTAAGCATCCTGCGGGATGCGAGGGTCTTGCGTGATGTCGGGGATGACCGCGCTCGCGCGATGAAGCATGCACCAGCCCGAGATGCACGCCTCAAGCGGAAACCGGCGCCCCTTCCATAGGGGAGAGATCGCACTCTCCTCAACGTAACGGCAAAGCCCTCCCTCGCGCAAAACGACCGTAGCGCCGTCGGCTTCGAGCAAAGTGCGCGCGCCCTGCGCCACGACATGGGCGACGTCTTCGACCGAATCCGCAACCGAGAGACGGCGAAGGAAGGTTCCAAGACCCCTTAACGTCGGGCTCTGGCCGAGGTGAAAGCCGGAGATTTTTGGTGTTACCGGAGGCATGGCGATCGGATCATAGCGCGAGTCGATTTGTCGCGCGTTAACGATCTGCCCCCTGGCGGCACCTTGCCAGGCCAAGAGGCGTTAGGCATTCTCGCCCGCTCGCGCCAACACGAGGAGACGCAGACGTGCCCGATCTTCCTACCGGCAATGCAGCGATCGGCCAGTCCGGAGGCCCGACCGCCGTCATCAATCAGTCGCTCGCCGGCGTGATCGAAGGCCTGAAAGCGGGACTCGCCGCTACCGGCAAAGTGAAGCGCATCCTTGGCATGCGCCACGGCGTGCGCGGCCTGATCAAGCCGGGAAGCGAAGGGCTCGCCGATCTCACCGCGATCGATACGGCGAAGATCGAGGCGCTCGCGCGCACGCCGTCGGCCGCACTCGGCTCGACCCGCGACAAGCCGGACGAGGCCTATTGCGACAAGATCCTCGCCGGCTGCCGGGCGAACGACATCCGCTATTTCTTCTATATCGGCGGCAACGACTCGGCCGACACCTGCCGCATCGTGAGCGAGAAGGCGGAAGCGGCCGGCTACGAGCTCAACTGCTTCCATGTGCCGAAGACAATCGACAACGATCTCCGAGAGAATGACCACACGCCGGGCTTCCCATCCGCCGCGCGCTACGTCGCGCTCGCCATCGCGGGCGACGGGCTCGACAACGCAAGCCTCGGCGGCATCAAGATCAACGTCATCATGGGGCGGCACGCAGGCTTCCTTACCGCCGCGGCGGCGCTTGCCCGCCAGACGCCCGCAGACGGTGCCGCGCCCGCCGAGCGGCCAGCGCCGCATCTCATCTATCTGCCGGAGGTGCCGTTCTCGACCGATGCCTTCCTCGCCGACGTCGAGGGGGTCTACGCCAAGCTCGGGCGCTGCCAGATCGCCGTGAGCGAAGGCATCCGGGACGAGTCCGGCGCCGAGATCGGGCCGAAGCTGATGCGCTCGGGCGAGGTCGACGCCCACGGCAATATCCAATTGTCGGGCTCAGGCGCGCTCGGCGACGGGCTCGCCGATCTGGTCAAGACCGGGCTCACGCCGAAGGGCGGCAAGGCCCCGCGCGTGCGCGCCGACACGTTCGGCTACATCCAACGCTGCTGGCCTGAGCCCTCCCCGATCGACGCGATCGAGGCGCGGTCGGTCGGCCGCTACGCCGCCGAGCTTGCCGCCAAGGGCGACCGGAGCGCGTCGGTGATCATCGTAAGGACCGGCAACGCGCCCGGCGCCTATCGCAGCGAATGCGCCCGCGCCGACCTCAAGGCGGTGGCGCGGCGGACGCGCCACATGCCGGCGGAGTTCATCGCGGGCTCGAACGACATCACGGGAGCGTTCGATGCCTATTGCCGGCCGCTCGTCGGCGACCTGCCCAAGCTCGCGTGGTTATAGGATGCAGGGCTAGCCAAGGCAGCATCATCCCTCCCCGCGAGGGGAGGGTGGCCGCCGGCGCAAAGCGGCGGCGGCGGCCGGGTGGGGCGACAGAGGCTGTGACGATTGCGAGGGGATGAACAGGGTGACCAG
>NZ_DASRGO010000031.1:0-127644 GCF_035650995.1 Methyloceanibacter sp. | reverse complement strand
AGATTTTCGGATGATGGGTTTGGACAGGACGCGCAACCCCCCGATAAACCACAAAGAATGTTAGTCCAGGGCGCACACAAGCGCCACAAAAAGCCGTCATTGGCCGCATCTGTAGCGGCTCTGGGACGATCAATTTCATTTGTGCAGCGCCATGATCTTGGTGAGCGCCTTGGCGGCGCGGTTGCCGCTCTGCACGCCGCCATTCATGAAGCCGAGGAATTCGCTGCTGGTGTGCTCGCCGGCAAATTGCAAGCAGCCGTCGAGTGCCGGCTCCGCCGCCACCTCCAGCAGTGTGGTGTATTGGCCCACTTTGGCACCGGCGTAACTTCCGAGGGTGAAGGGATAGACGGCCCAGAACCACGAGGCGACCGCATTCGGATCGAGGCTGCCGACCATCGTCTGCGACATTTTGGGCAGGTCGGCGCGGAAAGCGTCGAGCGCCGACTTGGCGTCGGTGAGTCCGGGCTTGGCGCCGAGATAATTGGTGATGATCCCCGCTTCGCCCGGCTGTGCCCGGCTCGTTTCCCATAGATTCTGAAAGCCGAGATCGGAATAGAACGTGCCGTTGGACGGCGCGGGCAGCCCGGAGTCGGGCTTGCGCCAGACGCGCGAGGTGGTGCCGTTCATGATCTTGGCGTTGATGCCGTAGCCCAGCTCGCGGATGCACTTCAACTTGTCCGCCGACAATCCGAGATTGTCGAGGCCGCTGACCTGGCGGAGCTTGGTGAACGGCAGGGCGAGGATCACCGCGTCGTAGCTGACCTGCTGTGCGCCGCCCGGCGCATCGAAATTCATGACGATCTGGCCGTCCTTCTGGTCGAGCCCGGTCAGCGCAAAGCCCTGCTTCATGTCGATGTTGCCCTGAAGCGCGTTAACCAGCGCCGTAATCAGTGCCGACGAGCCGCCCTTGATGCGATAGACCTCGTCGCTCTCGCCGAACATCGAGAAAGGTTTGCTCAGATCGGTGGTGATGAAGTCCACCATGTTGAGGCTCGACTGATCCTTGGTCTCGAGCCCGTACTCGATGTTGTACGCCACGTCGAGCAGGTCGACCGCCCAGTCGTCGGTCTTGCCGCGGAATTGTTCGAGATAGTCCTTGAGACTCGTCTGATCGAGCTTCTCGGCGAGCGCCGTCCAGTTGTCGTGTTTGTCGGTCAGCTTGCCCGCGTCCTTGGCGATCTGCTTGGCGATGGGGGCAAAGGCGCCGCTCTTTTTCTTGGGATCGATCATGTCCTTGGGCGTGTGAAACTCGCCCTTGAAGAAATAGAGATCCTCCCCGCCGTCGGTGGTGAGGTCCTGCATCTCGACGCCGAGTTCCTTGCCGAGCTTCTGGAGATCCTCGTGATCGGTGTCGACGAATTCGCCCCCGAGTTCGCAGAACATACCTTTGTAAAAATCGTACATGGTGAACATGCGGCCGCCCCAGCGATTGCTCGCCTCGAACAGCACCGGCGATGCTCCCGCCTTCTGAAGCCGGTAGGCGGCGGTCAGCCCGGCGACGCCGCCGCCGACGATGGCGACCGTTTTCGGTCTCGGCTTCTTGTGCCGCTCCGGCTTCTTGGCGTAAGCGCTCCAATCCGTAATGGGCGCCAAGGCTGCAGCCCCCACCGCCGCCGCCGAGAGTCGCAACAAGCGGCGTCGCGTCAGCGCCGAGGTTCGCGGAAAAGCGATGCCATTCTCATGCGATGCTTGGGCAAGAGCTCTCTTTACAGCGGCGAATAACGGCGTACGCGACATAACGAGCACCAAGTCGTTGCGATGAAGGAAAGGTTCCGTACACGAGGCAGTCTGAGGCTGGGCGCGAGAGGATGTCTGGCTGCGGACCTCTTAGGGCGGCGCCCTCGAGACATCGGGACGTGAGATGTAGAGTGGCATCGTCTGCCGCCCCCGGACTAATTCGACAGCGTAGAATATAGCAGACGAAGGGGCCCGCTGAAAAGTTTATGGCGCAGGCCCAAAGTGGCCCTGCAACCATGTGTCGACGCGAAGCGCTCGGTGCGCCGTCACGGCAACAAGCACGAAGCTGGCAGCGGCCGGGTCGCTACCTCCCTGAGCACGAAGCTCGACTTGAGTCGCGCCACGCCAGGTAGCCGCGAGAGCTGCTCCTTGTGAATGCGTTCGTAATCGGCGAGGTCGCGCGCCATGACGGTGACGAGA
Organism: Methyloceanibacter sp.; assembly: GCF_035650995.1. Classification (GTDB taxonomy): domain Bacteria; phylum Pseudomonadota; class Alphaproteobacteria; order Rhizobiales; family Methyloligellaceae; genus Methyloceanibacter. The sequence continues at coordinate 125,487 of NZ_DASRGO010000031.1, read as the reverse complement.
TAGTCGTCCTCCCCGGACATCAGACGGCACGACACCACCGACGGCGCGCGGGCGACGGCCGCCTCGAACGCCTTGAGCACGTCTTCGCTTTGGCTGTTCAGCCCGACATGCACGATGACCGTCATGCCGAGCCCGATGGCATCGCGGTTGATGCGCGCCTGATAGCCTTGGATGACGCCATCCTCTTCGAGCGCGCGGATACGCCGGGCAATCGCCGTCGCCGACAAGGGGATGCGCTCGGCAAGCTCGACCTGGCTCAACCGGCCGTCCTCGAGCAGTGCGGCGAGGATGGCGCGATCCAGCGCGTCGAGTTCCCTTTCGGTCATTTTCCGGCGCCTAACAGTCAATTTGCGCAGAAATATTGCGCAAACATACCATTCTACACCGTAGAATGCCAGCAATCTTTGCCCGATTCGTGGCACCTTCCGGCAATTGAGGAAGCACCCGCCGCCATCGGAGGTCATCATGCGCATTGGCGTTCCGACAGAGATCAAATGCAATGAGTTCAGGGTAGGACTCGTACCGGGCTCGGTCCGCGAGCTCGTCGCGCGCGGGCACGAAGTCATCGTGCAGTCTGGTGCCGGGGCCGGCATCTTCGCCGACGACGCGACCTACGAGAAGGCCGGCGCGCGGATCGTGCCGACGGCCGAAGCGGTGTTTGCCGAGGCCGAGATGATCGTCAAGGTCAAGGAGCCGCAGGCGGTCGAGTATCGCCGGCTGAAGCCGCATCAGATCCTGTTCACCTACTTGCATCTCGCTCCCGATCCCGAGCAGGCGCTCGGTCTGATGGAGTCGGGTGCGACAGCCATCGCCTATGAGACCGTGACCGACGCACATGGCGGGCTGCCGCTGCTCGCGCCGATGAGCGAGGTCGCAGGCCGTCTCGCCATCGAGGCTGCCGCCATTGCGCTTCGCCGTCCGACCGGCGGACGCGGCGTGCTGATGGGCGGCGTGCCGGGCGTGCGTCCCGCCAAGGTGGTCGTGCTCGGCGGCGGCGTGGTCGGCACCCATGCCGCGCGCATGGCAGCCGGTCTTGGCGCCGAAGTTTCCATCATCGATCGCTCGCTCCCCCGGCTGCGCCAGCTCGACGAGCTGTTCGAGGGCCGCGTGCGTACGCTCGCCTCGACGCTCGACACCATCGAGACGGAAGTGCTCGCCGCCGACGTCGTGGTCGGCGCGGTATTGGTTGCCGGCGCGAGCGCGCCGAAGCTCGTCACCCGCGACATGCTCAAGCACATGAAGCGCGGCGCGGTTCTGGTCGACGTCTCGATCGACCAGGGCGGCTGCTTCGAGACCTCCCGGCCCACGACCCATGCCGACCCGACCTTCGAGGTCGACGGCATCATCCATTATTGCGTGGCGAACATGCCGGGCGCGGTTCCTGTCACCTCGGCGCAGGCGCTCAATAACGCGACGCTGCCCTTCGTGATCAAGCTCGCCGATCGGGGCCTCGCCGCCTTCGATGACGACAAGCATCTCGCCGCAGGCCTCAACGTGCGCGACGGCCGCATCATGCATTCCGCGGTTGCGGCCTCGCTCGGCTTCGACCGGATCGAGAACGCGAGGGCGTTGCGCGCGGCTTAAAGTAATCCAACCCCAGCGGACGCAATCCCCCCATCGCGTCCGTCTCAAGCCGGTCCGCTCCTCCCTCGAGCGGACCGGCTTCTTATTTCAGGCTCGGGAAATGGAACTGGGCGCCGGCCCGGATGCCGTTCGGCCAGCGTGCGGTCACCGTTTTGAGCCGCGTATAGAAGCGCACGCCTTCGGGCCCGTAGATCGAATGATCGCCGAACAGCGACCGCTTCCAGCCGCCGAACGAGTGATAGGCGACCGGAACCGGGATCGGCACGTTGATGCCGACCATGCCCACTTCGATCTGGTCGGCGAAGGCGCGCGCGGCGTCGCCGTCGCGGGTGAAGATCGCAGTGCCGTTGCCGTATTCGTGGCCGTTGATGAGGTCGGCGGCGTCGTCGAACCGCTCGGCGCGCACGACGCAGAGCACCGGGCCGAAGATCTCGGTCTTGTAGATGGTCATGTCCTTCCTGACGCGGTCGAACAACGTGCCGCCCAAGAAGTATCCGTTCTCGTAGCCCTGGAGCTTTAGGCCCCGCCCGTCGACGACAAGCTCGGCACCTTCGCTCACGCCCCGGCCGATCAGGCCTTCGATGCGCTGCTTGGCCTCGGCCGTGATGACCGGCCCCATCTCCGACTGAGGATCGGTGGCGGGACCGACCTTCAGGGTGCGAATACGCGGCGCCAGAGCCTCGACCAGCATGTCTCCGGTCTTCTCGCCGACCGGGACGGCGACCGAGATCGCCATGCACCGCTCGCCGGCCGAGCCGAAGCCCGCTCCCATCAGCGCATCAGCGGCCTGGTCGATATCCGCGTCGGGCATGACGATCATGTGATTCTTGGCGCCGCCGAGCGCCTGCACGCGTTTTCCCGAAGCCGAGCCGCGCGTATAGACGTGTTCGGCGACCGGGGTGGAGCCGACGAAACTCACCGCCTTGATGTCGGGATGATCGAGGATGGCGTCGACCGCTTCCCGGTCGCCATGCACGACGTTGAGAACGCCGGCCGGGAAGCCGGCTTCCTGGAAGAGGTCCCACACCAGCATCGAGGTCGACGGATCGCGCTCCGACGGCTTGAGCACGAAGGCGTTGCCGCAGGCAATCGCCACCGGGTACATCCACATCGGCACCATGGCCGGGAAGTTGAACGGCGTGATGCCGGCGACGACGCCGAGCGGCTGCCGGTCCGACCAGCTGTCGATCTCGGGGCCGACATTGCGGCTGAACTCGCCCTTGAGAAGATGCGGAATGCCGCAGGCGAAATCGACCACGTCGATGCCGCGCGAGAGCTCGCCCTTGGCGTCGGCATGGGTCTTGCCGTGCTCCTCCGAGATCTTGCGCGCGATCTCATCGGCGTGCCGCTGCAGCAGCTCCCTGAAGCGGAACATCGGCTGGATGCGTTTGAGCGGCGGCATGGCGCCCCAGCTCGCCGCAGCCTTCTTGGCGGCGGCCACCGCGGCGTCAACCTCCGCGGCGGTCGAGAGCGGCACTTCGGCGATCTGCTCGCCCGTCGCGGGATTATAAACGGCGGCCCGTCGTCGGGACGACGAGGCGACTTTCCGTCCATCGATGGCGTTCTGAAGGATATTCATGGAAACGCGATCCCTTCTTTAGTCGGCCACCGACTTGAGCACGCCGGAGAAAATGTCGAACAGCTGATCGATTTCGCGCTTCTCGATGATGAGCGGCGGCGACAGCGCGATGATGTCGCCGGTCGCGCGGGTGAGGAGTCCGCGATTGAACGCCTCGACGAAGCGCGCATGCGCGCGCTTGCCGGGAGCGTCGGGAATCGGCTCGAACTCGATGGCGCCGATCAGGCCGATATTGCGGAGATCGATGACGTGCGGCAGGCCTTTTAGCGAGTGCACCGCCTCCTGCCAATAGGGCGCAAGCTCGGCCGCGCGCGTGAGCAGTCCCTCTTCTTTATATGTCTCGAGCGTGGCGATGCAGGCGGCGCACGCCACGGGATGGCCGGAATAGGTGTAGCCGTGGAACAGGTCGATGACCTCCTCCGGCCCTTGCAGGAACGCCTCGCGAATCTTCGCCTTCACAAACACCGCGCCCATGGGGATGGTGCCGTTGGTCACGCCCTTGGCGGTGGTGATGATGTCGGGCGAGACGCCGAAATAGTCGGCCGCGAACGGCGCGCCGAGGCGGCCGAAGGCGGTAATGACCTCATCGAAGATGAGCAGGATGTCGTGCTTGGCGCAGATGGCGGCGAGCCGCTTGAGATAGCCCTTGGGCGGCACGAGCACGCCGGTCGAGCACGCCACCGGCTCGACGATGACCGCGGCGATGGTCGAGGCGTCGTGCAGCGCCACGAGGCGCTCGAGATCGTCGGCGAACTCCGCGCCGTGCTCGGGCTCGCCGCGGGAGAAGGCGTTACGGGCGAGATCGTGGGTGTGGCGGATGTGGTCGACGCCCGAGAGCAGCGCGCCGAACCATTTGCGGTTGTTCGGGATGCCGCCGACCGATGTGCCGCCGAAATTCACCCCGTGATAGCCGCGCTCGCGGCCGATCAGGCGCGTCTTGGAGGCGTTGCCCTTGGCGCGGTGATAGGCGAGCGCGATCTTGAGCGCGGTCTCGACCGACTCGGAGCCCGAGTTGGTGAAGAACACGTGGTTGAAGCCTTCTGGCGCCACGTTGACGAGCTTGGAAGCGCATTCGAAGGCGATGGGGTGGCCCATCTGGAAACTGCCGGCGTAGTCGAGCTGGCCGACCTGCTTCCTCACCGCCTCGACGATCTTCGGCCGGCAATGCCCGGCATTGACGCACCACAGTCCCGCCGTGCCGTCGAGCACGCGGCGTCCGTCGCTCGCCGTGTAATACATGCCCTCGGCGCTGACGAGCAGCCGCGGCGCCTTCTTGTATTGCCGGTTCGCGGTGAACGGCATCCAAAAAGCTTCGAGGTCGTTGGTCGCAAGCTTCGCGCTCATGTGAGGTCCTGATGTCTGTATCGATTCAAGAAATTTGGAAGCTCACGCGACCCGGTTCACGGCTTCGGTGAGGCTCGCTTCGAAAATATCCATGCCCTCCCCGACGATGGTATCGCTCGCGGTCAAGGGCACGAGGAAGCGGATGACGTTCCCGTATGTACCACAGGAAAGCAGGATAAGTCCGTTCTCGTTGGCGGTCTTCATCAAGGCCTGCGTGAGCTGCGGCGCCGGCTCGGCGCTCGCCTTGTCCTTGACCAGCTCGATGGCGCACATGGCGCCGAGGCCGCGTACGTCGCCGACGCAATTGAGATTGGAGTTTTTGATCTTGTTGCAGCGGTCGAGGATGATGGCGCCGATCGCGTTGGCCCGGTCGCAGAGCTTCTCCTCCTCGATCACGTCGAGCACGGCATGCGCCGCCGCGCAGGCGATCGGGCTGCCGGCATAGGTGCCGCCGAGGCCGCCCGGATTGGCTGCGTCCATCACCTCGGCGCGGCCGGTGATGGCCGAGAGCGGGAAGCCGCCGGCAAGCCCCTTGGCCATGCTGACCACGTCGGCTTTGACGCCCGAATGCTCGAGCCCGAACATCTTTCCGGTACGGGCGAAGCCCGTCTGAATCTCGTCGGCGATCAAGAGGATGCCGTGCTCGTCGCAGATTGCCCGCAGCGCGCGCAGGAAATCGAATGGGGCGATGTAGAAGCCCCCCTCACCTTGCACCGGCTCGACGATGACGGCGGCGATGCTCGAAGGGTCCGCCACGTATTTGAACAGGGACTTGAGCGAGGCGAGGCTCTCTTCGCTGGTCACCCCGTGATAGGTGTTGGGAAACGCAACGTTATAGACGTCGGCGGGAAACGGCCCGAAGCCCTTCTTGTACGGCACCACCTTGCCGGTAAGCGCCATGCCCATCAGCGTCCGGCCGTGAAACCCGCCGCTGAAGGAGACGATCCCCGGACGGCCGGTGAAGGCGCGCGCGATCTTGATCGCATTCTCGACCGCCTCGGCACCGGTCGAGACCAGCATCGTCTTGGCCGGGCGTTCGACCGGCGCGATCGCATTCAGGCGCTCGGCAAGGCTCACATAGGATTCGTACGGCGTCACCTGGAAGCAGACATGGCTGAACGCCTTGAGTTGCTCCTCGACGGCGGCAACGATCTTGGGATGCTGATGACCGGTGTTGACCACGGCGATGCCCGCACCGAAATCGATGTAGCGTTTGCCGTCCTCGCTCCAGATCTCGGCATTCTTGGCGCGCTTGGCGTAAATCGAGGTGGCATGGGCGACGCCGCGCGCGACGGCCGCTTGCCTCCGCTCGTGAAGCTCAGCAGACGTTGGCATGGGGCGTTCCGTTCTCCCGGGAAGATTGGTGTTGCTGCAACGTGAAGCGGTCAGGACTGGAGCACGACCGGGCTCGAGCCGACCCAGCTGATCCACACCGTCTCGCCCGCGCTGAAGTGGTCCTGATCGAAGCGCGAGCGGTTGGGACGCGATACTCTGATCAACCGGCCGCTGGCAAGCTGCACGTGATAAATGGAAATATCGCCGAGATAGGAGATGTCCTTGATCTGCCCCTTGGCAACGTTGTGCGCGTCCGGGCACTCGGGCACCGAGGGCGCGCGCGGCGCATCTTTGTTGAGGTTCATCTTCTCCGGGCGGATGGCCACCCACACCGCGGAATTCTCCTGGCCCGGCACCGAATGCGGCACGTGCACGGGGTACGGATCGAGCTCGGGGCAAGTCACCACCGCCTCGTCGGGCTTGTCGCTTACGATCTTGCCTTCGAACATGTTCACCGATCCGAGGAAGTCGGCGACAAAGCGCGACGACGGGAACTCATAGAGATCTGACGGCGTGCCGAGCTGGGCGATCGACCCCTTGTTCATCACCGCGATGCGGCAGGCGATGGCGAGCGCCTCGTCCTGATCGTGCGTTACCATGATGAAGGTGATACCGACCTTTTGCTGGAGCTGCGACAACTCGAAGCGCATCGCCTCGCGCAGCTTGGCGTCGAGCGCCGAGAGCGGCTCGTCGAGCAGGAGCACCTTGGGCTTCTTGACCAGCGCGCGCGCGAGCGCCACGCGCTGGCGCTGCCCGCCCGACAGCTGATCGGGCATGCGCTCGCCGAGATGGCCGAGCTGGACGAGGTCGAGCGCCTCCTGCACCCGTCTGTCCCTCTCGGGCTTCGGTACACCATCGATCTTGAGCCCGTAGGCGACGTTGTCGGCGACCGTCATATGGGGAAACACCGCATAGGACTGGAACACCATGTTCACGGCGCGCTTGTTGGGCGGAATGTCGGCCATGTCCTGGCCGTCGATCAGAATCTGCCCTTCGGTCGGAATCTCGAGCCCCGCGAGCATGCGCAGCAACGTCGTCTTGCCGCAACCCGACGGGCCGAGCAGGGCGAAGAACTCGCCCGGCACGATGTCGAGGCTCACATTGTCCACCGCGACCGTCGATCCCCACCGCTTGGTGATGTTGCGGAAGCTGATGATCGGTTTGACGGCGCCCATATTGGCGTTGGCGAGCTTCTGGTCCACGTCATCCACCCCTTGCGGCTACTTACGCTCGCGGCCCTGTATCACCATCATCATCGCCATCAGAGCGATGGTGATCAGGATCAGCATGGTCGATGCGGCGTTGACTTCCGGCGTCACCGAGAAGCGCAGCATCGAATAGACCTTGACCGGGAACGTGATCGTATCAGGTCCCGAAGTGAAGAACGTGATCACGAAATCGTCGAGCGACAGCGTGAAGGACAGGAGAGCGCCGGCGATCAACGCCGGGCGCATATGCGGCAAGAGAACGTCGCGAAACGCCTGCCAATCGTTGGCGCCGAGATCGCGCGCCGCCTCCTCCTGCTCCTTGTTGAAGCTTGCGAGCCGCGCGCCGACGACGAGCGCAACAAAGGGAAAGCAGAATGACACATGCGCGATGGTGATCGATCCGAGGCTGAACGGCCATATGAGATCGTTGGGCCAGGGGAGGACGCGGGTAAAGAACAACAGCATGGCGACCCCCATGCAGATCTCCGGCACCACGATCGGCAAGGTGAAGGCGCCCTCGACCGCCGTCTTGCCGGTGAACCGGTAGCGCCACAGCAACACCGCCGCGAGCGCCCCGATCACGAGCGACACCAGCGTCGCCATGAACGCAATCATCAATGAGTTGGCGAAGGCGATCTGAAGCGCCTGATCATTGAAGAGCTTGTGATAGTAGTTGAGGGTGAAGCCCCGCCATACCGTGTTGCGCTTGCTGTCGTTGAAGCTGAACGCCATCAGCGCCACGAGCGGCGCGTAGAGAAAGAAGAACACGAAAAACAGCCAGACCCGTATCTGCCACATGCTGTTATATTCGAGCGGGGCGCGGCGTTGCTTGGCCATGGTCAGAACCCGTGCCCGTCGGCCGTCTTGCCGCGGCTGAAATAGGCGCGCAGCGCGATCGCGGCGAAGGTCGCGTACATCAGCAAGAACGACAGCGCCGCGCCGAACGGCCAGTCGTTGGCCACCTTGAACTGCCGCTCGATCACATTGGCGATCATTTGGCTGTCGGGGCCGCCGAGCAGGTCCGGCGTGAGATAGGCGCCGAGCGCCGGCACGAAGGTGATGATGATGCCGGAGATGATGCCGGGCAGCGCGAGCGGCATCACGATCGAGTACAGCGTGCGCAGATGGCCGGCGCCGAGATCGAGGCTCGCCTCGATCAGCGACTTGTCGAGCCGGTCGAGCGCGGCGTAGAGCGGCAGCACCATGAACGGCAGGTGGACATAGACGAGGCCAACGATTACGGCGAAGTTGGTGTAGAGCAGTTGCAACGGCGTGAAATCGCCGAGCGGCTCGAGCCCCACCAGCGTCATGAACCAACTCGCGTTGTCCCACAGCCACCCGAGCGTGAAGTTGACGTAGCCCTCGGTGCGCAGCACCGCCATCAGCGCATAGGTGCGGATCAAAAGATTGGTCCAGAACGGCAGCATGATGAGCAGCAGCAGCCATGCCCGCCACTTCTCGCTCGCGAACACGATAGCGAGCGCGACCGGGAAGCCGACGACGAGACAAAGCAGCGTCGTCAGCGCCGCGATCACCACCGATTTGGTGAAGATGCCGAGATAGAGCGGCTGCAGCGCGCGTTCGTAATTGGCAAACGTGCCGCTGATATCGACCTCGGTGAGGCCCGCATTCTCGCCGAAGCTGTAGGCCCACACGATCGCGAGCGGAGCAAGGAAGAAGACGACGATCCAGGCGACCGGCGGAATCGCCGTTGCCAGAAAGCTGAGCCTTTGCTCTTGTTTCTGGGACGCCATGGACGGCTCGGCTCCCTCTTCGCTCCTGTTTCTCGCGTCAGCCGCGCGCCTCCGCTTCGTTACGACGCGCGCAGCCTGGTCATGGCGTCGTCGAGTTCGCGCGTGAACTCGGGTCCGAGGTAGCGCGGATACTCGCACTTGGCCATCACGTCGGCCGGCGGGAAGATCACCGGATTGTCCTTGTAGGACGCCGGCATCAGCGCCACGGCCGCGGCGTTGGGCGACGGATAGAGGATCGTCTTGGTGATCTCTTCCCCGGTCTTGGCATCCAAGATGAAGTTGATGAACTTGAGCGCATTCTCCGGATGCGGCGCGCCCTTCGGAATGGCGAGCGTATCCGACTGGCGCATCGCGCCTTCCTTCGGCACCACGAAGTCGAGATCGTCGTCCTCCTTCATGACCTGCGCGATATCGCCGTTGTACTCCATCACCACGTCGACCTCGCCCGACAGCAGGAGGTCCTGGCCGTTGTCCTCGTGGAACGACTTGATGTTCGGCTTCTGCTTGGTAAGCACGGCCTCCGCCTGCTTGATCAGCTCGGGCGAGGAGTCGTTGATGGACTTGCCGAGATATTTGAAGCAGTTGCGGAAAAGCTCGCTCGCGTCCGACATGACGGCGATGCGGCCCTTGTACTGATCGGAATCGAAGAGATATTTCCAGCTGTCCGGCACGCCCTTCACTTTCGACTTGCGGTAGCCGATGCCGATGACGAGCCAAGTATAGGGCATCGAGTATTTGCGGCCGGGATCGTAGGGCGCGTCGTTGATGAACTCGGGCGAGACGTTCTTGATGTTGGGGATCTTGGCGTGGTCGAGCGGCTCAAGCATGTCGGCCTGGATCATACGCTCGACGAACTCGCTGCCGGGGACGATCACGTCGTAGCCGGGATTGCCGGCGCGGAGCTTGGCGAACAATTCGTCATTCGTGGCGAACAGGCTCATATTGACGTCGATGCCGCTCGCATCCTTGAAGTCCTCGAGCGTGGTTTCGCCGATATAGGTGTCCCAGTTATAGAAATTGAGCTTCTTCTCCTCCTCGGCGAAGGCACGGCGCGTCCTGCCCGAGAGTGTGATGCCGATCGCGGCAGCGCCGAGACCTTTCAGAATTGAGCGTCGCGAGGCGGTGAAAGACTTGGCGTTCGGATCGTCGGTCATACTCACTTCTCCCCTGTGCTTGCGGCTGGTTCGCTCCTAGGCCGGAAAAAACTGCACGTCATCGAGTATGGCCGCGTGCAAGCCGGACGGCCAAGCTCAATCCATAGGCAATTCCTGCCCGGACGTGACCAATCATGCATCGATCCCACCCAGGCAAATATATTTGATCTCGAGATATTCATCCAAACCTTCGGCTGCGCCCTCGCGGCCAAGTCCGGATTCCTTGACGCCGCCGAACGGCACCACCTCGTTCGAGAAGATGCCTTCGTTGACGCCGACCATGCCGGCGTCGAGCTTCTCGGCCACGCGCCAGGCGCGGGCGAGGTTCTCGCTGAACAGATAGGCGGCTAGGCCGAACGGCGTGTCGTTGGCGATCCTGACCGCCTCCTCCTCGGTGTCGAAGCGGACCAGCGCCGCCACGGGCCCGAAGATCTCTTCGCGCACGATCTCCATGTCGGGTCGCACGTCGCCCACGACCGACGGGCGGTAGAACAGCGGCCCGGCCTTATCGACGCTGCCGCCGGTCAGCACCTTGGCACCCTTCTTGACCGCATCGTCCACCAGCGTCTCGACCTTGGCGACCGCCTCGCTCGTGATCAACGGACCGATATTGATGCCAGGCTCGGATCCCGGCCCGACCGACAGCTTCTTCACCGCTTCGACCAGCGCTCCGGCGAAACGGTCATAGATTCCGGACTGAACCAGGATGCGGTTGGCGCAGACGCAAGTCTGGCCGGCGTTGCGATATTTCGAGGCCATGGCGCCCGCCACCGCCTGGTCGAGATCGGCGTCGTCGAACACGAGGAGCGGCGCGTTGCCGCCGAGCTCGAGCGTGAGCTTCTTCACCGTGCCGGCGCATTGGCGGTAGAGAATCTTGCCGACCTCGGTCGAGCCGGTGAAGGACAGCTTGCGCACTCTGGGATCATCGCACCACACCTTGCCGACCGCCGGCGCATCCGTTGTGGTCACGATGTTGAGCACGCCAGGAGGGAGTCCCGCATCCATGCCGAGCTTGGCCACGGCGAGCGCTGAGAGCGGCGTCTCGGCCGCGGGCTTCACCACCACGGTGCACCCCGCGGCAAGCGCCGGCGCCACTTTGCGCGTGATCATGGCGATGGGGAAGTTCCACGGCGCAATCGCCGCGCACACGCCGATCGGCTGCTTGATGGTGATGTAGCGCTTGGAGGCCGCGGTGGTCGGAATGGTGTGCCCGTAGGCGCGCTTGCCCTCCTCGGCGAACCACTCGACGAACGAGGCGCCGTAGCCCACTTCGGCCCGCGCCTCGGCGAGCGGCTTGCCCTGCTCGGCGGTCATCAGCTGGGCGAGGCTCTCCGTCTCGGCCGTCACGAGATCGAACCAGCGCTTGAGAATCGCGGCGCGCTCCTTGGCGGTCTTGGCCGACCACGCCGGAAACGCGCGTGACGCGGCATCGACGGCGCGCGCCGCCTCCTTGGCGCCGAGATCAGGAACGCGCGCGATCTCGGCGCCGGTCGCGGGATCGGTGACAGTGAAGGTTTTGGGCGAGGTGACCCACTCCCCGTCGATCAGGGCCGCGGTCGGAAACTTCTTGAAGATCATGTTCATCGTTCGTCTCCGTCGGCGTGGGCGATGTCCGGCCTCACGCGACCTGGGAATACCAGAGGTGATCGAGCGGCGTGACGATGCGCTCGAAATTGCTGCGCTCGCTCTGCTTCAACCGGGAGAATACCTCCTGGAACGAGGAGCCGAAGGCCCCGCGCACGATGGGCGAGCGTTGGAAGAGATCGAGCGCGTTGACCCAGGCGATCGGCAGCGGCGGCGCATCGATCGTCTCCGAGTTGCCCTCAGCCGCGGGGCCCGGATCGGTCTCGTTGGCGATGCCGTGCCACATCCCGGCAAGAATGGCGGCGATGACGAGATAGGGATTGGCGTCGGCGCCCGCAACACGATGCTCGATGCGGGTCGCGGCCCCGTTATCGCGGGGAACGCGCAGCGCCACGGTGCGGTTGTTGAAGCCCCAATGCGCCGCGAGCGACACGTAGGACTTCGGCACGTAGCGCCGGTAGGCGTTGGCCGACTGGGCCCAGATCGCCATGAAATCGGCCATCGACTCGCGCATGCCGCCGAGCGCGTGCAGGAACAGCTTGGAGACGGGATCGCCCGCGAACAGATTCTGCCCCGATTGGTCGACCAGGCTCAAATGAATATGCATGCCCGAGCCGGCCCAATCGTGATGGGGCTTCGCCATGAAGGTGGCGTCGAGCCCGTGCGCCCGCGCCGCGGCCTTCACCGCGCGCTTCAAGAGCAGACCCTCGAGCGCGGCAACGAGCGCATCGGGGCGGTGTTTGAGATTGATCTCGAACTGGCCGGGCCCCGACTCCTGCATGACCGCGTCGACCAGCAGGCCCTGGACCTCGCAGATACGGTAGACATCGTCGATGAAGGCGGAGAGCGCGTCCATCTCCTCGAAGCCGAAGGTGAGCGGACGGCACGGATCGTCGGAGAGGCCGTCGGGCGTGCTGAGCACGAAAGCGCCGTTCTTGCCGCGCTTGGTAACGTAGAACTCGAGTTCGACCGCGACGACCGGGGTCTGGCCTACGCGGGCGAAACGCTCAACCTGATTGGCGAGCACGGTGCGCGGGTCGAGTTCCTCCTTGCCGTCGACCGCCATCACGACTTGTGCGTGCCTGCCGTCGCCGACTGGAAGCGCCGAAAGCGTTCCGCCGAGGAGATGGCATTGACGGTCGGGATCACCCGTCTCCCACAGCCGCCCCGTTTCCTCGATGCAATTGCCGAGCGGGTCCATGATGAACACCGAGGCCGGCATCAACAGACCCTTCTTGGCGACACCGGCGAGATCGGACCTGCGGATACGCTTGCCGCGCGGCACGCCGTTCATGTCGAACAGGAAGGCGTCGATCCACTGGACCGCGGGGTTGGCCTCGAGGAAGGCTTGTGTTTCGTCTGCGGTGAGCCGCCGAGCTGTCATAGCGCGTGACCTTTTGCTGCCGCGCCGAACCGGCGGAACAGAGATTTGGAAACTTCGTTAGAGCGCGCCGACCACTCGGGGTGCCACTGCACGCCGAGGCAGAAGGCGCCGTCGTCGGGTCCGCGCACGGCTTCGATCAGCCCGTCCTCGGCGAACGCCTCGGGCTTGAGGCCGTTCCCGAGACGGGCGATGCCCTGCCCATGCAGCGAGTTGACCATGATCTCGTCGCGTCCGATCCAGTCGCGCAGCCTGCCGCGCAAGACGACGGGATGGACCGGACCGTAGGCCTCGTCGAGCGGAACATCCTGCTTGGCGCGATGGTCCTTGTGTCCGTCGACCGCGTGCACCGCCTGATGCAGCGTGCCGCCGAGCGCGACGTTCAACTCCTGGACACCGCGGCAGATGGCGAAGAGCGGCGTCTTGCGTTCGACCGCGGCGCGGATAAGCGGAAGGGTCACCGCATCGCGCAAGGGATCGAGGGCGTCGGGATCGATCGGCGCTTCCTCGCCGTAATGCTCCGGCGCGACGTTCGAGAGGCTGCCCGTGAGAAGAACGGCGTCGGCCACGTCCAGAACGGCGCCAATGTCGGTCGCGCCCGCGCCGACCGGCACGAGCAGCGGCTGGCACTCGGCCACCTCCGCGATTGCCGTCGAATATTTGCGGCCCACGGCATCGAACACATCCTCGTCGATCACCTTGGTGCAGGCCGGAATGACGACAATCGGTCGGCTCATGCAGCCACCTCGCCGGCGACGTCGCTGAGCGTGAGATCGAGCACGCGGCGGATGACCGCCTCGGCCTCGTCGAACTGATCTTTCGTCCAGATCAGCGGCGGGGCCATGACCATGGTGTCGAACACCGCGCGCATGATGAAACCCTCGCGGAAGAAATGATCCCGGCAGATGAGGCCGACACGGCCGAGGTTGTCGAACCGGCGCCGCGTCCGCTTGTCAGCCACGAGTTCGATCGCGCCGAGGAGCCCGATGGAACGCACCTCACCGACCAGCGGATGGTCCTTGAACTTCGCCAGCATCTTGGCGAGCGACGGAGCGCCGAACTCCTTGACCCGCGGGACGAGGCGCTCCTCCTCCATAATCTCGAGATTCTTGAGCGCGACGGCGCAGGCGACCGGATGGCCCGAGAAGGTATAGCCGTGATGGAAATCGTCGTCGTGCGCCATCAGCGTGTCGGCGATCTCGTCATGCACGATGACTCCCGAGAGCGGCAGATAGCCCGAGGTCACCGCCTTGGCGAAGGTCATGAGGTGCGGCTTGAGCCCGTAATGCTGCGAGGCGAACCACGTGCCGAGCCGGCCGAAGCCGGTGATCACCTCGTCGGCCAGCAGCAGGATCCCGTATTTGTCGATGATGCGCTGCACCTCGGGCCAATAGGTCTCGGGCGCGATCTTGACCCCGCCCGCGCCCTGCACCGGCTCGCCGGCGAACGCAGCGACGTTCTCTGGCCCCACCGCGAGGATCTCCTCCTCGAGCGCGCGCGCGGCGCGCAGGCCGAATGCCTCGGGCGTTTCGCCATCCTTCGCCTCGCCGTACCAATAGGGATCCATGATGTGTCGGAACCCCTCGTAGACCGGGTAGCTGTGCGCATGCACGTGCGCCATGCCGCCCATCGAGCCGGCGGCGATGGTCGAGCCGTGATAGGCGTTCTTGCGCGAGATGATGATGCGCCGCTGGGGCTCGCCCTTGAGCACCCAATAATGGCGGATGAGGCGGATCGCGGTGTCGTTAGACTCCGAGCCCGACGAGCCGAAGAACACCTGATTGAGGTTGGCTGGGGCGATCTCGGCGAGCTTGCGAGCGAGCGCTACGACCGGCGGATGGGTAGTGCGGAAAAAGGTGTTGTAATAGGGCAGATCGAGCATCTGCTTGTAGGCCGCCTCGGCGAGCGCCTTGCGCCCGTAGCCGACATTGGTGGTCCACAAGCCCGCCATGCCGTCGAGAATGCGATGGCCTTCGCTGTCGAAGATGTAAGGCCCCTCCCCGCGCACGATGACGCGCGCACCGCCGGTGCGAAGCGACTTGTGGTCGGTAAAAGGATGCAGATGATGGAGAGCGTCGAGCTCTTTAATTTGCGCGGTCTGATATTGATTCGTCACCATGGAAACCTCCAGCAATTAGCCTGGCCCGGGGGCCGTACGTTCAGCGCTGGAAGCTGGCGTGGGGCGTGTAGCCGATGCGGGCGCAGAGCAGGAGCAGGACGCTCTTCCTGCATGGCCCGTGCGAGATAACCGAAATCCGGGAAACCGACATCAAAGCCCGCGCCCACTCTCGCCAGACCCGCGTGGCAGCCTTGACAGGGGTCAATCCGCGGGTATGGCTACGGCGAAGATTTTATTGGCTACGGTGTAGAATTGTCAACGCGAACGGTACGCAAGGCGAGTGCAGGCAAGGCAGGCCCCCGGCCGCGGGGGCGGCGCGGGCTCGACAAGAATACGATCCTCGCCGCCGCCTTCGACCTGCTGTCGCGCGACGGGGAAGCGGGCTTTTCCGTGCGGAAACTAGGGCTTTGCATGGGCGTCGACCCGATGACCGTGCTGCATCATTTCGGCTCGAAAGAGGAGCTGCTGCGGCGCATCGCCGACCAGGCGCTCGCTACGGTTGAACTGCCCGAGCCGAGCGGCGACTGGCGCGAGGACCTCCGCCGCGTGGCTGCCGCCTATCGCGACCTCGCCCGCCGCCATCCTCGCATTTTTCCCTTGCACTTCCGCTTCCACGCCACGGGTCCCGCCGACCATGCCTCGAGCGAGGTGGTGTACCGGGCGCTGAGGCACGCTGGCCTGTGCGACGCCGAAGCGGCGGGACTCGGGCTTGCCTTCTACGCCTTCATCCTCGGTTACGCCTTGGCCGAAGCCGAGGGGCTCCTGCGCCCGATCGACAAGTCGGCCGAGGCCGAGCTCAAGGCGCTAGACTCCCTCGCCTACCCGGCAACGCTTGCGCTCGTCCCCGCCTTCAAGGCGCTCGATCGCGACGCGACGTTTGCCGCCTCGGTCGAAGCCTTCATCGACGGGGTGGCGTGCCGGTGCAATTCTCGGCGCGGCAAGTCTCGGCGCGACTGATCATACCGCGCGGAGGTGAAAGCTCTTCGGCTGCGTCAGCGCGTCGAAACCGTATTTCGAGAGCGTCGTCCCGCGCCCCGTGTCCTTGACCCCGGTCCAGGTCAAATGCGGATCGAGATAGTCGCACCGGTTCATGAACACGGTGCCTGTCTCGATGCGCGCGCCGATCTCGGCCGCGCGCTCCATGTCTTGCGTCCAGATCGAGGCGGTCAGGCCATACGGGCTGTCGTTCATCAGGGTGATCGCTTCCTCGTCGTCCCGCACCTTCATGATGCCGACCACCGGGCCGAAGCTCTCCTCGCGCATCACCTCCATTTGGTGATCGACATTGACGAGCACCTCGGGCGCAAGATAAGGCGAGCCAGGCCGGTCGCCATCGACCTTCATGTTGATGAGCGCGGTGGCGCCCTTGCGCCGCGCCTCGGCGATCTGCTCCCGCACCGTATCGGCGAACGAACTCCGCGCCATCGGTCCGAGGGTCGTCGCCTGATCGAGCGGATTGCCGACCACGTATTTCCGCGTGAGATCGGCGAAGCCCGCGACGAAATCGTCGTAGACGCCGGCGTCGACGTAGATGCGCTCGACCCCGCAGCAACATTGGCCGGAGTTGTAGAACGTGCCGTCGACGAGATTTTCGATGGCGTGATCGAGCTTGGCGTCGGCGCGCACATAGGCGGGATCCTTGCCGCCGAGCTCGAGCCCGAGCGAAGCGAACGTGCCAGCAGTTGCTCGCTCGATGGCCCGGCCGCCCGCGACCGATCCGGTGAAATTGACGTGGTCGATCCGCCCGGAGCGGATCAGCGCCTCGGTCTGTTCGTGGCTCATCACCAGATTGTGGAACAAGCCTTTGGGCAGGCCGGCCCGGCGGAAGGCTTGGTCGATGCGCTCGCCCACGAGCAGCGTCTGCACCGCATGCTTGAGGATAATGGCGTTGCCGGCAAGAAGTCCCGGCACGATAGTGTTGAGCGCGGTGAGATAGGGATAGTTCCATGGCGCAATCACCAGCACGATGCCGAGCGGCTCGCGCGCGATATAGCGCCGGAAGCCGGGCGTTTCCGGCGGCACGTAAGGCTTGAGCGCCTCCTCGGCCATCGCCGCCATGGCGCGGACCCGCTCCTCGGCCGCGCGCCTCTCGCCGCCGTAGCGCACGGGGCGGCCCATCTGCCAGGCAAGCTCGACCGTGATCTCGTCGTTCATGGCGACCAGCGCATCGAGAAAGGCGAGCATGTAGTCGGCACGCTTCTTGATCGGGACGGCTCTCCATTCGGGGAGCGCCGCGCGCGCGGACGACACCGCAGCGTCGATCTCGGCGTCGCGCGCGATCGGCCGCTCGGCATAGACCGAGCCGTCGACCGGGGAGATGATCTTTTGCGTGTGGTCGCTCATGGCGGGGAAACTCTCAAGGATCCGACGAATGCGCCAGCTTGGCCGCGGGAAGGCAGCAGTGTTGCCGCAACTTGTCAATAGAAGCGCGCGCGAGTCCATTGCGGGCCGCCGTCCCGCGGCGTCTAGCTCCGCGACTTGAGCGCGGCCTCTCCGCGATGCTTCAGCGCAAACGCCTCCTCCGGCGAGAACACGAGCGACTTCCGTCCATGCACCGCGAAATAGAGGATCGCGAGCGCGTACCAGACGGCGACTCCGATCACGCCGGTGCGATAGACCGGGTCGGTGAGCTGGAAGGCGATCGTCACGATGGCGATGGTGGTGGTGAGGAGAGCGCCCGGCACGCCGAACGGGCTCCGGTAGGGCCGCTCGATGTTCGGAAATCTCCTCCGCAGTTGAACGAAGGTGAGCGACTGGAGCAGATAGGAAAACATCGCGCCGAACACCGCCATGTTGAGTAGAACGCCGCCGATGAACGAACCCGCCGCCTCCCCGCCCATGCTGAACCACACCACCAGCATCACCGCGAGCCCGAGCAGCCCGCCGCCGATGAGGGCCACGTTCGGCGTCTTGTGCACGCCGTGCGTCACGGACAGGAAATGCGGGAAATAGCCCGCCCGCGACAGCGAATAGATCTGCCGTCCGTAGGCGAAGATGATGGCGTGGAAGCTCGCCACCAGCCCGCACACCGCGAGCAAGCTCAGCATCTTCGCCCAGTTCGAGCCGAAGATGGCGCGAAACCCGTCGAGGATCGGCTCGCCAGAGGTGCCGAGCGCAAATGCGCCGTGCACCGTGGTCACCGTGCTCGTTGCGGCATCGACCAGTTGGCGCTCGATCGGGATCGCCGGGTTGATGAAAAGGACCAGGAACCCGAGCGCGATCAGCGTGAACATGCCGAGCATGATGCCGCGCGGCATGTCGCGCTTCGGGTCTTCCGATTCCTCGGCCGCGAGCGGCAGCTGCTCGATGGCGAGAAACAGCCACACCGCAAACGGCATGGCGGCAAGCACGCCGTGCAGACCGAACGGTAGGAACGGACCGTTGCCGTCGGGCAGCTCCACCGCCGCCCCGTTGGCATCGGCGCCGATATTCATGGCGTATTTCCCGAAGTCCAAGAACGGGATGGCGCTCACGAAGAACACGATAAGAATGAGCATCGCGAGCAGGGTCACCGTCGCCGTGACCAGGAACGACAGCTCGACGCCGCGCGTATTGGCGGCGATGAAGACGATATACCCCAAGCCCCACCAAATGGGCTGCAACGCGGGCGGCGTTTCGAAGATCGCGGTGAGATAGGTGCCGATGAAATAGACGATTACCGCTGGCGTGAGCACGTATTCGATGTTCTCGGCGACGCCGGTGATGAAGCCGCCCCACGGTCCGAATGCCGTTCGCGCAAAGGAATAGGCCCCGCCGGTATGCGGCAACGCCGGGCTCATTTCGGCGATCGAATAGGTCAGTCCGAGATACATGATGGTGATGACGACGGTGCCAACGAACATGCCGCCCCAGCCGCCCACGGCAAAGCCGAGGTTCCAGCCGGAGAAATCGCCGGAGATCACCGCGGCGACCCCGAGCGCCCACAAGTAAAAGACGCCGGCGTGGCGCCTCAGCTCGCGCTGGTCGAAATAGTCCTTATCGGTCGATTGGTAGGAAACCCCGCCTTCGTAGCGCTTCCCGGCAATGTTGTCCGGCATTTGCCCGCTCCGCTAACGAGGCCTAAGCCTACGGGCCGACCTCTCTGTCGTCCCCACGAGAATCCCGCCGCCAATTTGAGCACCGGGAACGAAAGCCCTCAACTCTTAATTCGCGACATTGTCGGGTCGTAGAGCGGGTCGAGGAATACCTCTGCCGGCACCCGCTCCGTGGCGACTTCAAGCTCGTAGCGGCCGGAGAGCACCTTGTTTCGATCGACTCCGTTTTCCGGATCGCGCACGTAGCCGTAGCCGATCGACCGGCCGACCGTGTAGCCGTAGCCGCCGCTCGACAGCCAGCCGACGCGCTTGCCGTCGCGGTAGATCGTTTCCCGGCCCAAGAGCACGATCGAAGGATCGGTGGTGAAGCCTGCAAGCAGGCGCGGCAGCTTGCCGTTCGCCTGGGCCTCGAGCGCTTCGCGTCCCTGAAATGGTCGATTCGATTTGAGCTTCACCGCCCAGCCGAGCCCGGCAACGAGCGGCGAATGGTCAGGTCCGATGTCCGCGCCCCAGGCGCGGTAGCCCTTCTCCAGCCGCAGCGACTCGATGGCACGATAGCCGGCGTTGGCAATGCCGTGGCGTTGTCCCTCGGCCATGAGCGCGTCGTACACGGTAAGCGCAAACTCCACCGGGATGTGCAGCTCCCAGCCGAGCTCGCCGACATAGGTCACGCGAAGCGCGAGCAACGGCGCATCGGCAAGCGTCATTCGCTTCGCCCTGCCGAACGGAAAGGCGCCATTCGACAGGTCATGGTCGGTCAGAGCCTGTAGCACATCGCGCGAACGCGGGCCCATCACCGAAAGAACGGCATAAGCGGAGGTGACGTCGACTACGCGGGCGTCGAGCCCATCGGGAATCGAGCGCGAGATCCAGTCGAAGTCGTGCGTGGCGAAGCCGGTGCCGGTCACGATGTAGTACTCGGTCTCCGACAGACGGCCGACAGTCAGATCACATTCGATGCCGCCGCGGGCATTCAGCATCTGCGTATAGACGAGGTGACCTGCGGGCTTGGCGACGTCGTTGGCGCAGATCCACGACAGCGCCGCCTCGGCATCGCGGCCGGTCACCACGAACTTGGCGAACGAAGTCTGGTCGAACACGGCGACGCGCTCCCGCGCCGCCGCATGTTCGCGCCCGACCGCGGCGAACCAGTTCTGGCGGCCGTAGCTGTAACGATCTTCGGGCGTCTCGCCGCCAGCGAGATCGGCAAACCAGTTCGGACGCTCCCAGCCGAGCTTCTCGCCGAAAGAGGCCCCTTGTGCCTTGAGTCGGTCGTAAAGCGGCGAGCGGCGCAACGGGCGCCCCGAGTGATGCTCCTCGAACGGCCAGGCCATTGTGTAGTGCTTGGCGTAGGCTTCGAGCGTGCGCGTCCTCACCCAATTCGTGTCGAGCGTATTTTTGCCGAAGCGGCGGATGTCGACCGGCCAGAGATCGTAGGGCGGCTCGCCCTTGGCTACCCATTCGGCAAGCGCCATGCCGGCGCCTCCGCCCGAGGCGATGCCGAAGGCGTTGAAACCGGTTCCGACGAAGATGCCGCGCACCTCGGGCGCCTCGCCGAGAATAAAGTTGCCGTCGGGCGTGAAGCTTTCCGGTCCGTTGATGAACTGCTTGATGCCGGCGGTCTGCATCGCCGGCACGCGGCCGATGGCGAGCTCGAGCAGCGGCTCGAAATGCTCGAGATCGTCCTCGAGAAGCTGAAACTCGAAGCGATCGGGAAGCCCGCGCTCGGCCCACGGCATGGGATTGGGCTCATAGCCGCCCATGACAAGGCCGCCCACCTCCTCCTTCCAATAGGTGAGACGGTCGGGATCGCGCAGCGTCGGCAGGTTCGATGTGACACCATCGATCGCCTCAGTGATCAGATATTGATGCTGCACCGAGACGAGCGGGATGTTGACGCCGGCCTTCTGCCCGATCTCGCGCGACCACTGCCCGGCGCCGATCACCAGTTTCTCGCACGTAATGCGCCCCTTGTCGGTGACGACGGCGCGCACGCGGCCTCCCTCGACCTCGATCCCGGTGACCTTGACCTCCTCGGCAATGGTGACGCCCTTCTGGCGCGCGCCCTTTGCCAACGACATGGCGATATCGGATGGCGAGGCTTGTCCGTCGGTGGGAAGAAATGCGGCGCCGACCACGTCATCGATTTGCATCAATGGCCACAGCTTCTGCGCTTCCTTGGCGTCGAGCAGATGCATCTCAAGCCCAAACGAGGTGGCGGTCGTCGCCTGGCGCTTCACCTCGATCCAGCGCTCGGGATTGCAGGCAAGGCGCAAGCCTCCGTTCCGCTTCCACCCCGTGGCAAGCCCGGTCTCCTGTTCGAGCCGCTCGTAGAGCGCGACGGAATAGCCGAGGAGCTGGGTGATGTTGGCGCTCGTGCGCAACTGGCCGACCAGCCCCGCCGCATGCCAGGTCGAGCCGCAGGTGAGCTTCCCCTGTTCGAGTAGGAGCACGTCGGTCTGGCCCATCCGTCCGAGGTGATAGGCCACGGAGCAGCCGACGATGCCTCCGCCGATGATCACGGTCTTGGCTGAGGAGGGCAGTTCGGTCATGTTCGATCCATCGCGAGATAGGCCGCATAGGCCGCCTCGAAGCGGCGCAGGTTTTCCGCCGTGTAGGCGGCATAGTCGAAGTCAACGGTGGAGTAGATTTCCGACACCATGCTCCACATGGTTTCGCGCAGCAGCGACGCCGCGGTCATGGCCGAGGCGCGAAGCCGCAAGCGATCGTCGACCGGCCTCTCGAAATAGAGGCTCAATGCCAGCTCGGCCTGCTCTTTGGAAAGTTCGCTGTTCGAGGCAAGTCCGCCGAGATCGAACAGCGGCGAATTGAATCCGGCATAGTCCCAATCGACGAGCCAAAGCCGCTCCCCGTCGTCGATGAAGTTGGCGGCGAGAAGATCGTTGTGCCCGAACACGACGTCGATCGGACCGACCGCCGCCTCAAGCCGCGCCGAGCGCGTCAGAAGTTCGGCAAGAAGGGGAAGGTGCGGGCTGCCGGCCTCGCGCAGCGTGTGCGCATAGTCGCGCACGACGTGAAACACCCAGAACATCGCCGCCGGGCCACGCAAGTGCTGGGGAACATCGCGATGGCACCGGCGCACGATGTCGATCAGCCGCGGCAGGTTTGCCGGATTGCGCACGTCGTCCGGCGTGAAGGTGCGCCCCTCGATGAAATCGAGCACGAGAATGCCGGGCTCGGCATGCACCACGCGCGGGCTCAAGCCCGCAAGATAGGCCGCCTGGCTCGCCGCGAGCTCGTTCGCGCGCACGATGCCGTGCACCGGAATATCGCTCCCGACCCGCACCACGTAGCGGCGGCCGCGATCCTCGACGATGAAGTTCTTGTTGGTGATCCCGCCAGCGAGGGGAACGGGATCGACGCGCCCGAACCAGATCTCGAGCTCGGCGATGCGCGCCGCCGAAACCTCCTGCGCCGAATCGAGGCTCACGTCCTCGTCCTCCGCGATGAGCGGCACGCTCGCCGCGTCGCCGCCGAACTTGCCCCAGCCGCCATTGGCAACGTTCTAGCAAAGACTAGACCGCGCGGGACAGCGTCCCGCGCGGCCGTTTAGTGCCAGCTTGTGTTAGATCAAATTTCGCCGATGGCCTTTTCCGCCTCGCGGATCGCCGCCTGACGCTTGGCGATCATCTCGCCGAGCGGCGGCCCCTGGAAGCGGCGATTCTCGAACAGGATCCAGACCAGCGCCGTGATGGCCAGGAAGGCGATGACGATCCATAGCGCCCAGTCGTTCGGCGGCTGGATGCCGATGAAGAAGATCAGCACCATCGAGATCAGCGACAGCACGCAGGAGGCCTTGAACCAGAACGGGCCTAGGTCCCACGGGCCCATCCTGTCCCATTTCGGGGTGCCGTGCGCGAACAGAGCGAGCGCGATCGGCACCGAGAAGGACAGGAACAGGAAGATGACCGTGGACGACACCACGATGGTATAGGCCGAGGTTCCCGCGACCGACACCAGTGATGCGCCCCACACGAACAGCACCGCGGCCGTCGCCGCCGTCCAGATCGCCGCGACCGGAGTGCGGTGCTTATGGCTGACCCGGGCGAGCGCCTTGGAGAATGGCAAGCCGCCGTCGCGCGAGAAGGCGAAGATCATGCGCGAGGCGGACGTCACCGTCGCCAGACCGCATAGCAGCTGGGAGATGAAGATCGCGACGTACAGGATCTCCTTGATCACCGGTCCGACGCGGGCATCCATTCCCCAGAAGAACACGTTCCAGCCCTGCTTCGCCGCTTCGTCCATGTTGGGGATCATCAGCACGAAAGCGCACAGCATGATCCAGCCGAAGACCGCCGACCACAGCACCGAGTGGGTGATGCCGCGCGGCACCGAATGTGCCGCTCTCATGGTTTCTTCCGAGGTATGCGCCGAAGCATCATAGCCGGTGATCGTGTAGATCGGCAGCAACAGACCGAGCAGGAACACCCAGCTGCCCGACACCGGAGGCCATACGTTGCCGCCGGGTTCGCCCGAATAGTTGGCGAAGGTCCACAGCCGCGAGATGTCCCAGTGCTCGGCGGCGATAAGGGCCACCACCGCAAGCGCAACCGAGGTCGCGAAGATGAGATAGCCCGAGAAGTCGGTGAGCAGCGCCGTGAGCCTGATGCCGAGATGATTGATCAGCGCCATGCCGCCGGTGATGATGATGAGAAAGATCGTCTGATTGGTGATGGTGTTCTCGATGCCGAGCTGCGGAAAGGCGCCTTCGAAGAAGGTCCAGGTGCCGACATTGATGGCCCCGAGCACGGTGATCAGTCCGAGCAGATTGAGCCACGCCGTGAGCCAGCCGGTGAACCGGTTGCCCAGGATCGAGCCCCAGTGATAGAGCCCGCCCGCCGTCGGATAGGCCGATCCGATCTGCGCCAGAGCGAGCGCGAACACGCCCGACACGGCACAACCGAGCGGCCAGCCGAAGCCAATCGCGGCGCCGCCCGCGCCCGACGTGCCTTGGGCGAGCGAGTTGATGCCGCCCGAGAGAATGCAGATGATCGAGAAGGAGATCGCGAAATTGGAGAACTGGCGCATGCGCCGGTCGAGTTCCTGCGCATAGCCCATGCTGTGGAGAACCTTCACGTCCTCCTTTTTGTCGGCCTCGGTATAGCCACCCGAAGCGACACTAGGTCCGTCAGCCATTGTCAAACCCCCCGATTTGTGGCCAGGCAACTTAACCTGACCTCTGATTCTATCACGCCGCGGCCGCAAGGAGCAGAGACTTCTCGCTGGAGTCCATTGCGGGCCCCTTCCTTTCCTCACGGCCCCAGCGCCGGCGGCTTTCCTTCGCCGCTACGTTCGTGGCGAGGCTTCGAGCTGGCGACGCCGGGGTGATGATCCCCCTCGAGCAAAAAAGGGGCGCCGCAGCGGGCGCCCCTTCGAGGTGGGAAGTGCTTTTTGGGGAAACTGTGTGGCCTCAGCTAGAACGTCGCCTTGATGGTGCCGACCACCGTGGCATCGCAAGCGTCGCGCGATCCGCCGAGGGGAATACAGTCAGCTTTGCTTGCGTCCGTGTCCCAATAGCGAATGTCGGCGGACCACTTCTCCATGAAGCCGAGAGTCAAACCAGCATTCCAGTACCGGTAGCTGGGGAAGATATTCTCATGCTCGTAGAACTGCTCGCCCACCGTTCCGCTGATACTCGGCGTGAAGAAGTTCCAAATCTTGCGGTTGAAGGTGTAGCCGACCGTGCCCTCGATCGCATCCGACTAGGTCTCCGCATTAAAATTGTTCGGCGACCAGTAGTTGTTGACAGCGAGGCTCCAGGGGCCGCTCGCCCAAGTAGCACCCGTCTTCAACTCGAAATAATCGAGAAGGCCATCGCTACCAGGATAGGTGTAAGCGAGTCCGGCTATGTTGAACGTGATATTGTTCCATTTCGGGGTGATGCCGAGACCGTAATCGATCTCAACGTCGTTCGGGGACAGCGAGTTGTTCGATCCCCAAATATACGCATACCACATGCCGTAGGTCAGATCGAACTCGGGCTGCACGGCGGGATTGTTGCTGCTATTCGAGACGCCGCGAAACTCGTAGTTCGTCGTCATGGTGGCCGATCCCGAGAGCGTCAGCTTGTTGTCCGCCAGCGCCGCCGTCGCCATGCCAGCGACGAGCGCCGCCCCCAAGATGCACGACTTCACGAACCCCGCTTCCCTGCTGCGCCGAGTCATTTTCAGTCTCCTGATTTTGTCGCTTCCCACGCGTTCAAAGTCTTGATCAGGATGCCGCCCCCGCTTCCCCCGCGGTGCAACGTCCCCCTGTGTGATCACAGCATAAGGCGCTCGAATCCCGAAGCAATGCAAATTCGGGGATTTCCGAAAAACATCTTGGTCAGTGTGACTATTCTGCCATGGTCAATGGGCTTTGATGCCACATTGGGCTCGCATTTCCGCTGACGCAAAACAATTGTTCACAGAAAGCTGCCCGGAGCGAAAGCAACTGCCCAAATTCCGTGCGGAAAATTGGATTCAACAGTTTGGAAGCCTTTTGTTGAGGTGCTAGGACTGCGTGCGCATCCGCCCGTTCTTGCTCGGTTTCCGCCGCGCACGTAGAGTGTCCGCTCGGGCGGACGGCATATGGCCCGCCGATTCGCCGACGAAAAACCTCATCCCGCGTCTGCATGGATCAGAATCAGGGACCCGCGACGGCTCTTGTGACCGGGGCAGCCCGTCGTCTCGGCCGCGCCATCGCGCTCGACCTCGCCGCGCTCGGCTTCAAGGTCGGCGTCCACTACCACGCCTCTTCGGCCGACGCGTTGGCGGTCGTTGCCGAGATCGAGGCGAATGGAGGCGAGGCAGCGGCGTTTGCCGCCGATCTCGCGCGGCCCGGGACGCCGGAGCCGTTGGTCGAGAGCTGTGCTGCGGCGCTCGGTCCAATCACCTGCCTGATCAATAGCGCCGCCTGCTTCGAGTGGGACGACATCAAGACGCTCCGTCGCGACACATGGCAGACTCACCTCGACGTCAATCTCCGCGCCCCCATCTTCCTCGCTCAGGCGGTTGCGCACAGGCTGCCCGAGGGCATGCAGGGCAACATCATCAACATCATTGATCAGAAGGTGTTGCGGCCCGATCCTGAGTTCTTTTCTTACACCGTCGCCAAATCGGCCTTGTGGACCGCAACGCAACTGCTCGCCCAGGGGCTAGCACCCAAGATCAGAGTCAATGCGATTGCGCCGGGACCGGTACTGCCGAGCCATAAGCAGAGCGAAGAGGACTTCGCGCGCGAATGCCGTTCGACGCTGCTTCAGCGCGGCGTGGCTCTCGATGAGGTGACCGCCGCCGTGCGCTTTCTGCTCGAGACCCCTTCGATCACCGGGCAGATGATCGCCCTCGACTCCGGCCAGCACCTTGCCTGGCAAACCCTCCCCGGGGCATGACTGGCACTTGAAGGCGATCGCGCTTAGACCTTACCTTCGGGTGAGAGAGGCGCGTGTCTGCGTGCCGAAAAAACTTCGTGATCCCATGCCCTTAGAGAATCCCGATAGCGCGAAAGCGTCGCTCGTGGCGCGCGCCAAAGAGGCCCTCCTCGGCGTCGAGACGGGGGCGACCGTGATCGCCCGCTACGCCAAGACGGCACCCGCAGGGCCCGGCGTCTATCGCATGATCGATGCGAGCGGCGAAGTGCTCTACGTCGGCAAGGCGCGCCATCTCAAGAAGCGGGTGCAGAGCTATGCGCGTGGACAAGGTCACAACAACCGCATCGCCCGCATGGTCGCCGACACGGCGAGCATGGAATTCGTAACCACCGCGACCGAAATCGAGGCGCTTCTGCTCGAGGCGAACTTGATCAAGCGGCTCAAGCCCCGCTTCAACGTCGTGCTGCGTGACGACAAGTCCTTTCCCTATATCCTTATCGCCCGCGACCACAGGGTGCCGCAGATCCTCAAGCATCGCGGCGCTCGGAGCCGCAAGGGCGACTATTTCGGCCCTTTTGCCTCGGCCGGCGCCGTGGGCCGCACCATCAACACGCTGCAGCGCGCGTTCCTGCTCAGGTCCTGCTCCGACTCCTATTACGAGAGCCGCTTGCGGCCTTGCCTCCTGTTTCAGATCAAACGTTGCAGCGCTCCTTGCACCGGCGAAATCTCCGTTGAAGACTACGGCCATCTGGTCGATGAAGCGCTCCGCTTCCTGCGCGGCGAGAGCGACGAGGTGAAGCTGCGACTCCACCGGCTGATGGAGGAAGCGAGCCTTAAGCAGGATTACGAGCGTGCCGCCTCCTTCCGCGACCGGCTCACCGCGCTGTCGCATATCCAGTCGCGCCAGGGCATCAATCCGGCGAGCGTGAAGGAGGCCGACGTCTTCGCCGCGCATCAAGAGGCGGGCCAGACTTGCATCCAGGTGTTCTTCTTCCGGACCGGCAACAACTGGGGCAACCGCGCTTATTTCCCGCGCGCCGACAAGAGCCTTCCGGTGGAAGAAGTTCTCGAGTCCTTCATCGCCCAGTTCTACGACGACAAGTCGCCGCCGAGACTCGTTCTCTTGTCGCACGACATTCCCGGCCGGCGGCTCCTCTCGGAGGCATTGTCGCTCCGCGCCGGGCGCAAGATCGAAGTCGGCAAGCCCGCGCGCGGCGAGCGACGCGAGCTCGTCGAGCATGCCTTGATCAATGCGCGCGAGGCGCTGGCGCGGCGGCTTGCCGATTCCTCCTCGCAGGCCGCGATCTTCGCCAAGCTCGCCGATCTCGTCGATCTCGATGACGCGCCGGAGCGCGTCGAGGTCTATGACAACAGCCATATCTCGGGAACGAACCCGGTCGGGGCCATGATCGTTGCCGGACCGGAAGGGTTCATCAAAAGCCAATACCGCAAGTTCAACATGAAGAGCGAGGACCTTGCTCCGGGCGACGACTACGCCATGATGCGCGAGATGTTGACGCGGCGCTTCAGCAAGCTCGCCAAGAGCAAAGGCGAAGTTGAAGGCTGGACCGCTCCCGATCTCGTCCTGATCGACGGCGGCCCGGGCCAGCTGGCCGCTGCCCATGGAGTGCTCGACGAGCTCGGCCTCGGGGACATCAAGGTCGCCGCGGTGGCCAAGGGACCCGATCGCAACGCGGGCCGCGAACGCATTCATATCAAAGGCAAGGAACCGATCCTGCTCGAACCGCGCGATCCCGTGCTCTATTGCCTCCAGAAGCTTAGGGACGAGGCGCACCGCTTCGCCATCGGCGCCCATCGCGCCAAGCGCAAAAAGGCGATCACCGCCTCTCCGCTCGACGAGGTTCCGGGCATCGGGCCTTCGCGCAAGCGCGCGCTGCTGAAGCATTTCGGCTCGGCCAAGGCGGTAAGCCGCGCCGGCATCGCCGACCTCGAAAGCGTCGCCGGCATCAGCGCACAAATGGCCAAGACCATTTATGATCATTTCCATGGGTGACATGAGCGGACAAACCGGCACTGCCGGAACGGGCGTGGTGGGCCGGCGCGGAGCCGGTCGCGGACGCTTCGTAAACCTGCCCAATCTGCTCACCTTTTTCCGCATCCTCGCCATTCCGGCGCTGGTGGCCTGCTTCTTCGTCCACGGCGATTGGGGCCGGTGGACCGCGATGTGGATTTTCATCGCCGCCGGCGTCAGCGACTTCCTCGACGGCTATCTCGCCCGCGCCTGGGAGCAGCAGAGCGCGATCGGACGCATGCTCGATCCGATCGCCGACAAGCTGATCGTAGCAGCGGCGCTTCTCATGCTTGCCGCCGACGGTACCATCGCCGGCTGGTCGCTGTGGGCGGGCGTGATCATTCTCTGCCGCGAGATCCTGGTCTCGGGCCTGCGCGAGTTCCTCGGCACGCTCGCCGTGCCGGTTCCCGTCACCACTCTCGCCAAATGGAAGACCGTGATCCAGATGGTGGCGATCGGCTTCCTGCTGGCCGGCAGCGCCGGCGACAAGATCTGGCCCTTCACCACGCTGTTCGGGCTGACGCTGCTGTGGATCGCGGCGGTCTTCACCCTCTATACCGGCTACGATTATCTCCGCGCGGCATTCGGCCACGTCATGACCGATGAGGAGTAGAGCATCATCCGGAAAAGTGGGAACCGGTTTTCCGATAAGATGATGCTCAAACTAAAGGAACTAGCCATGCGGCTCCTCTATTTCGCCTGGGTGAAAGAAAAGGTCGGCAAGGCCTCGGAAGACATCGTGCTTCCGCCCGAGATCGCGACGGTCGGCGAGCTGATCGCCTGGCTCAAGACGCGAGGACCCGAATTCGCCAACGCCTTTGCCCGCGAGGAGGTGATCCGCGCTGCGATCGACCATTCCCATGTTCGCCGTGACGCGCACATCGGCGGCGCGCGCGAGATCGCCTTTTTCCCGCCGGTCACCGGAGGCTGAAATGATCCGGGTGCAGCAGGAAGACTTCGACGTCGGTGTCGAGATCGCCGCTCTCAAGGGCAGCCGCACGGACATCGGAGCGATCGTGAGCTTCATCGGCGCGGTGCGCGACCAGATGGGCGCGATCGAGGAGCTGACGCTCGAGCATTACCCGGGCATGACGGAAGCCGAGCTTGCCAAGATCGAGCAAGAGGCGAAAGCGCGATGGCCGCTGCAGGCCTCCCTCATCGTGCATCGCTATGGCCGGCTCTTGCCCGGCGACAATATCGTGCTCGTGCTCACCGCGTCGGAGCATCGCGACGCCGCCTTCGAGGCCGCACGCTTCCTGATGGACTACCTCAAGACATCCGCGCCGTTCTGGAAGAAGGAGAGCGGCAAGGGTGGAAGCCGCTGGGTCGAGGCTGCGGCGCGCGACGACGCTGCCCGCGCGCGCTGGAGCAGACCGAAGCCCGCCGCCGAATAAATGCCGATGGCTGCCAAGGTCCCCACCGCCAACATCAAGCTGAAGCGGGCCTATGACAAGCCCTCGCCCGCAGACGGGACGCGCATCCTTATCGATAGGCTCTGGCCGCGCGGTATCTCCAAAGAGAAAGTCGCGCTCGACCGCTGGATGAAGGAGATCGCCCCCTCGACCGAGCTTCGCCGGTGGTTCGCGCACGATCCGAAGCGCTGGGCGGAGTTTCGCCGCCGCTATCGCCAAGAACTGCGCGAGTATCCCGGCCTCCTCGAAGAGCTCAAATCGCTTGCGCGGAACGGCCCGCTCACGCTCGTCTATGCCGCCCACGACGAGGCGCACAACGATGCCGTCGTGCTGCGCGAGGTCCTTCTCGGCCGCTAGCGAACTACTGCACCGTGATGATGCGGGCGCCGCGCGGCAGGACTTTCATCGCCGGGCTCCACACGCACACATCGCCCCATTGGCAGATGCCGCGCACACATTCGCGCTGGTAGGAGCAGGAGCGGCACTTGTAGACCGCGCGGCAGCCGGTGCACGGCGCGATCTCCTGACAGTCCTTCCACTTGAGCGCGTTCGCCTCTCCCGCGGTCAGCGCCACGATGCCGGCCGCGAGCAGTCCGGCCAAGCCAAGCCTGGAGACGATGTTGCGCATGGCGCGCCCCCCTTGAAGCGCGAGCGCCAGTTGCCCCGTGGCTCCCGCTCCCCCTTAAGAGTGCCGCTTGCAGGCCTTAGGATCAAGCACTGGCTTTGGCGAGACCCGGCACTCCAAATCACGTCATCGCCGGGCTTGACCCGGCGATCCAGGGCCGCGCGCGTGGAGTTCATTGCCCCTGGATGCCCGGCTCAAGGCGGGGCATGACGTGTTCATGGGAAGCTCAGCGGTAGAGGAGCGTGCCGTGCGGCGCGCGGCGATGCTCCCAGCCCTCGCGCTCAAGTGCCGGAGTGTCGTCCTCGGCGACAGGGAAGCCGATGCAGAGATGGCCGATGAAGATCCACGCCTCCGGCACCTCGAGGATCGCCTTGACGCGCTCCGGATCGAGGATCGACACCCAGCCGAGGCCCAAGCCTTCTGCGCGCGCGGCGAGCCAGAGCGTGTGGATGGCGATGGCGACGGAATAATCGAGCGTCTCGGGCATGGTGGCACGGCCGAGCCCTTTCCCTTGCGCGGTTCCATGATCGGCGAATACGGCCACCTGGCAGGGCGCATCGTCGAGGCCCGCGAGCTTGAGCCGCGCATAGAGCGCGGCGCGGTCGGGCGTCTGCGCGCGAAGCGCGTCCGCGTTGCAGTCCTCGAAGCATTTTCGGATCGCGGCGCGGCGCACGTGATCCTCGACGAGAACGAAGCGCCACGGTTCAGAGAGCCCGACCGAGGGCGAGAGGCAGGCGACAGAGATCAGCCGCTCGACCGCGCCGTCGGGCAGCGGCCTCCGCTCGAAGCGGCGCACGTCCCGCCGCCATCGCAAAAGATCGAGCAGCTTCTTCCGGAACGCAGCATCGAACTCCGGCAACTCCGCCCTGCCCCGCTCCGCGACCGACGTTTCACCCATGCGCTTCATGCGGCGAGACTAACACGAGGACCCCGCGCTTATCCCCGCCCGATCTTGTGAGAATAAAATCCTAGCCAGCCGAAGCTAGCTAGTAGCAGTCAGTGCGGGAATCGGAAGCAAGCTTACAGGTCGGCGCGCCATTGCGCGCCATCCGCTCGCACAACGATCCGCTGCCGGTCAGCCCCCTCAAGAGGCCGTGGCTCGCGGTGAAGGAACTCATCGAGACCGACGGCGCCTTGCCGAAGAGCATCGAATGGGTCGCCGACAAGGACCTGCCCGCCGGAACCTTCCCCGATCCTGGATCGCCGCACCTCGATAGCCAATATGGAGAAGCCCCGGGACGGGGCGCGCTGGGCCCCTTCGGCCCCACTTAGCGGGAAGCCGGTACACGCAGGGACCTTCATCGAGCAACGCTTGCGGAAAGTCCGGCTGATTTGAGCGAGCGTTCCCCCCAAAAGAAGAAGCCCCGCACGGGGGGAGCGGGGCATTCTTCGGTTCCTTTGGGGGGAACATCGATGGGGAGGGAAGGACCCATCGTTCCCCCTAGATGGTCATGGCAGAATGAATTTCAAGGGGCTGCCAAGTGTTTGAAATTCGCGAGCGCGGACAAAGACTTAGACTTTTCGTCAATGCGCTTCGACACGCCGGGCGATAGTGTCCAGCGCCTTGATCTCGGGATGCGCGCGCAGAAACCGGCTGTCAGCCTCGGTCTCGGCGGCGAGCTGCGTGAGCGCGGTGATCGTGTAGCGCTTCAGCTCGATTCCGTCCTTTGCGTAAGAGACGGTGTAGGCTTGCTTCAAAGGCGGGCGTCCCATTTCGTCGTCTCCGGACCTCGTCCCTCGGTCTGTCGTAAGCCCCTACCCCGCGGCGGCGGCGCGCACCTTGGCCGGATGCACGAGCGCGGTGTAGTCGTCCATCAGGGTGCGCGTGATGTCGCCGAGCGCGAATTTGTACGGCCCGATCTCGGAGACCGACGTGACCTCGGCTGCCGTGCCGGTGATGAAGCACTCGGAGAACTCCGACAGCTCCTCGGGCATGATCGCCCGCTCGATCACCTTCAACCCGCGCTGCTTGGCAAGCCCGATCACGGTCTGCCGCGTGATGCCATTGAGGAAGCAGTCGGGCAGCGGCGTGTGCAACACGCCGTCCTTGACGAAAAAAATGTTGGCGCCGGTGGCCTCCGCGATCTGTCCGCGCCAATCGAGCATCAGCGCGTCATTGTAACCGGCGCGCTCGGCCCGGTGCTTCTCCAGCGTGCAGATCATGTAAAGACCGGCCGCCTTGCTCTTGGTCGGCGCGGTGCGCGGATCGGGCCGGCGATATTGCGCGAAGGTCAGCCTGAGACCTTTAAGGCGCGCCGCAGGATCGAAATAGGAGCCCCAGTCCCAGGCGGCGATCGCGACATTGACCTTGGTCATCTGGGCGGAAACGCCCATCTGCTCGCTGCCGCGCCAGGCGATCGGACGCAGATAGGGATGGACGTCGCTTCCGGTGAGCTTGTTGGCGCGCAACAGGTCGCGCGCCGCCTTGTCCAGTTCGGCGACGGAATAGGGAATCTCGAAGTCGAGAATCTTGGCCGACTCGTGCAGGCGCTGATTGTGCTCGGTGAGCTTGAAGATCTCGCCGTCATAGGCGCGCATCCCTTCGAACACGGCGCTCGCGTAATGCAGACCGTGCGTCAACACGTGCACGCGCGCATCGCTCCACGGCACGAGCTGGCCGTTCAGCCAGATGAAGCCGTCGCGCTGGTCGTAAGGGACGATTGCCATGAGCCTTCCTCCATGAAGCAAAGCCCGGCCTTCTTGCAAGCGAGCCGGAGACCGGCCCTTGGCAAGCGCCTCTCATAACACCTCGCGCGGCAATTGCGCGAGCAGGCGGCGAGGCGTATCAAGGTCCGGAATAAGTCAACATGGCTGACATAATGGACCGCGAAAAATAAGTCAACATGACTGACCTAAATGAACCTCTCTCCGGCGGCGTGAAGACCGGGACCAAGCGCCGCGGCAACGGCGGCCCGGCGCGCAAAGCCCCCTCCCCGTCGGAGGCGAAGCTGCTCGAATTCGCCGAGCTCTTGTTCTTTGCCTATCGCGACTTCACCCGCGATCCCGATGCCATCCTCGCCGATTTCGATTTCGGCCGGGCGCATCACCGCGTGCTCCATTTCGTCAACCGCCATTCCGGCTTGCGCGTCGCCGATCTGCTCGACGTGCTCAACATCACCAAGCAGAGCCTGTCCCGCGTGCTGAAGCAGTTGATCGACAAGGGTTACGTCGTGCAGCGCGCCGGAAGCTCGGACCGCCGCGAGCGGCAGCTGTTCCCGACCGAAAAGGGACGCGCGCTCGCCGAGCGGCTGGCGGCGCCGCAATCGGTCAGGCTTGCCGCGGCCTTGCAGGCGGCGGGGCCGGGCGCCGAGGCCGTTGTTCGCCGCTTCCTCGAGGTCATGGTCAATGCCGAAGAACGGCCCAAAGTTTCCTCCATCATGGCCGCCTCTCCAGTCCCGCTCAAGGAGGGCGGCAAGGGAGGAGGGCAATGACGTTGCCAACGCCGATCAAGGCCCAGCGCAAGGCGGCGCCCGACGACAACGCGCCGCACATCCTCGTTGTCGACGACGACAGCCGCATCCGCGACCTGCTCGCCCGCTATCTCCAGGACAATGGCTTCCGCGTGACCACCGCGGTCGACGCCGAGACAGCGCGCGGCACCATGCGCGGCCTTACCTTCGATCTCATCATCCTCGACGTCATGATGCCGAGGGAATCGGGCCTCGACTTCGCCCGCACGCTCAGGGCCTCCTCGCAGGTTCCGATCCTGATGCTGACTGCGCGCGCCGAGCCCGAGCAGCGTATTGAGGGTCTCGAGACCGGCGTCGACGATTATCTCGCCAAACCGTTCGATCCGCGCGAGCTTCTCTTGCGTGTCGGCAACGTGCTCCGCCGCGGCGCGTCGTCGCCCTCATCGGGCGAGGTCCGCATGGGCGCCTTCGTGTTCCATGTCGCCCGCGGCGAGCTGAAGCGCGACGGCGAGACGGTGCGCCTCACCGAGCGCGAGCGCGATCTGTTGCGCTATTTCGCCCAGCGTCCCGGCATCCCCGTCACCCGCCAGGAACTCGCCAAGGATGGCGACTCGGGCGGCGAGCGCGCGGTCGACGTGCAGATCAACCGCCTGCGCCGCAAGATCGAAAACGACCCCGCCAACCCGGTCTATCTCCAGACCGTGCGCGGCAAGGGTTACATTCTCTATCCCGAGTGATGGACGCGCTCTCAGAGGTCCCGCCGCTTGCGCCCGTGCGCCGCTCGCTCTACCGGCGCGTCACCGGGGCCATCGGCGACCGGATGCCGAAGGGGCTCTATGCCCGCGCGCTCATCATCATCATCGCGCCGATGGTTCTCCTCCAGTCGGTGCTCACCTTCGTGTTCCTCGAACGGCACTGGCAGACGGTGACCCACCGCCTGTCGACGGTCACGGTGCAGAACATCGCCTTTCTCATCGACATCTATCGCCAATATCCGCAGGATGCCAACGCCGAGAAGCTGACGCGGCTTGCCGCCGACGATCTCGGGCTTCGCGTGCGCTTCGTGCCCGGCGAGGAATTGCCGATCGCCAACTCCAAGCCGTTCTTCGATCTGCTCGACAGCACGCTCTCAGACGAGATCACCCGGCAGATCGGCCGTCCGTTCTGGATCGACACCGTCGGCCGCTCGAATTTCGTCGACATCAGGATCAAGCTCGACGACGGGGTGATGCACGTGCTGGCGCGGCGGAGCCAAACCTATGCCTCGAATTCACAGATCTTCCTGTTGTGGATGGTCGGCACCTCGCTCGTTCTGCTCACCGTCGCCATCCTCTTCCTGCGCAATCAGATCAAGCCGATCCTGCGCCTCTCGGAAGCGGCCGACAGCTTCGGCAAGGGGCGCCCGCCGCCGCCGGACTTCCGCCCGCGCGGCGCGCGCGAGGTGCGCCAAGCGGCGCACGCCTTCATCGAGATGCGCGACCGTATCGAGCGCCATGTCGAGCAGCGCACGGTGATGCTCGCCGGCGTGAGTCACGACCTGCGCACCGTGCTCACCCGTTTCCGCCTTCAGCTTGCCTTGTTCGAGGACAGTCCCGAGCTCGAGGCGATGCGCAGCGATGTCGACGAAATGCAGGCGATGCTCGAGGATTACATGGCCTTCGCCAAGGGCGGCTCGGGCGAGGACATCGTGCGTGTGGACATGGGCGAAATTCTCGGCGAAGTGAAAGCGCAGGCGCACGGCGCCAAGGACATCGCGATCGAGATCGAGGGCGCGCCGATCGTCGTTCCGCTTCGCCGCCATGCCTTCAAGCGTGCCGTCGCCAATCTGGTCAACAACGCCGTGCGCTTCGCCGAGCACATCAAGGTCGCGGCCAGGCGCCAGGACGGCGCGCTTACCGTCACTGTCGACGACGACGGTCCGGGCATCCCTGAATCGGAATACGAGCGCGTGTTCCGCCCGTTCTATCGTCTCGACCATGCGCGCACCCAAGAGTCCGGTTCGACCGGGCTCGGGCTTGCCATCGCGCTCGACATCGCCCGCATCCACGGCGGCGACATCGCCTTGAGCAAATCCCCTCTCGGGGGTCTCAGGGCCGTGCTAAAAGTCCCTGTCTGAAGATCGAGACCAAACGCGTCGGGAGGATTCGACATGCGAAGAATGGCGATGGGACTCATGGCGGCCTTCGCCCTGACCATGGGAGGGCCGGCGCGGGCCGAATCCGACTTCGACGAGATTCAGGACGAGGAGCAGCCGGGCTCGGAGATCGAGGTCAACGTCAACAGGGGCAACGTCCAGGTCGAGCGCGAGAGCGGAGCGTCCGTCTTTCCCGTGCTGCCGTGGCGAGGAGCGGCGTCCGGTTCTCCGTCCGGTGGGAGCTCTGTCTTCCCCGTGCTGCCATGGCGGGGAGCGGCCGGCGGTCCTGCATCTCAGGCGCCGGCTAACGCGCTCAGGCCGCTCGACGATCCCGATGCGCCGGTTGCGGGCGATTCCGTCGATGCGGAGTTGCCCGGCGAGGGACCCGAGGACCTGTCAGGCCCCGACGACGACGACGATCTTCCGGAGTGACGCGGGCTTAGGCCGGCGCCGGCGCCGCTGGTCCGGGCGATTCTGGGCTCGCCGGCGGCGGCGTTTCGGTGTTGCGCCGCTTCCATCCGCGCGGCAGGAACCCGCAAGCAAAGCGGCAGAGATCGGCGCACGCCGTTTCGGCGCGATCGAGCCACTTCTCTCCCTTCGCGAGACGCCGGTCGAGCGCGGCCATGGTCTTGTCGAGTGAGGGCGAATTGTCGTCGAGCCAGACCTCGAACACCTTGGCGTAGATCGCGGCAAGCCCGCCGACGCGCACCGCAGCACCAGCGCCGTCGAGCTTGGCACCGGATGCCGCGAGCATCCAATATTGCGAGGCGAGCGTGGAACAGGCGAGCATTGCCGCCTCTCCCGGGCGGCAACAGAGATAGGCCGAGATGCGCCTGAGCGCGCTCTTGTACGGCGCAAGCACCTCGAATCGCGTCATGATCACGTCGAACAGCCGGTCGCGCGGGCTCTGTCCTTCGGGCGCCGCCTTGGCTTTTGCCAGCACTTCTTCGTCCACCTTGGCCTGGAAAGCGCGGAGGATATCGTTCTTGGTGGTGAACTCCGCTCTCAGATCGGCGAGGCTGAGCCCCGAGTCTTGCGCGATGTCGGCGAGCGTGGTGTCGCGCCAGCCCTTGCGCGCAGCAAGCGCGAGCGCCGCCTTGATCGCCTTCGAACGTGTGGAGAGATCGTCGAACATGGGGGTACTCCTTTGATTTCCGATCATATCGGAAATCGGAAGCCAGAATCCGGAAATGAGATCTCAGAAGTCAGAAGTCGGACTCAAAAGGAAAACAACTTTTCCCGCTTCCCGGTTTCTGGCTTCTGACTCTGATTTCCGCTCTCAGGACGACAGTTCGCGCGACCGCTTCGCGGCTGCGGCAACGGCGCGGATGAGAAGGTCCTTGAACCCGCCCGTCCCCATCAGGATCTCGAGCGCAGCGGCGGTCGTGCCCTTGGGCGAGGTCACGTTCTCTCTAAGCCTCGCTGCGCTCAAGTCCGATTGGGCAAGCAGCGCGCCAGCGCCCGAAACCGTCGCCCGCGCGAGCTGGTTGGCGAGCTCGGCATCGAGCCCGGCCTCGCGCCCGGCTTCGGCGAGACATTCGGCGAGCAGGAACACATAGGCCGGCCCGCTCCCAGAGACCGCCGTGACAGCGTCCATCAGGCGCTCGTCGTCGAGCCAGATCACCTCGCCGATCGCCTCGAGCAGCGCGCCGCATGCGAGCGCTTGCTCGCGGCTCACTTCGGCGTTGGCGCAGGCGGCCGTCATGCTGCGGCCGATGGCGGCGGCGGTGTTGGGCATCGCCCGCACGATCGCCGTGTCCTTCGGCAGCGGCTTGGCGAGAGAGGCGAGCGTCCGTCCGGCCGCGATCGACAGCACGACCGTGCCCTTGCCGATGGCAGGGGCAAGCGCGGCAAGCGTCTCCTCGACGAGCTGCGGCTTGACGGCGATGACGATGACTGCGGGCTCCTCGGGCAGGCGCGCGGTCTCGATGCCGTGGCGCTTGACCAGCGCGGCGACCTCCGGCGGCGGCGAGGGATCGCGCACGAACACATGTTCGGGCTCAAGGCCCTGCCGAAGCCAGCCCTCGAGCAGAGCCCCGCCCATCTTCCCCGCTCCGACGAGGACGAGCGGGCCGGCGAGGCGAAGTGTCATGCCTGTCCTTGCGTCTCGAGCATGGTGGCGGTGAGCGCGTCTTCCGACGACTTCCCCGCCCACTGCACGAACTGGAAGGATTGATAATAGCGCTCGCAAGACTCGAGCGCCGCCCTGAGGAGAGCCTCGCATTGCGAAGCCTTGGTCTCGGTGCCGGTGAGCAGAAGGCCGTGGCGGTAGAGCAGGAGCCCGTCCTCCTTCCACAGATCGAAATGGCCGAGCCAGAGCTGCTCGTTGATCAGCGCGAGCAGCCGGTAGAGTTCCGCAAGTCGCGCCTTGGTGACCTTGAAGTCGAAGGCGCAAGCCAAATGCAGCGCCTCAAGATCATCCCGCCAAGTCAATGAGATATGGTAGTCGCACCACGTCCCCGCGACGGTCAGCGTGAGCTCGTCCGGCGCACTTCGCTCGAAAGTCCAGTCATGAATGGTTGCGATATGCTCGACGATATCTACGGGGTTGGTGAGTCGGTCGAAGTTAAACTCGGTCGTAGCCATGCGTTCCCTCTGTGGCCTCTAGAGAGTTCCGCGCTACTTCAGACAATGCCGCGAATCACTTTGTGAATCAGTTATATAATGGGTGAGTCGGCGGCACCAACCGGCGCCGAGTCGGGTCAAGCCGAATGCTGTGGACCACCTAAAGATAGCTGTGGATTAAAGCACCGGCCCAAGCGGTAGACCGACTCGATTCGCCCTCGCTTCGAGTCCGTTCGACAGACGTACCAGTCAAGCAAAGATTGCCCGTCAGCTAATGGCCGTCGCTCGCCAGACCTTTCACGATCGCGGCTTCGAGCGCGGCGATGCGCGCCTTCAACGCCTCGTTCTCCTCGCGCGCCTTTTGCGCCATGGCCTTGACCGCCTCGAACTCCTCGCGCTGCACCACGTCAAGATCGCGCAATACGCGCTCGGCCTGGGCGCGGACCACGCCCTCGATTTCCTTGCGCACGCCGTCGGCCGCGCCCGCGGCGTCGGTGATGAGCCTGCCGAGCTCGTCGAAGAACCGCCCAGTGGTCTGCGTCATGCGCCGACTATGGGATGCCGAGCCTCGAGACGCAAGGGAGCGGCGTTCGGCGCCTTGACAGTGAGGCATGGTCGGTAAAGGGTCCGCCCGTCGCCAAGCCTTAGGCCCCGACCGATGGACCTCCTCGTCATCCCCTACCCCGTGATCGATCCCGTCGCGCTCCAGATCGGTCCGGTCTCGATCCGCTGGTACGGGCTCGCCTACATGGCCGGCATCCTGTGCGGCTGGCTGTACGGGCGCTACCTCGTCTCGCGCGATGCGCTGTGGGGCGGCAAGTCGCCGATGACCGTCACCCAGGCCGATGACTTTCTATTATGGATCACGCTTGGCATCGTCGTCGGCGGCAGGCTCGGCTTCGTGCTGTTCTACGAGCCGAGCTTCTTCTGGCACAACCCCTCGGAGATCCCGGCCGTGTGGAACGGCGGCATGTCCTTTCATGGCGGGCTGCTCGGCGTCGTGCTCGCGGTCTATGTCTTCTCGCGCGTGAAGGGCATCAATCCGCTCTCGCTCGGCGACGTGGCCTCCGCCGCCACCCCGTTTGGGCTGTTCTTCGGCCGCATCGCCAATTTCATCAACGCCGAGGTGGTCGGGCGCGTCACCGACGTGCCTTGGGCCATGGTGTTCCCGGGGACCGGCGACCAGCCGCGCCACCCGAGCCAGCTCTACGAGGCTTTTCTCGAGGGCATCGTGCTGTGGATCATCTTGCGCATCGCCACCCACCGCTATCACGCGCTCGAGCGGCCCGGCACCGTGTTCGGCCTGTTCCTCATCTTCTACGGCATCTTCCGCAGCGTCGTTGAGGAGTTCGCGCGCGAGCCGCATGCCGGGCACCCGATGGATGTCGGCATCTTCACGCCAGGCATCGTCTATTCCATCCCCATGGTCCTGATCGGCGCCTGGCTCATCTGGCGCGCGAGGCGGAAGCCCGCGCTCGCCTCGTGATGAGCGCGTTCGCTCGCCCGGCATCCGCGCCCCTTGCGGTACGGCTTCATGAGCGCATCGCCCGCGAGGGACCAATCAGCGTCGCCGACTACATGGACGCCTGCCTCACCGACGCGCGCGGGGGCTACTACACCTCGCGCCAGCCGATCGGAGCGTCGGGCGATTTCATCACGGCGCCGGAGATCAGCCAGATTTTCGGGGAGCTGATCGGGCTCTGGGCAGCCTGCGTGTGGCAGGCAATGGGCGCGCCAACGTCGGTCATCGTTGCCGAGTTCGGTCCCGGCCGCGGCACCCTTCTCGCCGACGCGATGCGTGCCTGGCGGAGCGCGAAAGCCTTCGCTGACAGCGTTTCGCTCGCGCTCATCGAAAGAAGCCAGGTGCTCCGCGAGACGCAAAAGGAAACGCTAAGGGGCGCCAGCCAGCCGATCCGCTGGCACGAGACGCTCGACGCTGTGCCGCGCGGGCTCCCGCTCATCGTCATCGCCAACGAATTTCTCGATGCGCTGCCCGTGCGCCAGTTCGTGCGCCGGAAAGGGGTCTGGCGCGAGCGGTGCGTCGGCTTGAACGCGGGCGGCCGCCTCGCCTTTACCGAGGGCAGCACAGTTGATGACGGCACCCTCCCCGAAGCGCCCGAGGGCGCCATCATCGAGAGGCGTCCCGCGACGGGTCGCCTCCTCGCATCTCTCGCCGCGCGAGCGAAGGAGGCTCCGCTTACCGCCCTTTTCATCGATTACGGCCACGAGCGGAGCGGCCTGGGCGATACGCTCCAAGCGGTGCGCCATCACCGCTACGCCGACCCGCTTGCCGCTCCGGGCGAGACCGACCTCACCGCCCACGTCGATTTTGCCGCCTTGAAGCGAGAGGCGGAAGCGCTTGGGCTCAAGGCCTATGGGCCCATGCCGCAGGGCGAGTTCCTGATACGGCTTGGGCTGCTCGAGCGACGCGACCGGCTTATCGCGGCGGCGCGGCCCGAGCAGCGGGAGTTGATCTCTTCGGGCGCCGCGCGGCTCGCCGATCCGAGCCGGATGGGTGTTCTGTTCAAAGTGCTCGCGCTTGCAAGCGATGGGCTTGCCACGCCGCCGCCCTTCGGGGAAATTTAGAGCGTTCGCTCTCGCCGGCCCATGGTTACGCCCGACAAGATGAGACTGTGCGCCTCGCCCCTTGCCGCCATCGGCGGGGTCTCACACGGTTTCTTTACCCGCCAGGGCGGCGTTTCGACCGGGATCTTCGCCTCGCTTAATTGCGGGCCAGGCTCGGGCGACGAGCCGGCGAGTGTTCAGGAGAACCGCGCCCGCGTCGCCGAGATCCTGGGCGCCAAACCGAGCCATTTGCTCACGGTCTCGCAAAAGCACAGCGCCGCCGCGGTGGCCGTCAAGGCGCCGTGGGCGGCAGGGAAGATTCCGGAGGCCGACGCCATCGTCACCTCGACGCCGGGACTTGCCATCGGCGTGCTCACCGCCGACTGCGCGCCGGTGCTGTTTTGCGACGGCGAGGCGCGCGTCATCGGTGCGGCTCATGCCGGCTGGCGCGGCGCGCTGTCAGGCATCGTCGAGGCGACGATGAAGGCCATGCAGAAGCTCGGCGCCGAGCCCGAGCGAACGGTTGCCGCGATCGGACCGGCGATCTCGCAGAAGGCCTATGAGGTCGGCACCGACTACCGCGATAAATTCGTGGCCGAGGAGCCGGAGAGCACCCCCTTCTTCGCCCTCGACGAGGGCTCCGGCGAACCGCATTTCGACCTGCCGGGCTACGTGGCCGAGCGGCTGAGACGGGCAGGCGTGGGCACCATTCTCGATCTCGGCCTGTGCACGTATTGCGACGAATCCAGGCTATTCAGCTACCGCCGGTCCCAGCACCACGGCGAGACGGATTACGGCCGTCAAATTTCCGCCATCCTGCTTACCTGAGTTGGCGTTCACTATAGGTCGCAAGGGCCCCAGGCCTGGCCCACTCAAGACCTGGACGCGAGCGGGCCGAGGCGGGTAAGCTATTGTTTACGAGAGGGTTGGGAGTCCCGCCACGACGGCTCCGTCGCGAGCGGTGCTGTGCGGCCAACAGAGGGAGAATTTTGTTGGGCGCGGACTCAACGCACTTGCGCGGCCATCTAAGACACGTCGTGTCAGCCGCCCTTGCCGTCCTGGCACTCGTGTGCCTGACCGGCTGCGGCGGCGGCCCGAGCACGAGCAGCTTCTTCTCGAGCGCAAGCAGCCTGTTCTCGAGATCGACGAAAATCTCCCTTGCGCCCATCGTCGGCGCCCCGCAGGCGGTCGCCGACCAATTCACCCAGGCCTTGGTCGATGCCGGCAAGGACCGCCGCCTCACCATCGTGCCGGGCGGCAGCGGAGATTACACGTTGCGCGGCTACCTGCTCGCCTCGTCCGAGAAGGGCGGCTCGAAAAT
Source organism: Methyloceanibacter sp. (assembly GCF_035650995.1). Lineage (GTDB taxonomy): Bacteria > Pseudomonadota > Alphaproteobacteria > Rhizobiales > Methyloligellaceae > Methyloceanibacter. The sequence continues at coordinate 82,975 of NZ_DASRGO010000031.1, read as the reverse complement.
CTCCTACATCTTCGACGTGACGGACGCCTCCGGCGGCCGCGTGTCGCGCGTTTCGGGCGACGAGCTGATCCCTGGCCGCGTTGCCGACCCGTGGGAGGCGGTGAACGGCACTGTGCTCAACTCGATCGCCGGCAAGACCACCTCGCAGGTGGCGGCATCCTTGCCGCATGGCAGCGCCGCCCCGGTCGCCGCCGTGTCGGAAGGGACTCCTGCCGCGACCGCTTCGACGGCGCCTGCACCCGCCGCGCTGCCCAAGGCAAACGGCGTGCTCGTGGCGCCCGTCGCAGGCGCCCCCGGCGACGGCCAGCGATCGCTCACCACCGCGCTCAAGAAGCGCCTCTATGCCGGCGGCATCAAGCTCGCCAACGGCGTGACCGAAAACGTCTACATGGTTAAGGGCACCGTCGTCCTGTCGGACGCGGCCGGCGGCAAGCAGAGCATCCGCATCGACTGGCTCGTGCTCGACCCGAGCGGCAAGAGGCTCGGCACCGTTTCGCAGCAGAACACCATCCCGCGCGGCTCTCTGAACGGACCTTGGGGCGCCGTCGCCGACGCCGCGGCGGGCGCCGCCGCCGACGGCATCATCAAGCTTCTGCCCAGGTCGAGCTGATCCACAGCCTTTCGGCACCACGCGAGTTTACAGCGCCCCCAAGCCCTTGTTAAAAGCCGGGCGTGATGCAGAAACCGTCCGCTCTTGCTCTTGGCGCCGAAGGGTCGAGGAGCGATCGAATGAAGCTGGTCGCCGGCAACAGCAATCGGCCCCTCGCCGAGGCCATCGCGACCTACCTCAACACGCCGCTCGCCAAATGCGTCGTGCGGCGCTTCGCGGACATGGAGATCTTCGTCGAGGTGCAGGAGAACGTCCGCGGCGAGGACGTGTTCGTCATCCAGTCGACCTCCTTCCCCGCCAACGATCACCTGATGGAGCTTCTTATCATCATCGATGCGCTGAAGCGCGCATCGGCGAAGCGGGTGACCGCAGTGGTTCCCTATTTCGGCTACGCGCGCCAGGACCGGAAGCCTGGTCCCCGCACCCCGATCTCGGCCAAGCTCGTCGCCAACATGATCGTGCGTGCGGGCGCCGACCGCGTGCTCACCCTCGACCTCCATGCCGGACAGATCCAGGGCTTCTTCGACATCCCGACCGACAATCTGTTCGCCGCACCGGTCATGGTGCAGGATATCAAGCAGGTGTTCGACACCAACAACCTGATGGTGGTGTCGCCCGACGTGGGCGGCGTGGTTCGTGCCCGGGGACTTGCCAAGCGCATCGACGCTCCGCTCGCCATCGTCGACAAGCGCCGCGAGCGTCCCGGCGATTCCGAGGTGATGAACGTCATCGGCAACGTGAAGGGGCGCACCTGCATCATGGTCGACGATATCGTCGATTCGGGCGGCACTCTGGTGAATGCGGCCGAGGCCTTGCTCGATCACGGCGCGACCTCGGTTAGCGCCTACATCACCCACGGCGTGCTGTCGGGTGGCGCGGTCGCCCGCATCATGGCGTCGCGGCTCAAGGAGCTCGTCATCACCGACTCGATCCTGCCGAGCGAGGCGGTCAAGAACGCTCACAACATCCGCGTGCTCCCGATCGCCCCTCTGCTCGGCGAGGCGATCGCGCGCACCGCCGAGGAACGCTCGGTCTCGAGCCTGTTCTACTAGGCTCGACGCCGACCCGTTCCTCAGCTCTCGATCACGATCTTGCCGCGGGGTTTCGGCCTGATCCCCTCCAGCATCTCATGCGCCACACGGAGCTGTTCGAGCGGCAGCACCGGGCCCACCTCGACGTTGAGTTTGCCCTCATCGACGAGACTCGCGATCTTGGCGAGCGTCGGCGTGTCGACATCGACCTGCATGAATCCCGCCCGCACCGAGCGCTTCTCGGCTTCCTGCGCGTTCGGCTTCGACACCGACGAGATCAGCCGCCCGCCGGGTCTCAGCACGGCAAAGGACCGCCGCTGCACGCCGCCGCCGACCGTATCGATGGCGACGTCGATGCCCTTGAGCGTCTCGTCGAAGCGCTCGGCGCGGAAGTCGATGACCTTGTCGGCGCCGAGCGCCTTCACCTTGTCGATATCAGCAGCCGCGGCGGTTGCGATCACACGCGCGCCGGCGAGGCGGGCGAATTGCACGGCATAGGAACCGACATTGCCGGCCGCCCCCTGCACCAGCACCGTTTCGCCGGCAGCGAGCTCCGCGTGATCGAACAGCATCTGCCAAGCGGTCACGGCGACGACCGGCATGGACGCTGCGTAAAGATAGGTGAGCACGCGCGGTTTCAACGCGATCATCGCGGTTGACGCCACGGCGTACTCGGCGTTGGCGCCGGTGAAGCGGGCATTGGTCACCCCGAACACTTCCTGGCCAGGCGTGAAGGCGATCACCGAGGGCCCGACCGCCTCGACGACGCCGGCGATCTCGGCGCCGAGCGTGAGCGGAAGCGGCTGCGGCAGGACGCTCGCTCCGGACCTGATATAGGTGTCCCACAGTCCCGCGCCCGACGCGGCGACCTTGACCAGGACCTCGCCGAATCTCGGGACGGGCACCTCGACATCCTCGAAGACGATGACCTCCGGGGGGCCGTAGAGATGGATGCGGTTTGCCTTCATTCCCTACGTGTCGCAGGTGGTGGTTTCAGCCCCGTCATCGGCAATGACGAGCGCAAGCGGGCGGGCGCCCTCGCTTCTATGCCGCTCAGCGCGATCCTTCATACTTGAACGAGACCTTGAGCTTGGCGCGGTAGGCCTCGACCTTGCCGTCGGTGATGACGAGATCCTGCGCCACGACCTCCGCCACGCGGAGATCGCGCAAGTGCTCCCCGGTCAGCTCGACCGCGTTCTTGGCCGCCTCTTCCCAGGATTTCGGGCTCGTGCCGATAATCTCGATCACCTTGTAGACGCTCTGCGTCATGTGCTCCTCCTTCCACGGTCTGACCCTGCGACACCTTCGGGGCTTGGTTCCCCGGCATGGGTCTCCCATATGAAGCCATCCTACGCCGAAAGAGTCGCGTTGTGTCGCGACCAAAGCGATCTTTGGGCGTTTACGTTTCCGCCTGCCTTGCGGGCTATGCCTAGCCCATCCCCCACCAACGAGGAGTGTTAAGCCCATGCACGTCAATTTGGAGAATGCCGAGAAGGCGATCGAGGCCGCCCGCAAGAAGGCGGTCGAGCTCAAGACGCAAATGTGCATCGCCGTGGTCGATTCCGGCGCCAACCTCAAGGCCTTCTTGCGCATGGACGACGCCTGGGTGGGCTCGATCGACATCGCCATCAAGAAGGCCAAGACCGCCGTGTTCTTCGGCATGGCCACGGGTCAGCTCGGCAAGCTGTCCCAGCCCGGCAAGCCGCTCTACGGCATCGAGCACTCGAACGAGGGCCTGATCACCTTCCCCGGCGGCCTCCCCATTGTCGACGACGACGGCGTGCTCGTCGGCGCCATCGGCGTCTCCGGGAGCTCCGTGGAGAACGACCACAAAGTGGCCGAGGCGGGCGTCAAGGTGCTCGGCGTGAGCGAGTTGCCGGAGCACCCCTGGCGCACTTGATTGCTTAGCTTTAGCGGATTGTCAGGCCTATGGCTTAGGCGCTATAAGCCAGTCCGAATTCGCTGCGGGCGGCACCTTAAGGCGCCTGCCCGCCCGTGCGGGGCCGTTTTCCGGCCCCTCATTATTTCTAGCTCTGGAGCCCTGAAATGGCTGAAACGATCGAACTCAAGGCATGGGGGCGTGCGCGCTCCGGCAAAGGCGGGGCGAGAGCCACGCGCCGCGAGGGCCGCATCCCCGGCACCCTTTATGGCGACAAAAAGGAGCCCGAGAACATCGCCGTCGACTATCGCGCCATCTCCCAACAGCTCCATACGGGCCACTTCCAGAGCACCATCTTCACTCTCGACGTCGAGGGCAAAAAGACGCGCGTGATCCCGCGCGGCGTGCAGCTCGATCCCATCCGCGACTTCCCCATCCATGTCGATTTCATGCGCGTCGGCAAGGATGCCCTCGTCAACGTCGACGTGCCGGTGCGCTTTCTGAACGAAGCGGCTTCGCCTGGCCTGAAGCGCGGCGGCGTGCTCAACGTCGTGCGCCACGAGATCCCCGTGCGCTGCCCGGCCGATGCCATCCCCGACCATTTCGACGTCGATCTGACCGGGCTCGAGATCGGCGACTCGGTGCATATCTCGGCCATCGCCCTGCCGGAGGGCGTGCGCCCAACCATCACCGAGCGCGACTTCACCGTGGCAACCATCGTCGGCCGGTCGGCTGAAGAGCCGGTGCCCGGAGCCGCCGCCGCCGAGGCCGCCGCCGTTCCCGCCGAGGGCGCTGCCGCTGCCCCCGCCGAGGGTGCCGCCGCCGAGAAGGAGAAGCCCAAGGAAGAGAAGAAGAAGTAGCTTCTTTTCTCCCGCTCGGGCGGTTGCTAGCCTTCGCCCCCGTGCCTTGGCTCAGGATAACTTGCGATGAAGCTCTTCGTCGGCCTCGGCAATCCCGGGGGGCAATACGCCTTCAACCGTCACAACGTGGGCTTCATGGCGATCGATGCCATCGCCGCCACGCATGACTTTCCCGCCTGGCGCAAACGCTTCTCGGCCCTCGTCGCCGAAGGCAGGCCCGGAAAGGAGCAGGTTCTCCTGCTCAAGCCGCAGACCTTCATGAACGAGTCGGGGCGCGCCGTCGGCGAGGCGGTGCGCTTCTATAAGCTCGATCTCGGCGACGTGGTCGTGTTCCATGACGAGCTCGATCTCGCGCCCGGCAAAGTGAGGGTCAAGACCGGCGGAGGCGTCGCCGGGCATAACGGGCTGAAATCGCTCACCGCCCATCTCGGCAACGACTATGTGCGCGTGCGCATCGGCATCGGCCATCCCGGATCGAAGGATCTCGTGACCGGCTACGTGCTGCGTGACTTCGCCAAACCGGAGCATGAATGGCTCGAGCCCCTGCTCGGCGCCATCGCCGAGAACGCGCCCTATCTCGCCGAAGGGGCCAACGACAAGTTTCAGTCGCGTGTGGCGCATGCCATGCAATCGGAGCCCGATGAGGCCGAGAAACCCGCGCCGCGCAAGAAGGCTGAGCCGCGTAAGAAAGCCGAGCCGCGCGCTAAAGAGAGCGAAGCCGAGGCTAAGAGCGAGGCGCCGCAGGGGACGCTCGCGAGCAAGCTCCGCCGCTGGCTCGGCTCTTGACAGTCGGGAACGGGCGTCGCTCTCCCCCTCTCCCCTGTGGGGAAGGGGGTCGGGGTGAGGGGAGACCGGTCTCGGTCGCCCTTGAATCCCCCTCACCCGGCGCACTATGTGCGCCGACCTCTCCCCGCAGGGCGAAGGTTAGTCACGGAATGATGGATTGAGACCATGGGATTCAAATGCGGGATCGTCGGCCTGCCAAATGTCGGCAAGTCCACCCTGTTCAACGCGCTGACGCAGAGCGCGGCGGCGCAAGCCGCCAACTACCCGTTCTGCACCATCGAGCCGAACGTCGGCGACGTGCCCGTCCCCGACCCGAGACTCGAAGCGCTCGCGGCCATCGCCAAGTCGGCGCAGATCGTGCCGACCCGCCTCACCTTTGTCGACATCGCCGGGCTCGTGCGCGGGGCTTCCAAGGGCGAAGGGCTCGGCAACCAGTTCCTCGCCCACATCCGTGAGGTGGATGCCATCGCCTATGTGTTGCGCTGCTTCGAGGACAGCGATGTGGTGCATGTCGAGGGCCGCGTCGATCCGATCGCCGACGCCGAGACCATCGAGACCGAGCTGATGCTGGCCGACCTCGAGAGCCTCGAGCGGCGCGTGCCGATCCTCGAGAAGAAGATCAGAGGTCAAGACAAAGAGGCGAAGCAGACGCTCGCCCTGCTCGAGCGGGCGCTCGTCCTGTTGCGCGACGGAAAGCCTGCTCGGCTTGCCGCGGTGAGCGAGGACGAGCAGGCCGCCTTCAAAAGCCTCGGTCTCCTCACCTCGAAACCCGTGCTCTATGTGTGCAACGTCGACGAAGCCTCCGCCGCGGCCGGCAACCTTCACTCGGCGCGGGTCGAGGCTCTCGCCCAGGCCGAAGGCGCCGGCTGCATCGTCATCTCGGCCAAGATCGAGGCCGAACTCGCCGAGCTTCCCCCCGAAGAGCGCAAGACCTATCTCGCCGAGCTCGGGCTTAAAGAACCTGGGCTCAACCGCCTCATCCGGGAAGGCTACAAGCTCCTTGGCCTCATCACCTATTTCACCGCCGGCCCCAAGGAGGCGCGCGCCTGGACGGTAACCCAAGGCACCCGCGCCCCGCAGGCCGCGGGCGTCATCCACACCGATTTCGAGAAGGGCTTCATCCGCGCCGAGACCATCGCTTATGACGATTACGTCGCCCTCTCCGGCGAGGCCGGTGCGCGCGACGCCGGCAAGCTCAGATTGGAAGGCAAGGATTACGTAGTGAAGGACGGCGACGTCCTCCATTTCCGCTTCGCGAACTGAGCCTGGGCGAAAAGGGGCCGGCTTAGCGGCCCCTTCCGCGAACGGATCGAACGATAGGCTACTTGCACTCCGTCATCTTGGCCATGGCTGCCTTGGCCTCAGCCTCCGAAGTGAACTTGCCCATCATCTTGTACTTTTTCGCATCCGTGGGTTCGGTGGTCATAACCTCACATCCGCCGCCGCCAACCCTTAGGGCAACGTAATAGTCCGCGGCGAGCGCGGGGGTGGCGAACGCTACGATCAGGCCGGCTGCTACGAGGTACTTTTTCATGGCGTTCCTCCTTGGCCAATCGACAGACGATTGGCGTCGGGAGAACGCGGCCCTGTCTCGACCCGTTCCCGTCGCTGCCCAATAAATGTCGTGCCGAGAGGCTTGGGCTCGGCTGGCCGGCACTTTTCACGCGGCGCCTGGGCGTATTCGCTCCCCCGCGCGGGAGTTTGGCGTCTTTAGGACGTGACGCCCAAAGAAATCGGCGGCGGGCTCTGTCGCCCGCCGCCTTCGTCACATCGAGAGAGGGATTTACGGCTTCGAGCAGGTCTTCGTCGCATCGTCCCACTTCATCTTCGCCTTCTCGCAGGCCGCCTTGGTCTTCGGCGCGGCCGCATAGGAGGCAGCGGGAACAACGCTCACTGCCAGGCCCAAAGCCATCAGGGTCAGAATGATTTTCTTCATGATCGCATCTCCTCCGTGAGACTACCGTGCTGGTAGCAAGAGATTCGATAGTGCAAAAATTCTCGCGAGCCCCTGAGACGAACCATCGCTGAGGCCAAGTATCCCTGGGGCAAAATGCCTAATCGGCAGGCGGCGCGTGAGGCTCTTTGCGCCGGGTTCTCTTCGCCCTGGCGGGCTTCTCCGCCGTCCCTTCAGAGGCGGGCAGCGCCGCGGGCGAGGTCACGCCCATCGACACATAGACGTTCATCAGCCGCTCGACGCCGCCTTCGGCCGGCTTGACCCATTCGGCGGGAACATAGATCAGAGCGCCGCCGAAGGGCACCGGCGCCGACGGCACGAGCACGCCGAGATAGGAGCGATCGCCGATCGCGACGGGCTGATGCGAGGGCATCAGCGCGAGCACCGCCGCGCTTCCTTCGCCGCCGAAGAAGCACCACACCGGGCTCATGCTCTTGAGGTCGCCCTGATCGCCGCGATCGACGATGGCGACGAACCGCTTCGACAGGTCGTAGATGTTGGAGACGAGCGGGATGCGCGCCATCAGCCAGTCGAAGCTGCCGGAGATCAACGAGCGCAAGCCCGACTCGACGAGAAGTCCGAGCACGAAGATCGCGCCGAGGATGATGGCAAGCCCGAGCAGGTATGCTGCGGTCGACGACGGCTCGATGTTGAGCCCGATCGCGCTGCCGAGCGCGGTGATCATCCGGCCGATGAAGCTGCCGGGGCCGGCATAGCTTGCGACCAGCGCGCCGACCCAGGCAGTGACGAACACCGTTACGGCGATCGGCAGAAGCGCGAGCACGCCCGCAAGAAACGTGCGCAAGATACGGGCCAAAGCGTGTTCTCCCCACGACCGCCGAATTCAGGGAAGCTTCGCCCGCAAGCCGCGCTTCCGTCAACCTTAAGGCCCCCTGGCGGGATCAGCTGACGCGCTTCAATTGATCGGCGGCGGCCACCTGACGCAGGAAATTCTCGACCGTGTGGCGGAGCTGCTCGGCCTGGCGCGACAGGTCGCGGGAGACTTGCAGCATCTGCGTCGCCGACTGGCTCGTCTCGTCGACGGCCTTGGTGACGCCCGGCATATGCGCGACCACGTCCTCGGTGCCGCGCGCGGCCTGGCGGACGCTGTGCGAGATCTCGGAGGTCGCCGCCGATTGCTGCTGCACGGCGCCTGCGATCTCCTGGGTGTTGCGGTTGACCTCGCCCATGGTGGTGACGATCGACTGCATGGCGTCGACCGCGCTGTTGGTCGAGGTCTGAATGGCGGCGATCTGCTGCTTGATGTCGTCGGTCGCCTTGGCGGTCTGATCGGCGAGCGTCTTCACCTCGCTCGCCACCACGGCGAAGCCCCTGCCCGCCTCGCCCGCCCGCGCCGCCTCGATGGTGGCGTTGAGCGCGAGCAGATTGGTCTGGGCGGCGACGTCCTGGATCAGGCTCACCACGTCGCCGATCCTCTGCGCGGCGGTGGCGAGGCCTTCGACCTTGAGATTGGCGGTGCGCGCGTTCTCGGTCACCTGGCTCACGATGCGGCTCGCGGTCGCGACCCGCGTGCCGATCTCGCCCACCGAGACGGCAAGCTCCTCGGCCGTGGCGGCCACGGTCTGCACGTTGGCGGAAGCCTCGTCGGAGGCCGACGCCACCACCCCGACCCGCTCGTTGGTGTCGCTCGCAAGCGTCGAGAGAGCGCGCGCCGTCTCGTCCATCTGCCGCGCGCTGTCGGCGAAGGCGCCGAGGATGCCGGCGATCGAGCCGCGGAACTGGTGGATCAGCTCCTCGGTGCGCTGCTGCGAGGCGAGCCGGCCCTGAATTTGGCTGTCCTGCTCGCTCTTGTGGCTCTCGCTCCATCTGATGGCATCGGCCTGGAATGCCTTGAGCGCCTTGGCGACAAGGCCCACCTCGTCGGGCCGGTCGACGTGCGGCACCGTGCCGTCCATGTCCCATTTGATGAAGCGCAGGATCACGCCGTTGAGGTCGCTGAGTGCTTCGGCGATCGGGGCGCCGAACATGTAGCCGAAGCCCCAGCCGAGGCCTCCTGCGATGACGAGCGCAATCAAGGCGGCAAGTGCCGTGCCCTGGATGGTGAGCGCAAGCGCAAACGACACCACCACCGCCATAACCGCGGTTGCCGTGAAAGCGAGCGCGATTTTCAAGCGCAGAGCCATGGGATTTCTCTCGAATCGTGAGGACGCGCGAAGTGCCCCTCGCCGCCCGACGCGCCCCAGCAACGAGCGAATCTTGCGCGCGAAGTCGTGCCGCCAAGACTCTCTGGTTGTGGTTAAAACTCTCTTAGGAGCGCCCGCAATTTGGGAAAATTCGCGCTCCCCTTGCGCCTAATGCCCGGCCCAAGACCGGGCATCCTATCGCAGCGCGGCGGCGATGTTGCCGCCATCGACCGTCTCGATATGGCCGGTGGTCTTGCGCGCGACCGCGAGCTGGACGAAGGCTTGCGCCACGTCCTCGGCAAGCACCTCGCGGTTGAGCAGGTTTCCGGCCATATACTCGGCCTCCGATACGCCGCGCGCCTTGGCCCGTGCGGCGATCATCGCGTCGGTCAGGAGCCCGCTGCGCACCCGGTCGGCATTGACGCCGTTCGAGCGGATGCCGTCTTGGCCGTAGTCGAGCGCGTATTGGCGCATCAACAGCATGGTGGCGGCCTTCGGCAGCCCGTAGGGACCGAAATTGGCGCCGGGGTTCACCGCCTGCTTCGAGATGTTGAACAGAAGCACCCCGCCGGTGCCCTGCTTCAGCATGATACGCACCGCCTCCTTGGCCACGGTCTGATGGGCGAAGAAGTTGAGCTCGAAGCTCTTGCGCAGAAGATCGTCAGTGACCTCGCCGATCCGCCCCTGCCAGGCAGCTCCGGCATTTGACACGAGGATGTCGACCCCGCCGAAGCGCTCGCAGACAAGGGCAAAGGCCGCCCTGACCTGCTCGGGCTTGGTCACGTCGGCTTCGATGCCGAGACCTTTGACGGCGGCGGCCGCCTTCGTCGCCGCCTCCCCGTCGATGTCGAGGATGGCGACGGCGGCGCCTTGCGCGGCAAGCGCCTTGGCGGTGGCGGCGCCGATCGCTCCGGCGCCCGTGATGAGCGCCACTTGGCCGGTGAGCGGCTTGACCACGGCGCCTTTGAGCTTCGCCTGCTCGAGGCTCCAATATTCGAGCGCAAACAGATCGCTCTCGGGCAGCGGCTCATAGCGGCCGATGGCCTCGGCCTCGGTCACCACCTTGACCGTGTTCTCGGCAAGATCGGCGGCGATCGATGCGTCCTTTGCCGTGCGACCGAGCCCGAACAGGCCGACGCCCGGGACGAGCACCACGCGCGGCGCGCTGTCGAGCTTGGTCTTGGTGTTGCCGACGGCCGCGTTCTCGCGAGCGAAATACCAATCGTAGTCGGCGATGAACTTGGCCACTGCCTCACGCAGCGCGCGGGCAAAGTCCTCGAGCTTGCCGGCCTCAGGCGGCGGCACGACGAGCGGCTTGTTCTTGGTGCGGATGATATGGTCCGGTGTCACCACGCCGCGCTGGCTGTAGGAGGCAAGCTCCGCCCCGTTCACATAAGCGAGGATCTCCGGCGCAGTGCGAAAATCGGTGACGAAGCGAATTGGCTCCTCGCCCTCCTTTTTGATCGCGCAGGCGCCGCGGATGAGGGGCGCGATCTCGGCCGCAGAGGCGATCGCACTCGGGATCTGGCGGGACTGGAACACCACCGGCCGGCCCTGGCGAAGCCGGCTCTCGGCGAGCGACACCATCTCGATCATGCGCTCATAGGCCTCGCGCGCGGTCTCCCCGAAGGTGAAGATGCCGTGCTTGTGCAGGATCAGGCCCTCGACGTCGGGCTTCTGCTCGAACACCTCGGCCGCCGCCTTGGCAAGGCCGAAGCCCGGCGCGATGTAGGGCACAATGCCCATGCGCCCGTCATAGACCTCGCGCGCAAGCGCCTCCCCGTCCGGCTGATCGACGAGCGAGAGGACCGAGGCGGCGTGCGTATGGTCCACGAATTTGTGGGGCAGGAACGCATGGAGCAACGTCTCGACCGAAGGGTTGGGCGCGGTCGAATCGAGCAGATTGAGCCGCTGAAAATTGACCATGGCCTCGTCGGAGAGCGCATCGAGCGTGCGCAGCTCGCGCAACGGGGCGAGCTTCACCGCCGGCAATCCCCATGGCTCGATGTCGGCCATGTCGGCGCCCGAGCCCTTGACCGCAATCACCTCATGCTCCTGACCGAGGTCGTCGCGGGCGCGCGTCTTGACCGAGGTGTTTCCGCCGCCGTGCAGCACGAGCAGCGGATCGCGCCCCAAGAGGCGCGTGGTGTAGACCCTGAGCGCGATATCGGGGCCGATCCCTTTCGCGCCGTAGCTTGCGACCATTTGTCCGGCCGCGTCGTCGTCCCATTGGCTTTGCATGGCGCGCGTTGTTGCAGAGATGACCTTTAACTTCAAGCATCGAGCGCCCATCTTCTTGCCGAAAGCCGCAACCTTCTTCGGGGCCTCAAGAAATGGTCTCGTTTCCGCCACGCTTCCTTACCGATTTGCAACATATTTCCCCGTACGCTCCGAGGCTTACGGGGTTTGTCGCAGTGAGGGAGTAAAGTGGGCAGATTCCGCGATCCCTATCGGCCCGAGCGCCACTATATGCGCGGGCCAGGCCCGAAATGGCACGAGAAGCATCGTGCGGCCTTTCGCGCGGCGGCGAGCGTCCAGCCCAAGGACGAGACGGAACGCGAGATCCTCTTTCAGACAGCGCAATTGGCCAAGACCGCCAAGGCTTCCGGCGGAAAGCACGATCTCCGCTATGCGCTGTGGATCGTGCCGCTGACCGTGGCTGCGCTGATCGGGGCCGTTGCCGTGGCCGCGGCCTTCGCCGCCTAAGGGCCGCCTAATCTTTTGCCTTCAGTTCGCCGGTGCGGATCACCACAAGGCGATCGGTGCCGGACTCCGCGCCCCACACTTCGCCTTTGCGCCCATTGAGCTGGCGGACGGCGGCGCCGTCCCTGTCGCTCGGGAAGCTTGCGAAGCGTTTCGTCTCGGGATCTAACTCCAGAATGGCGTTGGCGGCGAAATCGCTGACCCACACCTTGTCGTCGCCATCGACATAGACCGCGTAGGCATGCGGCGCGGCTCCCGGGAGCTTAAAGACCTCCCAGCTTGCCGAGGCAGGGTCGTAAACGCTGACATTGCCCGCGTTCCACTCGCTCACCCAGAGCCGGCCCTTCTTGTCGGACCAAACGCGCCTTGTGCCGACGCCTGGCGACTTGGGCTCGATCACGGTGGTCGCGCCGGTGTCGAGATCCGGCCTGCCGAGGAAGGAGCCCGCGAGCGACACATAGTAGATCGCGCCTTCGGGCGTGGCGGTGATGCCGTAGGGCCCCACGCCTTTCGGCGCGTCCCAGACCTCAATCTCCCCGCTTCTCGGATCGAGCCGGCCATAAATGCCGGACTGGCCGGTGAACCACACCCGATCGCGGCGGTCGAAGGCGAGCGTATTCAGGTTTGCGTTCTCGCCTGCCTTGGGCAGCGGCCAAGTCTTCACTTCGCGCGAGGCCGGATCGACTCGGACGATGGCATTGAGGCCACTATCGGTGACCCACGCCGCGCCGTCCGGGCCGATAATGACACCATGCGGCGCCGAGCCCTCGCCCAGCGGGATGCGGTCGACCTCGCCGGTCCGCGGATCGAGCCTTCCGAGCACGCCCGAGCGCTGGCCTGTGTACCAAACGGTCCCGTCGGGCGCCGGCGCGACATCGTGCGGGTGGTCGCCCTTCGGCACGTCGAAATATTGGACCTCCGCCCCGAAGGCCGGCGAGGCAAACGCCAGGAGCGGCAGGATGAGACGGGCGACGGCCAAGCGCTTCCACTGCATAAACCTTAGCTAGTGTCTCGGCCTCAAGGTATGAAGGTCTAGACGAGGAGGGCCGCAGCAAGGCCCGCCGCCAGCGTAAGCGCGGTCGCGATCAAGAGCTTCTTGCCCAGCTCTTGCCCGCCGAGCACGAAGGCCATCCCACACTTCACGATTGTGTTGGAAAGCGACGCGATGACGATGGCGATGACGGCGACTCTCGCCTCGCCGCTTTGCGCGAATTCCGACATCGACAGCGTGATCGCATCGACGTCGGTGAGCCCTGCGAGCCCCGCGACCGCGTAGAGCCCGCTCGGCGGGAAATGCTCCTGCACGATCTTGACCGCGACCAGCACCACGGCGAAGAGCGCGCCAAATTTTGCCGCTTCGACCAGGCTGAACGGGTTCTTGACCTCGACCTTGCCCTTTAGGCGCTCGCCATCGACGCTCCCGTCACGAAAATAAAGAAAGGCCGCGTAAGCGCCAACGGCGACAGCCATGACCGCAAACGGAACGAGGACCTGAGCGAGCAGAGTGCGGTTCACCACGGCCACGAGCACAATGACGCGCAGGAACATGACGGCCCAGGAAAGCAGAATGCCACAAGCGAGCGCCGCCGAGTTCTCCGGCTTGTCCCGCGCCTCCTTGGCGAATGACAGCGTGACGGCGGTCGACGAGACGAGGCCGCCGGTAAGTCCCGTGAGCGCCGTGCCCCGCGCCGGTCCGAGCCACCGCGTCAGCACGTAGCCGACAAGCGACAGGCTCGAGATCAGGATCACGAGCAGCCAGAGCTTGTAGGGGTTGAGCGCGCCCCACGGGTCGATCGGCTTATCGGGCAGGAGGGGAAGCGCGATGAAGGTCGCGATGAGGAGCCGCAAGCCTGCAAACACGTCGTCCCAGCCGAGCTTCTCCACGAAACCGTGCAGCGGCTGCTTGTAGGCGAGCACGGCGGCGGTGATCACGCCGAGCCCGATGGCGAGCTCGCGATGGCCGAACATGACGAGCGCCCCGAGCAGGAAGACGACCAGTGCGGCAACCTCGGTGGTCAGCCCCTTGCCGTCCTGACTGACCCTCGCTGTGGAGAGATAGCCGACAACGACAAAGGCGCCGACGACGACGAGCGCGGCGGCAAGGATCCACGGAGAGGAGAGGTTCTTCGCGAGATAGCCCGAGGCTGCGCCGACGAGCCCGAGCAGGGTGAAGGTGCGCAGGCCCGCGATGTGCTCGGTGTCCGACTCCTCCATCTTGCGCTTCTCGCGCTCGATGCCGACGAGTGCGCCAAGCAGGATGGCGACGGCGAAGTCGCCCGCGACCGCGATCAGATCTTCCTGCTCCATCCGACTTTCCTTCCCGAATCCTGCCAGCATCCTATTCCCCTCTCCCCCCGTGGGAGAGGGCTTTCCGCCGCAATCTTGCGCGCGAGCTTGCCGCAAGTCGCATGGTGGTAAAGGCGAGAGATGAATCTTTATCTTGACGCCGCTTCGGGGCTTACCCCTCACCGCGCGCTAGCGGCTCTCCTACAAGGGGAAGCGTCATCAGGCTCGACTACACGATGCCCGGCTACGCCGCTTGGCCTTTGCGGTGCTCAGGGTAGAGGGTGATGAGCCCGTCGCGGGTCGCAGGCGTCACCCCGCGTTCGGTGATGAAGCCGGTGACGAGCCGCGCCGGCGTCACGTCGAAGCCGAAATTGGCGGCCGGGCTCGCTTCCGGCGCGATCAGCACGCTCGCAATCGACCCGTCGGGCAGCCTGCCCGAGACGTGGGTGACCTCGCTCGCATCGCGCTCCTCGATGGGAATGGTGCTGCCGGCATCGAGGCTCCAATCGATCGTCGAATAGGGCAGCGCCACGAAGAACGGGATGTCGTTGTCGCGCGCGGCGAGCGCCTTGAGATAGGTGCCGATCTTGTTGGCGACGTCGCCGGTTGCCGTGGTGCGGTCGGTGCCGACGATGCAGAGATCGACCTTTTTCTTCTGCATCAGATGGCCGCCGGTATTGTCGGCGATCAACGTATGCGGCACACCATGCGCGCCGAGTTCGAAGGCGGTGAGCGAGGCGCCTTGGTTGCGCGGGCGCGTCTCGTCCACCCACACATGGACATCGATGCCCTCATCGTAAGCGCGGTAAATGGGCGCGAGCGCCGTGCCCCAATCGACGCAGGCAAGCCATCCGGCATTGCAGTGGGTCAGGATGTTGACGCGTTTGCCGCCCTTCTTCTCGGCGTGCGCGCGAATGATCCCGAGCCCATGCTCGCCGATCTTGCGGTTGGTCTCGACGTCCTCGTCGCAGATCTGCGCCGCCCGCGCATAGGCCGCGGCGACGCGCGCCTCGCGCGGCTGGTTGCGCACGGCCTTTTGCATCTCGTCGAGCGCCCAGCGGAGATTGATGGCGGTCGGCCGCGTGGCGGCAAGCCTCTCGCAAGCGTGGTCGAGCCCCTCGTCGGACGGGTTGGCGCGGAGCGCGAGGGCGACCCCGTAGGCGGCGGTCGCCCCGATCAGCGGGGCGCCACGGACCTGCATCGATTTGATCGCGTGTGCGGCATCGTCGAGGGTACGGAGCTGAACCGTCTCGAAGCGGTGCGGCAGCTTGGTCTGGTCGATGATCCCGACCGTCTCGCCGTCCTCTTCGAGCCAGATGGTGCGGTAGTGCTTGCCGTCGATATTCATTAAGGGACTCTAGTCGCCTTCGAAGGCGATCAACGAATGACAGGCGACGCCGAGCTTGGCGAGCCGCGCCGCTCCGCCGAGATCGGGCAGATCGATGACGAAGGCGGCGCCGATCACGTCGGCCTTCAGCTTGCGCAAGAGCTTCACCGCGGCCTCGGCGGTGCCGCCGGTCGCGATCAGATCGTCGACCAGAAGCACTGGGTCGTTGGCGCCGATCGCATCCTCGTGGATCTCGATCACGTCGATCCCGTATTCGAGCTCGTAGTCCTGGCCGATCGCCTTGCCCGGCAGCTTGCCCTTCTTGCGGATCGGCACGAAGCCGCAGCGCAGGCGGTCGGCGACCGCCCCGCCCAGGATGAAGCCGCGCGCCTCGATGCCCGCGACCGCCTGCACCCGGCGATTGACGAAGGGCTGGACGAGCTGCTCGACACAGGCGCGGAAGCCGTTGGCATGACCGAGCAGCGTCGTGATATCGCGGAACATGATGCCCGGCTTCGGGTAGTCGGGTATGGTGCGCACGAGGTCCTTGAGATCGATATCGGCAGTCAGATTCATGCAGGATCTCCGCGAAATCGTCCGGCTCTCGGGCGGCGGGCGCGCCGGCCCATCGGCCCTTTGAGCCTATAGTCGAACCGGGCGCCGCTGGCTAGTCGAAGCCGCGGCGAAATGGAGGGGGCAAGGCAATGGCAGACAGCTCTGATCCGGCGGCGACCCGCGTGGTCATCCGCGACATCGACGTCCCGTTCCTCAGGATCGTGACTATTCTCGTCAAATGGTCGCTCGCGGCGATCCCCGCCATCATCATCGCCGCCATCCTCTACGGTCTCCTGTTCGCGCTGATCGCCGGGCTCGTGGGGAACGTGATCTCGGTCATCAACGCCCTGCTCCAGGCGCTCGGCGTGCCGATCCCTCCCGCTTGACGCGACCAGCAGCGGCCCTCATTTGGACGCCTTCGCCCCGTAGTCTTGAGCCTTGCTTGGAGGGGTCTCATGAATGTCATCGATCGGAGCTTCGCGGCGGAAGCCGACCGCATCGCCAAGGCGGAAGCGGCGCGGCGGAAGCGCCGCCTAAGGCTGACCGTGGCGGCCGCCCTCGCCCTCGGCATTGCGCTCATCGCTTATTATATCTGGGCGACGACGCTATGCGGCACTTGCGGCGACCCGCTGCCGCTGCCCCCTGCCTGAGGCACACTAACCGAGTTTCAGGACCCGGCCTGCGACCGCGTCGAGCTTTTTGATTAGCTCGGGGTCGCGCGCCTCGGGTGCGGTGATGATCGCCGTGTCGAGCGCGCGGTCGGAGCCGATCGGGCACGGCTCATGCTCGCGCGGGAAGTCGCGGGCGAGCCGCGCCACCAGCCGCTGTGCCTTCTCCGCGTTCGCCATCAGCACTTTGATAATGTCGTTGACCGTAACCGCATCGTGGTCGGGGTGCCAGCAGTCGAAATCGGTGACCATGGCGACGGTCGCGTAGCAGATCTCGGCCTCGCGCGCGAGCTTGGCCTCGGGCAGATTGGTCATGCCGATGACCGAATAGCCGAGTGCCTTGTAGGTCAGGCTTTCGGCGAGGGTCGAGAATTGCGGCCCCTCGATGCACACATAGGTGCCGTCGCGCACGACCGCGATGCCCTCGGCCAGCGCGGCTTCGGCGAGATGGATGCGGAGCCGCGGCGAGACGGGATGGGCCATCGACACGTGCGCCACGCAGCCTGTGCCGAAGAATGAATTCGGGCGGTGGTAGGTGCGGTCGACGAACTGATCGACGAGCACGAAGGTGCCCGGCGGCAGCTCCTCCTTGAACGAGCCGCAGGCCGAGAGCGAGACGAGGTCGGTGACGCCTGCCCGCTTCATCACGTCGATATTGGCGCGATAGTTGATATCGGTCGGCGAGAGCCTATGGCCCTTGTCGTGGCGCGACATGAAGACGATGGGGAGGCCCGCGATCTCGCCAATCCTGAGCGGCGCCGATGGCTCGCCCCATGGGCTCTTGATGCGCTCCTCGCGCACCTTCTCAAGCCCCGGCAACTCGTAAAGCCCCGAGCCGCCGATGATTCCGAGCACTGCTTTGGTCATTCTGCCCCCCAAGACTTACTCGTCGCCGACGTGGATATAGAACAGCCCCCAGATCCAGTGCGCGTGGTGGTCGTCGTCGGCCTTGAAGTCGGGCGCGCGCGTGTTGATGAGAAAGAGCGGCCCCTGCTGCCCGATGCCGAGCGGCTGGCCGTTGGCCTCGAGCGCGATGATCCAGTCCGACGCATCGATGTCCTCCGGCGACAGCCACCCGGTATAGCCGTCGACCGCCGTGAAACTGATCTTGACCTTGGCCGCCTCGACATGGCCGAGGATCTCGCGCAGCAACGGCCCTTTGAAGGTCGCAGGCTTATCGAACTCGGGCGGCTGCGCCGTCACCTCCCCTTGCTCGAGCGCAAGCAGCGCCGGACGGTCGAAGGCAAATCCGTTCTTGAACGAGGCCTTCTGCGTGGCAAGCAGGCTGTCCTTTTTCGGATCGAGGGCCCCTCGATTGGTGTTGCCGATCAATCCGCCGACGGTGAGGAGCACCATCTCCTTGGGCGGCGGATAGCCTTCGGACTCGTCGGCGGCGAGCGCCGGCAGAACAACGCCTGCGATGAGGAGAGCGAGCAGGATACGCGCCATTGACCATCCGTCGGTTTGGTCGCGCACCTTGCCACAGGCCCTCATTCCGGCGAAAGCCGGAATCTGGCGCTGCCCTCACGCCGTATGTGGCGCCTCGTGGCGATGCAGCTTGGCCCACACCGTGCGCTTGGCGAGATACATGATCCCGGCGAACACGACGAGGAAGATCAGCACCCGCGCGCCGACCTTATGCCGCTCCTCGAGCTTCGGCTCGGCGGCCCACATGAGAAACGCCGAGACGTCGCGCGCATAGTTGTCGAGCGTGCCCTTGGTGCCGTCGGTGTATTTGACCGCCCCGTCGCTCAAGGGCGGCGGCATGGCAACCTGATGCCCGGGGAAGGCCTTGTTGTAGTGCATGCCTTGCGCGACCGTGAACCCGGCCGGCGGATCGGCGTAACCGGTGAGGAGCGCATAGATATAGTCGGGGCCCCCTTCCCGCGCCTTGGCGATCACCGAGAGATCGGGCGGCAGCGCCCCGTTATTGGCGTTGCGCGCCTGCTGCTCGTTGGCGAAGGGCGAGCGGAAATGGTCCGATGGACGCCCGGGGCGCTGGAACATCTCGCCCTTCCCGTTCGGGCCGTCGGTGATCTGGACCTGGCTCGCGATCGTCTCGACCGCCTTGGGCGGAAATCCCGGCCCCCCGGGCTCGCCGAGATTGCGGTAGGACAGAAGCCGCATCGAATGGCAGTTCGAGCAGACCTCCTTGTAGATCTGGAAGCCGCGCTGGAGCTGGGCGTTGTCGAAAGTGCCGAACGGCCCCGAGAAGCTCCAGCTCTGAGCTGCGATCTCGGGAGGCTGATTGGCGGCCTCGGCCGGGGCTTGGTCCTTGGCGAACGACGTTCCCGGAATTGCCAGCGCGAGAAGGAATGCGGCGAGAGTCTTCGTAGTGAGATTCATCACACCGCCTCCTTGGCCTTGTGCTTGGCGCTTTGAGAAGGCGGGGGCGGTGCGGGACGCGGCTTCTCCTCGTGGCCGAGCACCGCCTCGGTGATGCTGCCGGGCAGACGCCTCGGCGTCTCGATCAGGCCAACCACGGGCATGATCACCAGGAAGAAGGCGAAGTAATAGGCGGTGAAGATGCGCCCGAAGACGAGATACCAGCCCTCGGGCGGCTGCGAGCCGAGATAGCCGAGCGCGACCGCGGTCACCACGAAGGCCCAGAAGAACCATTTGTAGATCGGCCGGTAGCTCGTCGAGCGGACCTTGGAAGTATCGAGCCAGGGAATGAAGAACAGGATGGCGATCGAGGAGAACAGCGCGATCACGCCGAAGAGCTTGTTCGGGATGGCGCGCAGGATGGCGTAGAACGGCAGGAAGTACCACTCGGGCACGATGTGCGGCGGCGTCTGCAGCGGATTGGCCGGAATGTAGTTGTCGGGATGGCCGAGCCAGTTCGGCGCATAGAACACGAGGGCGGCGAACAGGATGACGAACATGACGAGCGCGAAGCCGTCCTTCATCGTGTAGTAGGGATGGAACGGCACCGTCTCACTCGGCGATTTGACGTCGATGCCGGTCGGGTTGTTGTTGCCCGGCATATGCAGCGCCCAGATATGCAGGATCACGAGGCCGGTGAGGACGAACGGCAGAAGGTAGTGGAGCGCATAGAGCCGGTTGAGCGTCGGCGCGCCGACCGAGAATCCGCCCCAGACCCATTGCACGAGCGTCGTGCCGAGGCCCTTGATCACCATATCGAGCGAGGACACGAGATTGGTGATCACTGTCACCGCCCAGAAGCTCATCTGCCCCCAAGGCAGCGAGTAGCCCATGAAGGCAGTCGCGATCATCACGAACAGGATGAGCACGCCGATGATCCACAGGACCTCGCGCGGCGCCTTGTACGAGCCGTAATACATGCCGCGTAGCAGATGGATGTAGACCGCCAGGAAAAACATCGAGGCGCCGACGGCATGCGAATAGCGCAGGAACCATCCGAAGTTCACGTCGCGCATGATCTTTTCGACCGAGTCAAAGGCGTTCTCGGGCGTCGGCACGTAGTGCATGGCGAGCACGATGCCGGTCGCGATCTGCGCGACCAGCATGAAGGTGAGGATGCCGCCGAAGGTCCACCAATAATTCAGATTGCGCGGGGTCGGGAACACGCCGAACTGATCGTGCATCACCCGCACGATCGGGAGCCGCGCGTCGAGCCAGCGTTCGAAGCCGGTTGCCGGCTGATAGGTCGATTCATGCGCCATGGCGCTCTACCCGATCTTGATCTTGGTGTCGGAGGTGAAGGTGTAAGGCGGGATCGCCATGTTCTGTGGTGCCGGCCCGAGGCGGATGCGGCCCGCCGTGTCGTATTGCGAGCCGTGGCACGGACAGAACCAGCCGCCGAACTCGCCTTTGTAGTCGCCCACCGCCTGGCCCTTGGGGATGCAGCCGAGATGGGTGCAGATGCCGATCATCACGAGCCAGGGCTCGCGGTCCTTGGCGGCACGGTTGTCGTCGGTCGCCGGCGCGTTGTCGGGCAAATTGGCGTTCCGCGCGAGCGGATCGCGGAGATCGTCGACATTCACGTCCTTGGCCTTGGCGATCTCTTCGTCGGTGCGGTGGCGGATGAAGATCGGCTTGCCGCGCCACATCACCGTGATCGCCTGCCCGGTATCGACGTGAGAGATATCGACCTCGGTCGAGGCGAGCGACAGCGCCGATGAATCTGGGTTCATCTGATCGAGCAGAGGCCAGAGCGCCGCCGCGGCGCCGATCGCGGCAAAGCCGGTCGCGGCGATCATGATTATGTCGCGCCGCGATGGCTCGTCATCCGGTCCGTGACTGGGATTGAGAGAGGTCTCCTGGGCTGCCACCTTGCCAAGCCTCCTTGCACAACTCGCCAAAACGACACCGCAGCCGCGAGCACACGAGGGGCGAACTCTCCCTCCGGCGCCTTCGGCCGTGTTTCACGTCCTCGCCTTCGAGCTGTTACCTCCCCAGTGCCGGTCGCGGCTCGTGCGCCAGCAGGTATTTTTTTGTGGTTTCTTGCATTCAGGCTCGAACTTGTCCAGCACATCGGCCGGGCAAAATTGGCGCAGACGGCGCTTATCCAAAGACTGTGCCTCAAGAAGCATTTTGCGCTAGGCAGTCCTTTGATCAGGGTCAAGGTTCCCAGCTCTTGCCCAGGTCCTTAAGAATCGGCTGTTCGGCTGCGCGCCGGATTGGTTTCAACTTGTGGCTATCATGAACGAGAAGACTTCCTCCGTGTCTCATGCCGCTCACGACTTCAGCGCGGCGCGGAAAGAGCGCGCCCGCGCCTGGTTCGAGAAGCTCCAGGGGCTGATCTGCGCCAGCCTCGAGGCGGTCGAGGACGAGGCCGAAGGGCTTCCCGGCTGCGACGGCAAGCCGGCCGGCCGCTTCGTGAAGACGCCCTGGACGCGCCAGGACCACGCCGGCGCCGATGGCGGCGGGGGCGTGATGGCGCTCATGGGAGGCCGCGTGTTCGAGAAAGTCGGTTGCCACGTCTCGACCGTCTACGGGAGCTTCGCGCCGGAATTCGCCAAGCAGATCCCCGGCGCCGAGCAAGACCCGCGCTTCTGGGCGAGCGGCATCTCCTTCATCGCCCACCCGGTGAACCCGAATGCGCCGACCGCGCATATGAACACGCGCATGGTGGTCACGTCGAAAGGCTGGTTCGGCGGCGGCGGCGACCTCACGCCGGTTCTGATGCGCCGCCGCACGCAAGACGATCCCGATGCGCGCGACTTCCACGCGGCGATGAAAGCCGCCTGCGAGGGCGAGCCCTCTGCCGACTACCAACGCTTCAAGCAATGGTGCGACGACTATTTCTATCTGCCGCACCGGGGCGAGATGCGCGGCATCGGCGGCATCTTCTACGACTATCTCGACTCAGGCGATTGGGAGTCCGACTTCGCCTTCACGCAGAAGGTCGGCCGCGCCTTCCTCGATATCTATCCAAAGATCGTCAGGCGCAACGTGGGAACGCAATGGACCGAGGCCGATCGCGAGGAGCAGCTCATTCGCCGCGGGCGCTATGTCGAGTTCAACCTGCTCTACGACCGCGGCACCATCTTCGGGCTCAAGACCGGCGGCAATGTCGAGGCGATCCTTTCCTCCATGCCGCCATTGGCCAAGTGGCCTTAACCTCTGATCCCGGCATACATCAGCGGGGGAACGCGGGCCGTCCCCGCATCGCCGATTAGCGCGATCCCGTTCTCGCCCAAGCCGAGACGCATCTGGAGCGTCGGAGCCTTGTAGACGAGGCGGGCGAGAAGCATGACGGAGAGCGTCAGCATCAGGATCGCTACAATCTTCCACATCTCGAACCTCCAAAGCTCGGCAGCTCGGCGCTTCCAGCGCCACCGTGCTGCCAGCTCTAGAGGGTTCCGGCTGAACCCGGCCTGAGGCGCCCGTTCAGCTAACGTTTAGATTCGGATGACGTTTGTGATCGAAAGGGGACCACTTCGGCCTTGCCAAGAGGCCTCGGTTCGCCCATCTTTGCCTGACCGGGCGCCCAAGGCTTTGGGCGCGGACTTGGACGACGGCAAGTGACTATCGCGCCTGTGAAGAGCACGACCCTTTCCTGACATCTCAAGACGCCTCAGGCCCCCTTTCGGGGCCTATGGCCCGTTTGTGTTTAACTTCAACGGGAAAGGAATTCCCCCCATGGCTCGTGTCAACGGCACAGTGAAATTCTTCAATCACGCGCGCGGCTTCGGCTTCATCCAGCCCGACGACGGCGGCAAGGACGTATTCGTGCACGCCTCCGCTCTCCAGCGGTCCGGCGTGCCGGTCCTCAACGAGGGCGACAAGGTCTCCTTCGAAATCGAGGACGACCGCCGCGGCCGCGGCAAGCAGGCCGCCAACGTCCAGCTCGCCAGCTAGCGCGCTGACAAAAGATTGCGAGCCGCCGGGCCTCAGTGCCCGGCGGTTTTTTATTGGCCCGCACTTGGGAGCGAGATCCGTTCAGCCTGCGTTCAGGAAGGAAGGCGCAGGAATGCGCCGATCGCCGGCGCTCTCGCATCGAAACGCCAATCAGATCACCCGCCTAATCCTTAACGGGTGATTCACTTCGGGGGCTCTATTTTGCCAAAAAGCAGGTGCAAATCTTACCGATCCCAATCCCTGGGGCACCTCGGGGCCCGCACCGGAGCACTTGCGGGCCAAACGCTAGACAACCGGGACACGACAATGACCAATGGAACCTGGAAAACGATCGCCGCAGCTGCGGTGATCAGCACAGCTGCGCTCACGCTTTCCGCCCCCGCTTACGCGGGTCACGGCAATGCCGTCGGCGCCGGGCTGCTCGGCTTTGGCATCGGCGCCATTGTTGGCAGCGCCTTGACGCCAAGCACGGTCTATGTGGCGCCACCGCCGCCTCCGCCCGCTTATTACGGGCCGGCATCCTACGGACCGCCGCCATGGAGCCCTGCCTGGTACCGCTACTGCCGGGGTCTCCACGGCCCCTATTTCAACCCCAACACGGGGTACTTCCAGGGGGCTGATGGCGGCTGGTATTTCTGCCGTTAGCCGCATTCTGACCCCTATCTTCTGACGAATCGGGCCGGCCCCGGCCGGCCCGGACGCTCCTTACGCGATTAGGCGCGCCGTCGTGCCGCACTGCCGCGGGCCGCGCGGCCTTGGCACCAACATCCTCTAAACCTTACGCTTTTTGACGCAGACTTTAGCCCTGCGGCAACTCTTCGCCCCGATTTTCGGCCATTGTGGCTTGAACGTGGCAACCTCACAGCGCACAATTGTGTTGGTTCCGGGATGAGAGTCCCAAATGAGAGCGCCGGCCGGCCGTTGGCGGGAAGCGGCGCCGCATGTTTTTGGGCGGCTGAAGAAGGACTCTTAGAACGATGAATTTTGCCACTGCCGTTGGCCCCGAAATCGAAACACCCCGCGACGCCCCGAACGTCCCCGCAGACCGGCAGGCGCTGACCCTCGTGCGGCCCTATCAGGGCATGGTGGCGTGGCCCACGGTCCTCATCGCGGCCGGCATTGTCGCGGCCTTTGCCCTCGTCTGCACACTCGCGACCATGCGCATCATCCCGCTCTGGCTCGGGCTGATCCTGAACAGCTTCATCCTCTATGCCGACCAGACGCCGTTGCACGAGGCCTGCCACGGCAACATCGCCGGCAGGGACTCGAAATGGCTCTGGCTCAACCATCTCGTCGGCTATGTGTGCGGCGCCATCCTGCTGCATGAATACAAGGCGTTCCGCTACATGCATCTCGCCCATCACCGCGACACTAACAACGAGGAGATCGACCCCGATCACTGGGTCGCGGTGCAAGGGCCGTTCAACATCCTGTTCCGCTGCCTCACCATCGTCTTCTGGTACCACCGCTATTACTGGCGCCACATCGCCTTCCATCCCCACATTCCGGGCATGCGGCCGCTCGCCATCCATATTGCGACCATGTACGCGCTGCTCTACGGCATCGCCATCGGCCTTTCGCTTATGGGCTATTGGCGCGAGGTGCTGATGCTGTGGATCTTCCCGCACATCATCGCCTCGGCGCTGATTATCTATTTCTTCGCCTACCTCACTCATAAGCCGCACGAGGTGCATGAGCGCTATCGCGACACCAACATCTTCTGGGTGAAGGGCAAGATCGTCGAGCCGGTGGTGAACTGGCTTTATATGTTCCAGAACTTCCACCTCATCCACCACCTCTTCCCGCGCATTCCCTTCTACCTCTATCCGAATGCGTTCCGCTCGCTGAAGCCCGTGCTCAAAGAAGAGAACGCGCACATCTACGAATACGACTTCGGACGCTAGCGTCGGCGTGGCCCGCATTGGGCTGCAGAGGCGTAGCGCGGCGCCGTCGGGATTGGTCGCGAACCGCTGAATTTGTAGAGTGGTTCGTCTTCGAGGAGACGAGCCATGAGGGACGCCACGACGATCCGCACCACCTGCCCGCGTGATTGCTATGACGCGTGCGGGATCACGGTGAGGATCGCCAAAGACGGCACCGTGAACGTGGTCGGCGACCCTGATCACAACGTGAGCCGCGGCGCGCTCTGCGGCAAATGCTCGATCGGCTACAACGGCATCTGGCGCGATGAAAGCGCGCGCCTCGCGCGTCCCTTGCGGCGGATCGGACCCAAGGGCTCAGGCAGATTCCAGCCCGTGAGCTGGGAGGAAGCACTCGGCGCAATTGCCAATCGTCTCAATGCGATCCGCGCGGAAGACGGCGGATCGGCGATTTTGCACACCCACTACACCGGCACCTGTTCGCTGCTTGCCGGCACATTCCCCTTGCGCTTCTTCAATCGCATCGGCGCGACCGAGGTCGACCCCGACACGGTGTGCAACAAGGCCGGGCACGTTGCCCTCCAGTTGATGTATGGAGAATCGACCCGCGGTTTCGATCCGCGCACGATTGATGGCGCCAACAGCGTGATGATCTGGGGTGCCAATCCCTCCACCTCCGCGCCGCATATCGATCAATATTGGCTTGGCGAGACCGACATCCCCAAGATCGTCATCGATCCGATCCGCCATGAGACGGCGGCGGCTGCCGACATCCACCTGCAACTCTATCCCGGCACCGACGGCGCTCTCGCCTTCGCCATGCTGAATGTCATCTTGGAGGCAGGACGCATCGATCGCGCGTTTCTCGCCGAGCATGCGCTCGGCTGGGAGGAGGTCGAATGCCAACTGGCCGCGTGCACGCCGTCATGGGGCGAAGCCGTGACCGGCGTGCCCGCGCGGCTCATCGAGGAAGCCGCACGCCTCTACGCCGAAGGGCCGTCGCTGCTATGGATGGGCCAGGGCTTCCAGCGCCAGACCTTCGGCGGCAACGCCATGCGCGCGGTGGCGCTTCTGCCAGCTGCCACCGGCAATCTCGGCCGGTACGGCGCAGGCTTCCTTTATCTCAATGGCTGGGATACGCGCGGAATTGATGCCGCCTATTTGACCGCCGCCCACATGAAGCCCTCCTCCGCAAAGACGATCAGCCATATGGATCTGGCGAGCCGGCTCGAGTCCCCCGAGACCAAGGCGATCATCACCTGGAACAACAATATTGCCGTATCGAGCCCCGAACAGGGGCGGCTCAGGCGGGCGCTCGAGCGCGAAGACCTGCTCCAGGTCACTCTCGACCTGTTCCAGACCGCGACCGCCAACTTTGCCGATTACGTGCTGCCGGCCGCGAGCTTCCTCGAGTTCGACGATGTGGTCATGTCCTATTTCAACGCGAGCATCTCGGCGCAAGTGAAGGCCGTGCCGCCGATCGGCGAGTCCCTGCCCAACCAGGAGATCTTCAGACGCCTCGCGGCAGCCATGGGATTGACCGATCCCGAGCTGTTCGAGAGCGACGCGGAGATGATCGGCACGCTTCTCGGCCAGGCGAAGCCGGGACTGACCTTCGCGGCGCTCGCGCGTGTCGGCACGATCGATTATCCGCCCACGCCGATCGTGCAGTTCGAGCGCCACGATTACCGGACGCCGTCGGGCAAGATCGAGTTGGCCGGCAGTGCTTTCGTCGCGGCCGGCCTGCCAAGCGCGCCGTTCCCTTCCGCCGAGCCGCGTCCAGCCGGCGGCGAGCTCCGCCTTCTTTCGCCGGCATCGAAATGGCTGATGAACAGCAGCTTCGGCAACGACCCAAAGATTCTGAGGCAGCTCGGCGAAGATGAGGCCCTGATGCATCCGGACGAAGCGAACGCGAGAGGATTGAGCCAAGGGACGCGGGTCAAGCTCGGCAATGCGACCGGCACGCTGACGCTCAGGCTCTCGCTTTCGGCGGACGTGCCGAAGGGCGTCCTTGTCGCCTACAAGAGCCGGTGGACGGTGAACGGAGCCGTCAACGTCAACGCGCTCAATCCGGGCAGGAAAGCCGACCTCGCCGAGAGCTGCGCCGTGCACAGCATCAACGTATCGGTCGCTCCGGTCTAAATCCTGTCCAGCCTTAGTGCAGCCTGAGCTCGCCCTCGATGAAGGTGAACTCGGCCGGGGCGATCAGCCGCCGATGGGCGACGCGGACGCGGTAGAGCGCCCCCTCGAGATTGGCCGCCCAGAACCCGAGGAAGTCGGTGAGCTTGGGAAAGCTCGGCGCGAGATCGTAGTCCTGCCAGATGTAGGTCTGCAACAGCTGCGGATGGTCCGGGAAGCGGTAAAGGATCTCCGCCGTGGTCAGCGAGAAGCCCTCGATCTGGTGGAGGAAAGCATGGTCCATTGGTCAACCCTGCCGGTCTTTTCGAGTCTTTTCGGAAACACAAGTGTTAACCGGCGGAAATAGTTGCGTCCAGACCGTTTCACGAATGAAATCAGTATGTTGGCAGCAGTTATGACAAATTGCTAACGGCTTGGCACTCTCCCCTTGAAAGTGCCAAAACGCCTTTCTAAATAGCGGCGCGAGTGCGCCCGAGGGGGGCGTGCTCCTTCCATCGAAAAATTCTGGAGGAGGGTCACAAGATGAAATTTCGTCCACTGCACGACCGCGTCGTCGTACGCCGCATTGAGGAAGACGAGCGGACCAAGGGCGGAATCATTATTCCCGATACCGCCAAGGAGAAGCCGCAGCAGGGCGAGGTCGTCGCGACCGGCCCGGGCGCCCTCAACGAGAAGGGCGAGCTGCAGCCTCTCGACGTGAAGCCTGGCGACCGCGTGTTGTTCGGCAAGTGGTCGGGCACCGAGGTCAAGCTCGACGGCGAGGAGCTTCTCATCATGAAGGAGAGCGACATTCTCGGCGTGCTCGAGGGTGTCGAGGCCAAGAGGAAAGCCGCTTAAGCGAATACGAGAATCCGGAGCGACAACAATGTCTGCCAAGGAAGTGAAGTTTGCGCAGGATGCGCGCGAGCGCATGCTGCATGGCGTCGATGTCCTGGCCAATGCGGTCAAGGTGACGCTCGGGCCCAAGGGCCGCAACGTCGTGCTCGAGAAATCCTTCGGCGCGCCGCGCATCACCAAGGACGGCGTGACCGTGGCGAAGGAGATCGAGCTCGAGGACAAGTTCGAGAACATGGGCGCGCAGATGGTCCGCGAGGTCGCCTCCAAGACCTCGGACACCGCCGGCGACGGCACCACCACCGCGACCGTTCTCGCCCATGCCATCGTAAAGGAGGGCGCGAAGTCGGTCGCCGCCGGCGCCAATCCGATGGACCTGAAGCGCGGCATCGATCTCGCCGTCAACGCCGTGGTCGCCGAACTCGGCGGCAAGGCGAAGAAGATCACCTCGAGCGAGGAGATCGCCCAGGTCGGCACCATCTCCGCCAACGGCGACCATGACATCGGCAACATGATCGCCAAGGCCATGGAGAAGGTCGGCAATGACGGCGTGATCACCGTCGAGGAAGCGAAGGCCCTCGACACCGAGCTCGAAGTGGTCGAAGGCATGCAGTTCGACCGCGGCTCCATCTCGCCCTATTTCATCACCGACGCCGACAAGATGCGCGTCGAGCTCGAGAACCCCTACATCCTCATCAACGAGAAGAAGCTGTCGAACCTCCAGTCGATCCTGCCGCTGCTCGAAGCGGTGGTTCAGTCGGGCAAGCCTTTGCTGGTGATCGCCGAGGACGTCGAGGGTGAGGCGCTCGCCACGCTTGTGGTCAACAAGCTCCGCGGCGGGCTCAAGGTCGCCGCCGTCAAGGCGCCCGGCTTCGGCGACCGCCGCAAGGCCATGCTCCAGGACATCGCCGTTTTGACCGGTGGTCAGGTGATCTCCGAGGATCTCGGCATCAAGCTTGAGAACGTCACGCTCGACATGCTCGGCCACGCCAAGAAGGTGGTCATCACCAAGGACGACACCACGATCGTCGACGGCGCCGGCGAGAAGGCCGACATCGAGGCGCGCGTGGCGCAGATCAAGCAGCAGATCGAGGACACGACCTCCGACTACGATCGCGAGAAGCTGCAGGAGCGGCTGGCGAAGCTCGCCGGCGGCGTTGCCGTGATCAAGGTCGGCGGCGCGACCGAGGTCGAGGTGAAGGAGAAGAAGGACCGCGTCGACGATGCGTTGAACGCGACCCGCGCGGCTGTCGAGGAGGGCATTTTGCCCGGCGGCGGTGTGGCCCTCATCCGCAGCCAGATCGCGCTCGATAAGCTCAAGGTCGATAACGAGGACCAGAAGGTCGGCATCAACATCGTGCGCCGCGCCCTCCAGGCGCCTGCCCGCCAGATCGCCGAGAATGCCGGCGAGGACGGTGCCGTGGTCGTGGGCAAGATCGTCGACAAGGACGACTACTCCTACGGCTACAACGCAGCGACCGGCGAGTACGGCAACCTCGTCAAGCAGGGCGTGATCGACCCGGCCAAGGTGGTGCGCACCGCGCTCCAGGATGCCGCCTCGGTCGCCGGCCTGCTGATCACCACCGAGGCGATGGTGGCCGAGAAGCCGAAGAAGAAGGCCCCCGCCATGCCTGCGGGCGCCGGCATGGGCGACATGGACTTCTAGTCGCGTCAAGTCGCGTAAGCGTCTCAAACGAATCGCCTGAATCGAGCCGCGCCTTCACGGCGCGGCTCTTTTTTCGCGTCGACAGTTCTTTGCCGTGGGGCACTTCCCTCAGCGCGAAGCGCCCGAGGAGGTGGCGAGCACCATTCTTGATTTCATTGCCGGGCGTGACCGCGACGTGCGACGTTTGACGGCCGTAAGCTGACATTGCCGGTTCAACGTCCCCTAATGAACTCCCCCGAGCAAAAGAATGGCCCCTTTCGGGGCCATTCCAAGACACCGCTTGGTCGGCTGGATTAGTACCCGTACCACACGTGATGACGGTGGAATCGTATGGCAGGACCATAGTCGTAATAGGCATACGGACCATAATAGTCGTATGCATACGGTCCTGGCCCGACGCCGATTGTCACGTCAGGGCCCCAGCCCCAATGGCGTAGATTCGCTGATGCAGTGGTGGTCACCGACGCTAGCGCAATTAACGCAATTGCGCCGGCTCCTGCCAGGGTGGCTAGATTTCTCTTCATAGAACACACTCCCTTAGCAAGTTCGTCGTGCCACAACGCCCAGCCATAGGGTCAACGACTCGGGGCAAGCTAGGTTCGCCGCCACGAGCATTTTTTTCGAAATTTGAACAAGGGGTTGGGAGCAAAAATAGTCCGCCCGGCTAAGTAGCATTTGGGAACCATCTATACCGGGACTTCATGACCTTCGACGATGGCCGAATACACGCAAGCGAAGACAAACACCTCATCAGGCAAGATCCGCGTCGGGATCGGGGGATGGATCTATGCGCCTTGGCGCGGCACCTTCTATCCCAAGGGACTGAAGCAGGCCGATGAGCTTGCCTACGCCGCGAGCCGGCTGACCTCGATCGAGATCAACGCCACCCACTACCGCCTGCAATCCCCGGCGAGCTTCCGCAAATGGGCGGCCGCCGCGCCTGACGGCTTCAAATTCTCGGTAAAGGGCCCGCGCCTCGTGACACAGCAAAAGGTGCTCGCCGAGACCGGCGCCTTCATCAAGCGCTTCCTCGCTTCCGGGCTTGCCGAGCTCGGCGATAAGCTTGGTCCCGTGCTCTGGCAGTTCGCGCCGTTCAAGAAATTCGACAAGGACGATTTCGCGCGATTCCTCGATCATCTGCCACGCGAGCTCGACGGGCAGGCGCTGCATCACGTCGTCGAACCAAGGCACGCGAGTTTTGCCACACCGGAGTTCGTCAGGCTGTTACGCGATTGCGGTGTCGGCGCCGTGTTCACCGAGGCCGAGGACTTCCCCTCCATCGCCGACATAACGAGCGATGTCGTCTATGCGCGCCTGCAACGAGGAGACGACACGCTTCCCGCAGCCTACCCGCCCGCCGAATTGGACCGCTGGGCGGCGCGTGCGCGTCTTTGGGCCGCGGGCACCTCTCCTGACGATCTTCCGCTCGTCGACGCCGCACATCAGCCCGCGGCGAAGCCCCGCAACGTGTTCATCTACTTCATTCACGAGGGGAAGCTTAGGGCGCCCGCGGCAGCGATGGCCCTGATCGAGCGCCTCGGGTGAGGATCCCTTGCGCCGCACCCGCGGCAAACGGTCTATTCCGGAACCATCCTGCGCTCCACTTATTGTAACCGTAGGCCGACGCGGAGGCCTTATCGTTGGAGGCCCGCCATGCCAGACCGCGCTACGACAGGTGAGCGGCACGGCATCCTTATCATCGATCATCAACCGGAGACGCCGCCCAAGAGCACCCCGATGCCAACGGGCGAACCCGAAGCAAGCAGCGCCATCTCCATGGAAGCGGGCGAAGCCGGAGTTCATCCCATGGTCGTGAGGATCGCGCTCGGCGCAGCGCTCTGGTTCCTTCTCGTGACCTGGCTCAGTTTCGCCTGGGGTCCTGAGATCGACTATCTGCTCGTCATCGTGACGCTGTTTTTCGGCTTCTTCTTTGTGCTGTTCCTGCTCCTCGCTTCGTATTCGCTGCATGACCCTCGCTGGCCGGTGCGCGACACGAGCTTTCACGAGTTCCTCACGAGCGACATTGGAATCGGCAACGGCACGATGAGCGGCGCCGACGTCCTGCTCGAAGTCGCCCTCATCCCCGTGGCGCTCGCCTTCGCCGCGACGTTTATCGGTCTTGCTTGGGTGCTGTTCGGATAAGCTCGACCGCTCGCACGAGCAGCGCCGCGCGGTCGAGCGTGAAGTCCGAGGCGATCCATTCCGCCTCGAGCCGTTGCAGAGCGGCCCCGATCTCGGGGCCTCTGACATCGCCGAGCGCGGTGATGTCGGAGCCGCGCACCGGGAATTCGGGCACCTGCCAGCGGTCGGCGAGACGGAGTGCCCGACGCCAGCGCTCGTCCCCTGGTGCCGCGCCCTCGTCGGCGGCGGCGAGCAGAAGGTGCGCCTCGAATTTGCACGGACCGAGCTCGTAAAGAGAGCGCCGCGCCGCAACCTCGCCGGGAAGCTCGGCCCGCTCGTGATCGTTGGCGCCGAGCAGGAGCACCGAAAGCTCGGCGTTGGAAAGCTTGAGCCGCGCGGCGAGCCGTTCGGCGTCCTCGGCCACGAACACGGCAAGCGCCGCAAGCCTGAGGGCGGGATCGGGCGCAAGTCCAAGCGCCTCCTCCACCGCGACCAGCCGCTCGAACCGAACCATGCGGGGCACGCCGCCGAGCAGGTCGGTGAGGAGCCCGTGATCGAACAGGGCCTCGACCGCGCGCGCGGCCTTGGGCGCGATGAGGATGCGTCTCAGTTCGCCCGCGATGCGCTCGGCCGAAAGTTGCGCGAGTCCGGTACGGAGCCTCACACAAGCCGCAACACCCTCCGGCTCGAGCGGACCCTTGCCGTAATAGGCGTTGAAGCGGAAGAAGCGGAGGATGCGCAGGTAGTCCTCCTTGATGCGGTCTTCCGCCTTGCCGATGAACCGCACGCGCCCCGCCACGAGATCGGCGTAGCCGCCGAGCGGATCGAACACCGTGCCGTGGCGGTCGGCATAGAGCGCATTCAGCGTGAAGTCGCGCCGGTGCGCGTCCTCCTCCCAATCCTCGGTGAAGGCGATCTTGGCGTGCCGCCCGTAAGTTTCGACGTCGCGCCTCAGAGTGGTGACCTCGAACGGCGTGCCGTCGGCGACCACGGTCACTGTGCCGTGCTCGATTCCGGTCGGCACCGCCTTCAGGTCTGCGGCCCGCGCCAGCGCCATGACCCGCTCCGGCAACGCCGTTGTGGCGAAGTCGATCTCGGTCACCGGCAGCCCGAGCAGACTGTTGCGCACCGCGCCTCCCACGGCGCGGGTCGCCACTCCATTCTTGCTCAGGGCCTGGAAGACCCTGACGACTTGCGGCCGCTTGAGCCAGTCAGCATTCTTGAGCGATGAAGGCGCGGGCGCGCGCTCTGAGGAAGGCTCCGCCATAGCGCCCTCAGTCGATCTCGCCCGGCTTGATGACGCCGTCCTGAACCGTCGGCGGGTGATAGACACCGCCCGGCTTCCCGCCCGAGAACTGAATGAGCGTGGCCATGACGACGAGCAGCATGCCGCATCCTGCGGCGAGCAGCCAGAACAGCGGTGCGCCCTGCCACACGCTTGCCGGCGACACGCCCTTCACCGAAACCATATAGGCCCCGTAAAGCAGAAACGGCAGCGAGAAGAGGAAGATGTCGATCAGCGCGATGCGCAACATCGAGGGGGCCACGTCATTAACCGGCGCGCCCGAGATGGCGCGCGCGCCCCGAAACATAGCGACGCCCGGGCCATAAAGCGAGTGGCTGGGGCTCAGCGGTCCCCAACCTCGGCGGGGAACCGGAAGAACGAGCCTCCGCTCCACACGCCTGGTCCCTCTTTTCCACCGGACGCCAGCGCGAGCGCGGCGAGTTCGTAATAGACGGGACGCGCGAGCCTTGCGGTGAGCCCGTCGCGCACCAGGATGTACGGTACGAAGCTTCCCCTCTCGTCGCGCTCGAAGCCGAGCGGATGGTCGCGATCGGCCAGCACGAGATCATCGACATTGGTGCGGAAGGAGATGCGCTGCGCCCTGCCCTCTCCCTCGCGCCGCATCTCCACGGCGACGAACGGCGTGCCCTCCACCGTAATCGGCACCTTCTCGACCGGAGTCACGAGAAAATAGCCGCCGTCGTCCTTGCAAAGCACCGATGCGAACAGCTTGACGAGAGGCTTCCGGCCGATCGGGCTCCCCTGATAGGACCAGGTCCCATCGCGGGCGATCTTGAGCCCGATATCCGGGCAAACATTAAGCTTTGGCAAGGTCCGCGAAGGCGGTTTGCCGCGGACCTTGCCAAGTGCTACGAGAATGTCTCTTTCGTTCTGGTCAGGCATCCCTGTTTCGCCTTCGACCGAGCACGTTGCACGAGAGCAGGAGTGGGCCCGGAATCGACTTTATTTGACCCGATCCTTGCGTCGAGTGCTTCAGCCTAACCCGCGCTTTGACCATATAGTTCTCTACAGACCAGGATTGAGCGAAACGAAAGCCATGACAACAGTCGCTTCCACCGAGAGCCAACTCGTCGATCGTATCGAGGAAGTCGGCGCCAAGATCCAGAAAGTGCGCGACACCACCGCCTCGATCATTTTCGGCCAGGATCGCGTCATCGACCTCGCGCTCATCACCCTCTTGTCGGGCGGTCACGCACTTTTGATCGGCGTTCCGGGCCTCGCCAAAACGAGCCTGGTCGAGACGCTCGGCGCCGTGCTCGGGCTCGAGAACAAACGCATCCAATTCACGCCCGACCTGATGCCGTCCGACATCGTGGGCTCCGAGGTGCTCGAAGAGGATGCCGGCGGCCGCCGCAGCTTCCGTTTCGTCAAGGGCCCGATCTTCACCCAGCTCCTGATGGCCGACGAGATCAACCGCGCGAGCCCCAAGACCCAGTCGGCCTTGCTCCAGGCCATGCAGGAGCATCATGTGACCGTCGCCGGCGTACGCCACGACGTTCCGCGTCCCTTCCATGTGCTCGCCACCCAGAACCCGCTCGAACAGGAGGGCACCTATCCGCTGCCTGAGGCGCAGCTCGACCGCTTCCTGCTCCAGATCGACGTCACCTATCCCGACGCCGCCGCGGAGCGGCGCATGCTGTTTGCCACGACCGGCGTCGAGGACCGCTCGCTGAAGACCATCCTCTCCGCCGAGGAGCTGATGGTGGGGCAGCGCCTCGTGCGCCAGCTGCCCGTCGGCGACAAGGTGGTCGACGCCATCCTGAAGCTCGTCCGCTCGGCGCGCCCCGGCACCGGCATCGACCAGGAGCTCGACGACATGATCGCCTGGGGGCCGGGCCCCCGCGCGAGCCAGGCGCTGATGCTCGCCGTCCGCGCCAAGGCCATGATCGAGGGCCGGCTCGCACCTTCGGTCGACGACGTGATCGACCTCGCCGAGCCCGTGCTCAAACACCGCATGGCGCTCACCTTCGCCGCCCGCGCCGAGGGGATCGATATGAGCGACATGGTCGCGCGCCTCGTCGCGCCGCTGGGGTGATGTGAGCTTGGCGGACGCCCGGGAAAGAAAGTCTCAGCCGTTTCCGGCCGAGGAGTTCGAGGCCCACGGATTGGCGGCGCGCATGCCTGCGCTCCTCATCGAGGCGCAACGCGTAGCCCATACCGTCGCCCACGGCACCCATGGCCGCCGCCGCGCCGGACCGGGAGAGACCTTCTGGCAGTTTCGCCTCTATGACCGTAACGACCCTGCGACCGGCATCGACTGGCGCCGCTCGGCAAGCTCAGACCGTCTCTTCGTGCGGGAGCGCGAATGGGAGGCGGCCCATACCGCCTGGCTGTGGATCGATCTTTCCCCCTCGATGCGCTTCCGCTCGCAGCTTGCCAAGACTTCCAAGGAGAGCCGCGCCGTGGTGCTCGCGCTCGCCATGACCGAGCTGCTCGCCCGCGGCGGCGAGCGCGTCGGCCTGATCGGCGGGCGCCCCTATCGGGGACGCAACGCCGCGCGCCGCGTCGCCGAGATCCTCATGGGCGAGAGCGGCGAGGAGAGCTTTCCGCCCAGCGCGCGGCTCAGCCGCTTCTCCGAATGTCTTCTGTTCAGCGATTTTCTCGAGCCCGTGGCCGAGACGAGCGCACGGCTCGAGGAGATCGCGGCGCAAGGCGTGCGCGGACATCTCGTCGAGGTGCTCGATCCCGCCGAAGAGACGCTGCCCTATTCCGGACGTACGGAGTTTGCCGCCAGCGAAGGCAGGGAGCGCATGATCGCGGGCCGCGCCGAGACCTTACGCGAGCGCTATCAGGAGCGGCTGAAGAAGCACCGCAAGGACCTCGCCGCCATGGCCGAGAGGCTCGGCTGGTCCTTCATCGTGCATCACACCGACCGCCCTCCCGAGGAGGTCGTGCTCACCTTGCACAACCGGCTTGCCGGGCTTGAGCGCGACTACCGCTACCGGCCGCCCAAGGCGCTCGCCGGGAGCGTGACAGCTGCGAGCCGCGCGCCATGATCACCATCGGCTCGATCGGCTTCATGCAGCCCTGGATCTTGGCGGCGCTCGCGGCACTTCCCGCCATCTGGTGGCTGTTGCGCTTCACCCCACCGAGCCCGCATGTCGTGGTCTTTCCTCCGACGCGGCTGCTCAAGGACTTGAAGACAACCGAGGAGGAACCGGCGCACAGCCCGTGGTGGCTCACCGCACTCAGGATGCTGCTCGCGGCTCTCCTCATCCTTGCGCTCGCGCGGCCGGTATTGAATCCCGACCGTCAAGCCTTTGCCGGCACCGGGCCCCTCGTCCTCATCGTCGACAATGGCTGGGCGTCGGCGGCCGAATGGCCCGAGCGGCGCGAGGCGATCGAGGCGGCGATCGACCGGGCCGGCCGCGACGGGCGCACCATCGTGTTCGCGCCGACCGCCCCGGGCCAGCCGGTCAGCGATCCTCTCAGTCCGGACGAGGCACGCGAACGCCTCGCCGGCCTCACCCCTCAGCCTTACGCGCCCGACCGCGCGGCGCTTGCCGCCACGCTCGAACGTAATCTCGCCGGCAAGACGGACTACAGCGTGTTGTGGCTCTCCGACGGACTCGACTACGGCGAGGGCGAGGCGCTCACCGACGCGATCGCAAAGCTCCGGGGTCAGACCGGAAGCTTCGCCATGCTGCGGCCGGGCAAGGACGATTCTGCCATCGCTCTCGGCCAGGCGGCCGGGGAAGGCGCAGGCCTCGCTGCCAGGGTGCTTTCGACCGGCGAAGGGGCGCATGTCGGCGTGGTGAAGGCCGTAACGGCGCGCGGCGAGCCGCTTGGCGATGCGCAATTCTCGATCGCCGACGGCACCACGGAAGCGGCAGCGACCTTCGACCTTCCGCTCGAGATCAGAAACCAAGTGGCGCGTCTCGAGATCGCCGGCGAACGCTCGGCCGGCGCCGTCTATCTCATGGACGCGCGTTCGCAGTGGCATCGCGTCGGCATCGTCTCGGGCGAATCGCGCGAAGCGGCGCAGCCGCTGCTCTCGCCGCTCTATTATGTGCAGCGCGCGCTCGCGCCCTATGCCGACGTCGTCACGCCCGGAGAGGGCAACGCCGCGAACGCGATTCACGAATTGATCGACCAGCAGAAGGTCTCGACCATCGTGCTCGCCGATATCGGCAAGCTCGTGCCCGGCACCCAGGAGGAGTTGACCAACTGGCTCAAGGCCGGCGGGATCCTCATCCGCTTCGCCGGACCGCGGCTCGAGCAAGGCGGCGACGAGCTGCTTCCCTCGCCTTTGCGCCGCGGCGGACGCTCGCTCGGCGGCTCGCTGTCCTGGAGCACGCCGCAGCCGCTCGCGCCCTTCGATGAGAAGAGCCCCTTCCGCGGGCTCGCCGTCCCCGACGACGTCAAGGTCAACCGCCAGGTCTTGGCCGATCCAACCATGGCCTCGGACGCCGAGGTATGGGCGACGCTCGCCGACGGCACCCCGCTCGTCACCGCCGCCAAGCAGGGGCAAGGCTATATCGTTCTGTTCCACGTGACGGCCAACTCCGACTGGTCGAATCTCCCGCTCTCGGGCCTGTTCGTCGAGATGCTCCGCCGCGTGGTGACGCTCGGCCCGAGCCAGGTGAGGCTCGCGTCCGACGATAAGAGCGCAAGCCCCGAAGCTCCCGCGCAAACCGTAAACGTCCAGACCTCCTCGGCCGCGCTTTCCCCGATCCAGACGCTCGACGGTTTCGGCCAACTCACTTCGCCGCCGCTCCGCGCCGCACCGATCGCCGCCGACAAATTCGATACGACAGTGCCGGGACCCGACCATCCGCCGGGCTATTACGGCCCGTCAGGCGCCGCGCGCGCCTTGAACATCGTCACCGCCAAGACCACGCTCCGGCCGCTCAAGGCCATCGAGGGCGCGGTCACCGGCTACACCATGAAAAAACCCCGGGCGCTCGAGCCGTGGCTTTATCCTGCTGCCATCGCCATCTTCGGCATCGACGTGCTCGCGGTGCTCATGCTGAGCACCGGGCTCAGATTGCGCCGCCGCATCGCCGCGACGTCCGCCGTCGTCTTGCTCGCGCTTCTCGTTCTGCCCAATCTGGCGCGCGCGGCCGAGGCCGAGCAGGCGCCGCCCAAGACCGGCAACCCGGCCGACGACTTCGCCCTCAACGCCACGCTTCAGACCCACCTCGCCTATGTCGTCACAGGCGATCCCGACATCGACCGCACCAGCGAAGAAGGGTTGTCAGGCCTGAGCAAGGTGCTTCGCGCGCGGACCGCGCTCGAGCCCGCCGACCCGCTCGGCGTGGACATCGACAAGGACGAGCTGTCCTTCTTCCCCATCCTCTATTGGCCGGTGCGCGACGACGCGCAGCCGCTCTCCGACGCGACGCTCGCCAAGATCGACGCCTATATGAAGCAGGGCGGGCTGATCATCTTCGACACCCGCGACCAGGGCGTCTCCCTTACCGACAGCGGCGCGCAGAACAAGGCCCTGACCCGCCTCATCGGTCAACTCGACATACCCCCGCTTGAGCCGGTGCCCGAGAACCACGTTCTGACCAAGTCGTTCTATCTGATGCGGAGCTTCCCCGGCCGCTATGACGGCGGCGCGCTGTGGGTCGAGGCCGAGCCCGATGACGAAGCCGAGCGGAGCGAGCGCTCGCGCCGCACCGACGGAGTAAGCTCGATCGTCATCACCTCGAACGACCTCGCCTCGGCCTGGGCGCTCGACGACGCCAACCGGCCGATCTATCCGACCGTCCCGGGTGGCGAAGTGCAGCGCGAGATGGCGTTCCGCGCCGGCGTCAACATCGTGATGTACGCGCTCACCGGCAACTACAAGGCCGATCAGGTGCACGTCCCTGCCCTGCTCGAGCGGCTGGGGCAATGACATGAACTGGTCGGTCGAGTTCCTGCCCTTCGTGCCGTGGCCCGTCCTGTGGACCATCGCCGGCATCGGCGCCCTCTTGCTCGTTCTCTTGTTCTGGCGCGCGCGGCGCGGTGCCGTTTTGCGCCTGTTGAGCTTCGCGCTTCTCCTCCTTGCGCTCGCCAACCCGCACCTGAAGCGAGAAGACCGCGAACCCCTCAACGACGTGCTCGCCGTCGTCGTCGACGACAGCCAGAGCCAGGCGATCGCCGGACGCACGGCGCGCACCGAGCAAATCCGCAAGGACCTCGAGGACAAACTCAAGTCGGTCCCCAATCTCGACGTGCGCTGGATCCACTCGGCTTCGACCTCCGCCGACAGCGAGCGCGACGGCACCATGTTGTTCACCGATCTCGGCCAAGCCTTGTCCGACGTGCCGCCCGATCGTCTCGCCGGCGTGATCATGATCACCGACGGCGAGGTGCACGACGTCCCGGCTTCCGCCGCGGCGCTCGGCTTCGATGCACCGGTGCACGCGCTTCTCACCGGCAAACCCGATGAATACGATCGCAGGCTCCAAGTGATGACCGCTCCGCGCTTCGGCATCGTCGGCAGCTCTCAGAGCATCGAGGTCAAGGTGACCGAGACGACGCCGCAGGCCAGTCCCGCGCCGGTCAAGCTCACCATCTCCCATCAAGGAGAGGCGCCTGCCGTAAAGACGGTGCAGATCGGCGAGAAAGTGAAAATCCCGGTCGCCATCGATCACGCCGGGCCGAATATCGTCGAGATCGAGGCGGAAGCGGCACCCGGCGAGCTCACTACCGTCAACAACCGCGCGGTGCTGACGGTCGAAGGCGTGCGCGAGAACCTGCGCGTGCTGCTCGTCTCCGGCGAGCCTCACGCCGGCGAGCGCACTTGGCGCAACATGCTGAAATCCGACGCCTCGGTCGATCTCGTGCATTTCACCATTTTGCGCCCGCCCGAAAAGCAGGACGGCACCCCGATCAACCAGTTGTCACTGATCGCCTTCCCCACGCGCGAGCTGTTCCAGGAGAAGCTCGATCAGTTCGACCTGATCATTTTCGACCGCTATCAGCGGCGCGGCGTGCTGCCTCTGCTCTATCTCGAGAACGTCGCCCACTACGTCGAGCGCGGCGGCGCCGTGCTCGTGTCGGCCGGCGACGACTACGCCTCGCCGCTCAGCCTGTACCGCACGCCGCTCGGCCAGATTCTTCCCGCCGTTCCGACCGGCCGCGTGGTCGAGGAGCCGTTCAAGCCGAAGCTCACCGAGCTCGGCGAGAAGCATCCCGTGACCAACGATCTACCTGGGTCGGCCGGCCCGGAGCCCTCTTGGGGCCGCTGGTTCCGCGTGGTCGATGCCGATCCGCGCGATGCCGAGGTGCTGATGAAGGGCGCGCAGGATAAGCCGCTTCTCGTCATCGGCGAGCGCGGAGAGGGCCGCGTGGCGCTGCTCCTCTCCGACCACACGTGGCTCTGGGCGCGCGGCTATGAAGGCGGAGGGCCCTACACCGACCTCCTGCGCCGGCTCGCGCACTGGCTGATGAAAGAGCCCGATCTCGAGGAGGAGACGCTCAAGGCCACCGCCCACGGCCAGACGCTCACCATCGAGCGCGGCTCGATCAAGGACACGATCGACCCGGTGACGCTCACCTCGCCATCAGGCAAGGAGGAGACGATCACCCTCGACAAGGGCGAGCACGGCAAATGGCGGAAAACGCTCAACGTGACCGAGCAGGGCGTCTATCGCGTCACCTCGGACAAGCTCGCCAATGTCGTCACCGTCGGCAACGCCAATGCGCGCGAGCTCTCGGCCGTGGTCGCGACCGACAAGCCGCTCGAGCCGATCCTCGATGCGACGGGCGGCGGAGCCTTCTGGCTCGGCCGCAGCAAGGCGGACGCGGCAAGCCTGCCGCGGCTCGTCATGATGCGTGGCGGCCACGTGATGCATGGCGAGGATTGGCTCGGCCTGCATAAGCGCGACGCCTACCACGTCAAGGGCGTCAGGCTCTTCCCGCTCTTCACCGGCTTCCTCGCGCTCGGCCTCCTGCTCGGCCTGCTCGCCATGACCTGGTACCGCGAAGGTCACTAGCGGGCATAACCTTTGACCTCGCCACGCGCCCGGGCAAGCGCTCCGGGGACAAGCTCGAGCGCAAGCAGCCGCGCGGGATCGACCGGGCCCGGCATGGTGATCTGCCCCGGCCTCACCGGCACAAAACCGAAACGGCCGTAATAAGGCATGTCGCCGACGAGCAGAACGAGGGTAAAGCCCTCATTCCTCGCACGGGCGAGCCCCTCCTCGACGAGCGCGCGGCCGAAGCCCTTGCCCTTCTCGGCCGGATCGACCACGAGCGGGCCGAGCAGAAGGGCGTCCGTCTCCTCTCCGATCCTGATCGCTGTAAAGCGGATGCCCCCGACCACCTGGCCGTCGCGCCAGGCGACGAGCGACAGCCTGCCGACCGGAGGGATGCCCTCACGCACGCGATAGGCGCTCCTCGCGAAGCGGCCGGGGCCGAAAGCTTCGGCCGAGAGTTGCGAGAGAATTTCCGTCTCGCCGTCGGTTTCAAGGCGAATTTCGAAGTTTGACATGGATGGTCCGGACAGGCTGATGGAAGGAACCTCCCTCAGCCGCAGCTTTTGCACCAGACCTGACGTAAAGGTGACGGCCGGCGACGAGGGGCTAGCAGGCGAGCGCGGTGAGCGCGCGGCCTCGTCGTCGCGGAAGCGAAAGGG
The DNA here is from genome assembly GCF_035650995.1 of Methyloceanibacter sp. Taxonomy (GTDB): domain Bacteria; phylum Pseudomonadota; class Alphaproteobacteria; order Rhizobiales; family Methyloligellaceae; genus Methyloceanibacter. The sequence goes on along the minus strand of NZ_DASRGO010000031.1, from coordinate 41,366 downwards.
TGAGCCTCGTCTTCATGGGGGCGGTGCAATATCACGCCAGCCGCCGCGGGTCCAGCGTGAAGCCCGGGAAAACCGCTCAATATGGCACAGTTGCCCAAATCTCCGCACGCTGTTATCGGCTCTCGCCAAAACTTTGAAACTGCTGCTAAACTTATGGCCAGGCGGCGAGGGGGCGGATCGATCCGGACACCCCTTTGACGGAAGCGGGGGCATCATCACATGGCTGATATCGCACGCGTGCTCGTTCTTTATCACTCCTCCTACGGGCATATCGAAACGCTCGCTTATGCCGTCGCGCACGGCGTGCGCGCGGTAGAAGGCGTGCATGTCAGCGTCAAGCGCGTGCCCGAGCTGATTCCCGAGGATGTGATGCGCCAGGCCGGGATGAAGGTCGATCAGCCGGCGCCGATCGCCGACCCGCAAGAGCTCGCCGACTACGACGGCATCATCTTCGGCACGCCGACTCGCTTCGGCAACATGACCTCGCAGATGCGGAACTTCCTCGACCAGACCGGCCCGCTTTGGGTGGCAGGCGCCTTGATCGGCAAGGTCGGCAGCGTGTTCACCTCGACCTCGACCGGCGGCGGCAACGAGACCACCATCATCTCTGTGCACTTTACCTTGCTGCATCACGGTATGATCGTGGTCGGCCTCCCCTACTCTGCGCCGGACCTCACCGATATCAGCGAGCTCAAGGGCGGCTCGCCCTACGGCGCCGGCACGATCGCGGCGCCCGACGGCTCGCGGCTTCCCTCGCAGAAGGAGCTCAACCTCGCGAGCTTTCAGGGTCATCACGTGGCGAAGATCGTCAAGCGCCTCGTGCAATGCCCCTAGCCGATCACCACAGCGGGTTGAGCGGCGCGCCGTCGAAGATCTCGGCAATGCGCGCGCGCGTGCCGGGATCGATCTGCTCGGGTAGATCGTGCAGCGCGAACATGCCGGCCTCGGCGATCTCGCCGCGCTTGACATAGTTCCCGCGCCGCTCGAACTCGCGCACCAGGAACACGGCGATATGGTCGCCGGGAAAGCTCGCATTGTTGGAGAAGACGCCGTGCAGCGCGGGCCGGCCGGTGAGCGTGACCCCCACCTCCTCCTCGAGCTCGCGGGCGAGCGCCGTCTCGATGGTCTCGCCCCATTCGACCCCGCCGCCCGGAAACCACCAGCCCGGCCGGTAACCGTGGCGCACGAGAAGCACGCGGCCCTCGGCATCGATCACGGCGCCCTGCGCGCCGAGCGTCAGGCCGCGGCGCATGCGCCAGATCGGCCGCGCCATGGCGGTGACGATACGAGTAGCGCGATTGCTGCGGGGGCGATCCGGTTTCAGTCCTGCCTCCTCAATTTGGGGGTCGCGTCGCAAAAGCCAGCAGACCTCGGCGCCAGCCGGCTAGCCATAGCATGGCCGTACCGCCAGGCCGCGAAAAACAGCGCGTCGGCGCAGAGCCCCGCGCCAAAAAGCCATTTCGATGCGTCCTGCAGCTAGCCATATCGCAATATGGCCTGTATGGTAATCCATACAAACGATGAAGACGACGCTGAACATCGACGCGACCGTCATGGCGCGGCTTAAACGCGAAGCCGCACGCCAGGGGCGCACCATGTCCGAGATGGTCGAGACCGCGCTCCGTCTCATGCTGCGCGAGCCGCGCGAGCGCGAAGAGCTGCCCGAACTGCCGGCGTTCCATAGCGGCGGAGCGCTCGTCGATATCGCCGACCGCGATGCCCTATATCAGGCGATGGAAGGCCGTTAGTGCTGGCGGTGGACACCAACGTGCTCGTCTACGCGGCTGACGCGGATTCGCCCCTTCACGAGACTTGCCGCGACTGGCTGGAACGCCAGCGTAGACGTCCGAATGCCTGGTACACGACGTGGCCGATCGTGTACGAATTCCTGCGTATAACCACGCATCCTCGCGTCATGCGACGGCCTTGGACCGCCGGGTCTGCCTGGGATTTTGTCATTTCCCTACTCGCCTCCCCTAGTCTTGAGGTACTGGTCCCCACAGAGCGCCATGCCGAGGTCGCCGAAGAGGTCATCGCCGAATATCCCCACCTTGCCGGGAATCTGTTTCATGACGCGCACACGGCCATCCTTTTGCGCGAACACGGAATCGGGCGCATTTGCACGCGTGATACGGACTTCAACCGTTTTGCGTTTCTCGAGGTCATTGATCCCGCCCGCGCCTAGCATCGCGGCCATCGAGCCGGTCATTTTTCCGGATATCCTGAGTTTCAGACTGACGACTTGAGCCCGGCCCGAATCGTGTTCACCCTCGCCCATCTCTCGGACATCCATCTGAGCCCGCTGCCGCGGGCGCGCCGCAGCGACCTCATGTCGAAGCGCATCCTGGGCTACGTGAATTGGCATCGCGGCCGCAAATACGTGCACCGGCGCGAGGTGCTCGATCTCGTCACCCGCGACATCATCGAGCGGAAGCCGGACCACATCGCCGTGACCGGCGATCTCGTCAATCTCGGCCTGCCCGAGGAATTCCTGCGCGCCGCCGAATGGTTGCACCATCTCGGACCGCCGTCTGACGTGACCGCGATCCCGGGCAACCACGACGCCTATGTGCGGCTCCATCCCGAGGCCGGCACCGGGCACTGGAAGCCTTACATGCAATCGAACGAGGCGGGCGAGGTCATTGTGCCGACGCCACCCTCGCTGTTTCCCTTCGTGCGGCGGTTCGACGACATTGCCATCGTGGCGCTGTCATCGGCGATCCCGACCGCCCCGTTCATCGCTGCGGGCAAGGTGGGTTCGCTCCAGCGGAAGCTGCTCGGCGAGGCGCTTGCCCGGCTCGGGGGCAAGGGCCTGTTCCGCGTCGTGCTCGTGCATCACCCGCCGCTGCCGGGCCAGTCGAACTGGGCGCGCGGCTTGCGCGATGCCGGGCGCACGACGCGCGTCATCAGGCAACACGGCGCCGAGCTCGTGCTGCACGGTCACAATCACGAGCAGACGCTCAACAAGATCGAGACCGTGAGCGGCACCGCCTACGTGATCGGCGTGCCGTCGGCCTCCGAGGCGGTCGAAGGGCGCCTACCGGCTGCCCGCTACAACGAATATCGCATTGCGCGGAAGAACGACGGCTGGCGCGTGGAGATGATCGGCCGCTCGGTGGCGGCGAGTCCCGAGCATGTGTGGGAAAGCGAGCGCCGCCTGCTCAGGGAGCGGTGAGAAAGACCGCCGCGAACAATCCGACGGCGCCGGTCAGGAGACCGATTACGAAGGCCGCGATGACGATCCCGGTGCCCGCGCGCGGCCTTCGCTCTCCGGCAAACGAGCCGCTGCGCGCCGAATCGATGAGCGCCGCCTCGAGCCGCTCGCGCCGCACCACTTCGCGCGCCACGTAAGCCGTGATGCGGTCGACTACGTCGGCGACATTGGTCGAGCTGAACAGCGTCCGCCGCCCGTTATCGCTGTTGCGCACGAAAAGATAGGCGCCCGAGGCTTCGTCGATCGTGGCATAGGTGAAGAGATCGATCCACAGCCGCGCCGGCCGGCTCGGCACGAGCGCGAGCGTAAAGCGATCGTCATGGGCGGGAAGCTCGGCGAACACGCTCTCGAGCTCGGCCTTGAGCAGTTCGAGCCTCGCGATCTCGCCGTCGCGCGAATCCGCGGCGCGGTCGAGCTGCTCGGCCTCGTCGAGCCGGGCTTTGCGGATCGCCTCCTTCAGCGACCGGCTGGCGGCCGGCCGCGCCATCATCTTGGCCGTCTCATCCATCCCCGTAGCCCCTGGATCTCGTCGGGCTTTGGCCCCGCTTTGCGGTTGGTCCTGGGTTAAGCATATCGCTCCAAGCGACGGAAATGCCACCGAAATTTGCTTCCGCGAACCCCGGAATTGGGTCGTCGGCAACTTTGATTGTATGGCAGGCCTGATTCACGGCCATCCGTGGTATAATGGAAAATGAAAAGCACAGTGCACCTAATACGCGACCACGTGGCCAGCGGGGCGCGTCTGATGGCTCGACAAAAGGAGATTATTGCCGAGCTGAAGCAAAGGGGCGTGGACGCTACTGAAGCCGAGCGCACGCTGGCCCAACTCTCTGCCTGCCTGCGGATATTTGAGAAGCAATGGCTGGCAATTTTTAAGAAGCCGAACAATTCATAGAGCCACGGTCGATAAGGACCCTCAAACGACACCGCGACGCGGGATTGCAGCACACGCCAAGGGGGCGGAGGGGGCCAGTTTGAATATGGCAGTGCCGCTGGCTCCTCTGCGCGACTGTCCGCCTTAATTGGGCGGATAAACGTGCTAGGGTGCTCCTACGGATCGGTACATGCCACGTATTCCTTCCCTGGCGGTACTCTGGCAACCGGTCTCAGCTGAGCGTTCTGCGTAAGGAGCCCCCTTCATTTCGGTGGGGGCTTTTTCGCTATTTGGTGTTCGTCAACTGCGAGCGCGGGTTGTCGATAACGTCAAGCCACCCGCCAGGGCATCGCACAGGCGGAGGAGCGGAGCCTGCCGGTATCAGCTACTTAGTGGCGAGCACGACCGAGGCGCGGGCGTCGTCGAACCACTTGTCGATGGCCGTGTCGATATTGGCCTCGAGACTCGACTTCCAGGTAACGATGGTGGCGTCGAGCGCCTCTTCGTTGGCCGCGACAAAACCGTCGCGATTGATCACCTCGTTCGCCGCGTTCGAAAGATAATCGACCGCGGCCCCGATCAACACGCCGAGCGCCGCGCCGACCACCTGCCCGCCGACCGGCTGCACCGCGGTGCCGGCCACCGCGCCGCCCTCGGCGAGCGTGAGCCTGGTCCCGAGCGAGGTCGCAACCCGGCGCGACAATTGCGTGAAGCTCTGCGCCAGCACGCCGTTGAAGGCGGGGCCGAGGGCAAGTGCGCCCACCGTTCCGCCCGCGGCAGCGGCGCCGAGCCCGGCGATCCCGTCGAAGGCGCGATCCTCCATGAGATAGGTCGGCGCCTTCCATTTCTGCGCGTCCCAATCGAGCCTGACCTCGGTCATGGGCGTCGACGGGGGCACGTCCTCGAGATGATCGGTGTGCTGGGCGAGAAACAGTTGCAGCCGCATGTCGCCGTTGGCGATCACGCGGCGGTAGCTCTCATGCGCGTGGCGGACCGCCTGCTCGACGCCCTTGGTAATGACCTCGTCGCGCAGCTCCGGCTTCAGCACCTGCTCCTTGTAATTGCGCAGGAAGTAATCCTTGACGTCGGCCTCAACCGCCTCGTTCAACGACTGGTACTTGCCGGTCTCGAAGGCGCGGGCGATGGCCGAGCTGACCGTCTCCTTGAGCACGACATAGGAGCGCTTCCACTCGAAGAACCAGTCGGCGTAGGCGGAAATCGCCTGCTCGCGATCCTGGAAGGCGAGCGCGAAGGTGCGGTCGAGATCCTCGTGCGCCGCCTTCTTGATGCGCGCACGCTCGTCGTCGAGCATGAGGATGGTATCGTTGACGAACTTGTCGGTCTCCGACTTGCTCGCCACCACCTTGTGCAGCTTGCCGTCGACGTCCTTGACGATCAGATCGACGGCATCGGGCGGGAGGCTGCGGTCGCCGAGAAAAATGTCGAGCACACTCCTGTCGGGATGGACGGCGGCCGTGTGCTCGAGATGGTTTTGGTAGCTGCGGTAGAACGTGGTGCCGAGCGAGACGAGCGCATAAGCGACGAGCACGGAGCCGACGGCGATGCCGATGGGCTTGAGCAGCATGCCGAGCGCGCTCGGCCGCACCACTTTTTCTCTTACCGCGCGTGAGCCACGGAGGCGCCTGGCGCGACGCGGGCGGCGGTCATTATCGACGATGGCAGCGATATCGCTCGGCCCCTGGGCGACGAGGGCAGAGCCTTGGCGTTGGGGCATGTCGTCCATGTCTTTCGACACCCTAAAGGTAATCTGGCCGGTCAAGCTTGGACGGATATAAGCTTTGGCGGCTTGGCTTGTAAGACGTGCGTACCGGTTTTCCTAGGTTTCAGAGACCAATCGCCGGTTCCGCGGGTCCCGCTTGCGCGGAACGGCTTGCATGACCTCCCGGTTATCCATTCGAGGAGAGCAAAATGGCAGCACGAGGGTCGGAGCCCGAACTTCCGCTCTTTGCCGAGAAGCGCGCCAACGATCCCGAGGCGGCGCTGAAGCTCCTCGCCACGGAGGCGCAAGGCTGCACCCGCTGCGACCTGTACAAGAACGCAACCCAGACCGTGTTCGGCGAGGGACCGGTGGATGCCCGCATGATGCTTGTCGGCGAGCAGCCGGGGGACCAGGAGGATTTGGCTGGGCGTCCCTTCGTCGGGCCCGCCGGTAGGGTCCTCGACGCCGCTCTCGAAGCGGCGCGGATCGAGCGCAGCGGCGTCTACATCACCAACGCCGTAAAGCATTTCAAGAACGAGCCGCGCGGCAAGCGGCGCCTGCACAAGAAGCCCGACACGAGCGAGATCGACATCTGCCGCTTCTGGCTCGACAACGAGATCGCGATCGTGCGGCCGCGCATCGTCGTGGCGCTTGGAGCAACGGCCGCGCGCGGGATCATGCGCAAATCGCTCGCCATCAATGCCAACCGCGGGCGGATCATCGCCCTCCCCGGCGGCGGCCGCGGGCTCATCACCGTGCACCCGTCTTATCTGTTGCGGATCGAGGAGGAGCGCGACAAGCGGCGCGAGTTCGATCTCCTCGTCAGAGACCTCGGCATCGCCCGCGAAGCGGCGAGCCGGGCAAGAAGCTGAACCTCACACCTGCGCGTGAGAAATCTCGGCGACGATGATCTTCGCGCCCCAGCGGATCAAAAGGAACAGAAGAACGGCGACGGCGAAGTTGACGGCGCGGTTGAGCCAATGGGCGAGGCGCTTGTCGTCGATAACGCTGAACAGGTTGAGGTACCACTGGTCGGCGTAGGACAGGCAGTAGAAGAAGATCACGACCAGCGCGAGTTCGTGCAGATAAAACAGCACGGTGCTGCCGGACTTCTCGTAGAAATATTTCAGGCCGCCGACCAGGACGAAATTGCGCAAGAGGTCGAAGAACCATTGCGAGAAATTGCGCACGAGCTGGGCTGCCGCGATCTCGCCTTCGCGGCGCTCGAGCAGCTGCTTGCGGTAGAGCGCGAAGTCCACGGGTTACATCACAAGGCGTCGGCGCCCATCTCGCCGGTGCGCACGCGCATCGCCCCTTCGAGCGGAAGCACGAATACCTTGCCGTCGCCGATATGCCCGGTGCGAGCTGCGCCGCCGATCGCATCGACCACCGAATCGGCAATCGGGGCATCGACGGCGATCTCGATCTTCACTTTGGGCACGTACTGCACGGTGTATTCGGCGCCGCGGTAGATCTCGGTCTGCCCCTTCTGCCGGCCGAAGCCGCGCACCTCGGTCACCGTCATGCCTTGCACGCCGATGGCTGAAAGGGCCTCGCGCACGGCGTCGAGCCGGTGCGGCTGGATCACTGCAATGATGTATTTCATCGCGCTCGTTCCCGATCACATGTTGTAGCCGCGCTCGCCGTGAAGTCTGAGATCAAGGCCCTGCTCCTCGGTCTCGGCGTTCACGCGGAGCCCTGTGACCGCTTGGAGGACTTTGGCGATAACGAAGCTGACCAGCGCCGACCATAGCAAAGTGGCGGCGACCCCGGTGAGTTGAATTGCAAGTTGCCCGCTTATGCTTCGCCCTTCCGCGAGGCCCGCGCCCCCGAGCGCGGCATCGACGAAAATGGCGGTAAGAACCACGCCGATAGCCCCGCCCACGCCGTGAACCGCGAAGACGTCGAGTGAATCATCGATCAGCAATCGCCGCTTCACCAGGCCGACCATGAAATAGCAGATGACGCCGCCGGTCAGCCCGATCACGACGGCCGCAACCGGCCCGACATAGCCAGAGGCGGGGGTGATCGAGGCAAGTCCCGCGACCGCGCCGGTAACGGCACCGACCATGCTCGGCTTTCCGAACTTCATGGCCTCGATTGCGATCCACACGAGCGCCGCGGTCGCTGCCGAAATATGGGTGACTGCCATGGCCATGCCCGCGTCGCCGCCCGCCTTCAGCGCGCTTCCGGCGTTGAACCCGAACCACCCGAACCACAGCATGCAGCCCCCCGCCATCGTCATCCACGGCGCATGTGGCGGCTTGGTATCATTGGGGAAACCGGTGCGAGGCCCAAGCTGTACAGCAAGCACGACCGCCGAGACGCCTGCCGTCAGGTGCACCACGAGGCCGCCGGCGAAGTCGAGCACGCCGCGCTGTGCGAGCCAGCCGCCGCCCCACACCCAGTGGGCGACCGGCACGTAGACGAGGCTGAGCCAGAGCAGCGTGAACAAGAGGACGGCCCCGAACCGCATGCGCTCGACGAAGGCGCCGACGATCAGCGCCGGCGTGATGATGGCAAACGTCATCTGAAACATGAAGAAAACGGTTTCGGGAATGCTGGTGTTGGGGAAGACTGCATCGCGCGCGACGCCCTTGAGCATGATCCTGCTGAGATCGCCGAGATACGCGCCTCCGCCGCTGAATGTGAGGCTATAGGCAAAGCCAAGCCACAGCACCGAGACGAGGCAGGCGATGGCAAAGCATTGCATCAGGACCGAGAGCAGGTTCTCGGCACGGACGAGGCCTCCATAGAACAGCGCAAGCCCCGGTAGAGTCATGAACAGGACCAAGGCCGTGGCCGTGATCAGCCAAGCTGTGTTCCCAGTATCGATCATTGGCGTCCCCCCGAATGAACATCTTGCCTAAAATCTTAGCAGGGCTGGCCGCGTGCGTCGCGTATCGGCTCAAAAAACCGGCAATTGCCAACAAGAGGGGCAAATTCAGCCTCGGAGTTCGCCACAATCGAGGCGCGTGGCGTGTTATAGTCGGACCATGAGCAAGGCCTTTACCAAGGAGGCCGAGGGTGGGGACGTCTATGATGATCTTCCCGACCGCCCGGTCTCGCCGCACAACCTTGTGACCCCGAGGGGCCTCGAAATGATCGAGGCCGAGCTTGCGCGCCTGCACGAGGAGCACGCTGCAGCCCAGGAGTCCGACGACAAGGCGTTGCTCGCCAAGATCAACCGCGACCTCCGCTATTGGACCTCGCGCCGGGCGACGGCCCAGGTGGTCGAGCCGCCCGTCAACGCCAAAGAGGTGCAGTTCGGATCGACGGTCACCATCCTGCGCGAGGATGGGCGCCGGCTGACCTATCGGATTGTCGGTGAGGACGAGGCCGATCCCGCGCTCGGCACCCTGTCCTATGCCTCGCCGGTCGCCCAGGAGCTCATGGGCAAGGAGGTGGGCGACGTGGTGCGCGCCGGCACCGCCGAGGCCGAGATTGTGGCGATATCCTAAGCCTCCCGTCGCGCCAGCACATCGCGGAAGGCATGCCAGGTGGCATGACCGATCAGCGGGAACGTGACGACGAGGCCGACGAACAGCATCACGAAGCCGAGCAGCATCGCGCTGCCAATAAGCACCGCCCACAGCGCCATGGCCTCCGGATTCTTGCGGCAGGCCGCGATGCTCATCTTCGCTGCCGTCACCACGTCGACGCGCTCAATAGTCAGCAGCGGCACCGAGACCGCCGAAATCACGAACACTGAAGCCGCCAGCGCCACGCCGACCAGGCTGCCGACGATCAGCAGCCCCAATCCCCGCGGCGTCAACAACAGGTTCGCAAGGAACACATCGAGAGTGGGCATCGGCTGCGGACCGAAGAACAGCATGAAGAGAAGCAAGGCAATCTCGACCCACGCGAGATAGATCAGCACCAAGACGAGGCCCATAAAGGCAAGCTGGTGTCCCGCGCCGAAGCCCGCTCGCAACGTGCCGGCAAAGCTCACCGGCTCGTTCCTCTCCAGGCGCCGGCTCGTCTCGTAGAGGCCGGCCGCGAGCATGGGTCCGATCAGAACGAACCCGGCCGCAAGCACGAGGATCAGCGAAAGCAGTCCGATCCGCGTCAGCCCCGCAGCCAAGAGAAGGCCCGCGCCAGCGAAGATCGCGCCGTAAGCGAGGCTGATGCGCGGCACGCGCCACATGTCGCGCCAGCCGGCCGCGAGCCAGTTATAGGGCGCATCGATGGCGACTTGGCGGATGACGTAATCGGAGGCCTGAAGCGGGCTCCCGTCGTGCCGCGTCTCGAGTTCTGACCGTGCCGTTGCAGCCGTCATGTGCTCCCTCCTCGCGGAATCCTCTTAGCAGCGATGCCCTTTGTCTGGCACGCCTGATTATAGCGCGAAGTCGACCGGCCTTACTAATCGGCTTCGGGAGCGTTAGCGCTTCGCGGGGTCGGACGGTTTATCGAGCAGAAGCTGGCCTTGTTTCTTCACCAGCTCCTTCGCCTTGTTGGCGAGGAGCGAAAGCATCCAGGGAAGTTCGACTTCGAGTCTGACGTGATCCTCGGCCACATCGACCGTCCCGGTCGTCGCCTGACCGAGCAGGCTCGCACGGAAATCGAGATGGTCGCCCGCCCACTCATCGGTCAGCACGACGAACGTCTCGCCGAATGTCGAACGCACGGTCCTGAAGCCGGTCTGCAAGCGCCTGATCGCCTCCTGCTTGCCGAGCCGGTGTGGAATGGTGACGACGACGGGCTTGCTCATGGACTGCGTCTAACCTCCTGGAGAACCGCGCGGTTCTAAGCCTCATGTGGGAGAGGCAAGCGCGATCTTCCAGGGCCTTGCTCGGCTCGCCAAGCTCGCGCGAGCGGCCCTCGCGCAAGCCTGACGGCTCGAAACCCATCAGCCCACGGGATCGGTGAAGGAGAGCGGCTCGCCGATCTCGGTGAAAGCCCACACCTGGGCATCCCCGGTCGCATCGCAAAGATAGGTATGTCCGCCGCTTTGCATGAACACGAAGTACCCGGGTACGAAGTGTTCGGTAAGACCGTCGAGACCTCGTCCGATCACCGTGGTCGGGTCCTTGCCGGGAAAATAGGCCTTGCAAGCGAGCTCGGCGATGTCGAGCGGGTTCGGATCGGGCAGCGGCATGCCATACTCGGTGTCGATGAAAGACTCCTCGGGCACGAGAAAGGCCCCCGCCCCGTCCAGGAGATCTTTCGACATGATGACATAGGCGTAGATCTTGCCCTCGGCGTCGGCGCTGCAGAACCAGAGATTGGCGTCGTTGTCGGTCAGCCACACGAGGCTTCCGCCGCGTCCGTCGTCGATCGCGGTGACAAGCGTCGCCGGCTGATGAGCGTTTGCTCCCGTACAAGCCTTGATCGCGGCCGCCTGGGCGCCGTCGCCGGCATGTCCGATTGCCGCGAAGGCAAACAGGGCCAGCCCGGCGAGGCCCGCGCCGAGAGAGAGTCTTAGGCTCATGAGTGACGATCCTTTCGCGCGGTTCCGAAGGCGGGATTGCCCCCCGGATCGCAAGGGAGATAGGGCGCCGGGCGGCGCGGCTTTGTGAACCCCCTCACAAAGATCGCGCTCAGGATTGGTGGCCTTTGGAGTCGACATGGCCGAGATCGCGCTCGGGCGCGACCTCGTCACGCACGAGCTGCTTCAATTCCTTCATCTCGGGGAAGCGGCCGTGCTCCTTGCGCGACCAGAGCAGCTTGCCGTCGAGCCTCACTTCGAACACCCCGCCGGTATGGTCCGGGATGAGAGTGACCGAGCCGAGCTCCTCGGCAAAGGTCGAAAGCAGCTCCTGCGCGGTCCAGCCGGCCCGAAGCAGCCAATTGCACAGCCGGCAATAGGTGATCTCGATATTGGGCCTCGGCGCCATGAAACAGGCCTCCTTGCGACCTTTAAACGGCCAAGTGCCCTCAAAAACAAGACCTCGGTTTGTTGAGATCGATCAAGGCGTGTCTCGTCAAAACGACGTCAACTTTGCCGAAGGCCGCAGTTCAAAGGCCGCGATTCTGGGAAGGGAGGCCGAACATGCAAGAGACCGTAAAGATTGATCGGACTGGTGCCCGACTTTCCAATCCCCTCCTCGACCTGACCGTCGCGGGCCTCGAAGCGCAGCTCAAGGCTTGGCAGGCCTTCCAGGTCGAGGGAGCCGATTTTGTCGCCAAGCGTTTGCGCGCCGATCTCGAGCTGGCCAAGGCGCTTGGCCATTGCGTTGAGGCCGGGCACGCCGGCGACTGCTGCCGCGCATGGCTTAGCGACATGCGCGCGGATTATGCCGAGGAATGGGGACGCCTCGCCGCCACCGGTTTTTCGCTTGCCTTCGTCGATCTTTCCTCGATCGGTCTCGTCCTTGGCCCCCGGCTTTGGGCGAAGCAGCTCGAAAAACCCACGCCCGAACCGGGCGTTAGGGCCGATTCGGGACGCCTAAACGCCGCCTGAACACCGTCTTTCGAGCGGAAAGTGGTCGCAGCGGGGGTGGAGAACGCCCGCGGGGTCATCATTTCGTCATAGCAATCCTGGCTTGTCCAGGGGCGCAAAATGCCGAAAGTGAGACCCCATGACACCCGCGATTCGCCCCCTCTTGCGCTTGACCCTCGCGCTCGCCGCGGCAGCGCTGCTTATCTCCCCGACACCCGCCGCCAAGGCCGGCACCCCCTTCGACACGCTGCTCGGCTCCTGGCGCGGAAGCGGCCAGATCGAGCTCGACAAAGGGCGCAGGGAGCGCCTCAAGTGCAACGCCTATTACACTGGCGGCGGCTCCCAGCTCGGCATGGCCATACGCTGCCAGAGCGAAAGTTCCAGCGTCGAGATCAGGAGCAAGCTGAGCGAAAGCGGCGGCCGCATCAGCGGAACCTGGGAGGAGCGCACCTTCAATGCCTCCGGCACGGCCTCGGGCCAAGTCAGCGGCGGCAAGATCAGCATCGCCGTCTCCGGCGGGGTGACCGGCACCATGCTCGTCTCCTACACCTCCTCGCGGCAAAGTGTGTCGATCACGACGCAAGGGATTGCGCTGAAAAGCGTGAGCATCGATCTGTCGCGCAGCTAGTCCGCCTCGCTCCTCCTTAAGATCGGCTCCGCGACAGCTCAGAAGGAGCAATGCCATGGGCGAAATCCTGCTCAAGAGCGAGCTGAAGGGAGAGCGGCTCGAGCTCTTCGCCTTCGGCTCGTGGACCGCCCCGCATGCGGGCGAGCTTGAGACGCTGGTCGAGGGCGTCTCGAGCGAGGTCTCCAAGGCCAAGAACGTTTCGATCGACATGAAGGGCGTGCGCGAGCTCGACACGTTCGGCGCCTGGCTGCTCGAACGGCTCACCCGCGACGGCCAGTCGGCGGGACGCGAGACCATCATCGTCGGCATGCCGGCGCATGACCGTGCTCTGCTCGAGGAGATGCACGAGGTCAACCGCGCGCCCCAGTCTCCGCCAAGGAAGGAGAATCGGATCATCGAAGCTCTGGCGACGATGGGCAGCGGAGGCGCCGCTCTCGGCGAGGGCCTCATGCAATGCGCCGCCATGCTGGGAGCGGTCGGCGTCGCCGCCGCACGCGTCATCGCCCGCCCGCGCGACTTCAGGCTGACCTCGACCGTCAACCAGCTCGACCGCGTCGTCTTGCAGGCGGTGCCGATCATCTTGCTCATCACCTTCCTGATCGGCGGCATCATCTCGCAGCAGGGCATTTTCCATTTCCGCAAGTTCGGCGCCGAGCTTTACTCGGTCGACCTCGTCGGCATCCTCGTCCTGCGCGAGATCGGCGTGCTCATCGTTGCCATCATGGTGGCCGGCCGCTCGGGGAGCTCCTACACTGCCGAGCTCGGCTCGATGAAGATGCGCGAGGAGATCGACGCGCTCCGCACCATGGGCTTCGATCCGGTCGAGGTGCTGATCCTGCCGCGCATCCTCGTGCTCGTGATCGCGCTTCCCGTGCTGACTTTCATCGGCTCGATGGCGGCGCTGTTCGGCGGCGGCCTCGTGGCCTTCCTCTATGGCGGCATGAGCCCCGAAATCTTCATGTCGCGCCTGACCGAGGCGATCTCGCTCACCCATTTCAAGGTCGGCATGCTGAAGGCGCCGTTCATGGGGCTCGCGATCGGCGTCATCGCCTGCGCCGAAGGACTTCAGGTAAAGGGCAGCGCCGAGTCGCTTGGGCTCAAGACCACGGCCTCGGTGGTCGAGTCGATCTTCCTCGTTATCGTGCTCGACGGCTTGTTCGCCATGTTCTTCGCTTCGATCGGGATGTAGGCGGAATGACGCAAGAGCCCGTCATCAAGGTGCGCGATCTCGTGGTCGGCTTCGGCAACCAGACCGTGCTCGACCATCTCAATCTCGACGTCCGCGGCGGAGAGATCCTCGGCGTGGTCGGCGCCTCGGGCGCCGGCAAATCGGTCCTGCTGCGCTCCATCATCGGCCTCTTGCCGCGGCGCCATGGTTCGATCGAAGTGCTCGGCGTCGACATCGACAAGGCAAGCGAGGCCGAGCGCCGCGCGCTCGAGCGCCGCTGGGGCATCCTGTTCCAGCAGGGGGCGCTGTTCTCCTCGCTCTCCGTGCGCGAGAACGTGCAGTTTCCCATGCGCGAGAACCTCGCCATCTCGCAGCGGCTGATGGACGAAATGGCCCTCGCCAAGCTGGAAATGGTGGGGCTCACACCCCAGGACGCCAACAAGCTTCCGGCCGAACTCTCGGGCGGCATGACCAAGCGCGTGGCGCTCGCACGAGCGCTCGCGCTCGACCCCGAGATCGTGTTTCTCGATGAACCGACCTCGGGGCTCGATCCAATCTCCGCCGGCGATTTCGACGAGCTGATCCGCACTCTCCAGCAGACGCTCGAGATCACCGTGTTCATGGTGACCCACGACCTCGAAAGCCTGTACACGGCCTGCGACCGCATCGCCGTCCTCGCCGACGGCAAGGTCGTGGCAGAGGGATCGATCGAGGACATGCTCGCCAGCGCTCATCCTTGGGTTAGAACCTACTTCCAGGGAAAGCGCGGCGGGCTTTTGGCCGACCGGCGCGTGAGCGCGTAAGCGAAAGGACCAAGGAACGATGGAAACCCGTGCCCGCTACGCCCTGATCGGACTGTTCATGCTCGCCGTGATCGCCGCCAGCTTCGCCTTCGTCTATTGGCTCGAGAACAAGGGCGGGTTCAGCCAGCGCGAGACCTATCTGATCCGCTTCCAGGGCCCCGTGTCGGGCCTCTTGGTCGGCTCGGCGGTCCTGTTCAACGGCATGAGGGTCGGCGAGGTCACCAACCTTACGCTCTCGGCCGATGCCCCCGACCAGGTGATCGCCACGATCGGCGTCGATCCCAACACCCCGATCATGACCGACACTCAAGTGGGGCTCGAGACGCAAGGGCTGACCGGAGGCGCCGCCGTGACGCTTCGCGGCGGCGCCTCAGGCTCGCCTCTCGTGTCGGGGGACGGCGGGGCTCCGCCTACTCTCGTCGCCCCGCCGCAAGCGAGCCAGGACTGGACCGCGGCGGCGCGCGACGCTTTCCAGCACGTCGATGCCATCCTCTCGGAGAATTCCGAGTCTTTGCATAGCGCCCTCAAGAATATCGACACGTTCTCGGCCGCCCTTGCCCGGAACTCCGACAAGGTCGACAGCGTCCTTGCCGGACTCGAGCGCATGACGGGCGGCGGCGCCGGCTCGTCCGAGGTTCCGACCTTCGATCTCGTGGCGGCGACCGTCTTCCCGCCTCCCCCGGCAGAGGCGCCGAGCTGGCTCTTGGTGGTGCCTGAACCTTCGACGCTGATGGGCTTCAACACCGACAAAATTCTGCTCCAGCCCGCGAGCGGCGAGAGCGTGCCGCTTGCCAATGCCCGTTGGGGCGACAATCTCCCCGTCCTGCTCCAGGCGAAAATCGTCCAGAGCTTCGAGAATGCAGGCTACTCGAAAGAGGTGAGCCGCACGCGCGAGGGCGTGACCGGCAATTTCCAGCTCCTGATCGACATCAGGCGCTTCCATATCTCGACCGCCGCGGCGCCCGAGGCCGATATCGACTTCGTGGCGAAGCTGCTCGATCAGGACGGCAAGATTCTTGCCGCCCGGGAGTTCGGGGCGACCGCGCCCGCCTCGGAAAGCGATGCCAAGGCCTATGTGAACGCCTTCAATGATGCGCTGGGTAGATTGCTCGTCGATTTGGTCGACTGGAGCACCAAGGCGATTGCCGCAGCACCGCCTCCCGCGCCGCCAGCGCCAGCCGAGCCCTCTTCGCCACCGGCGCAACAAGCCGAGCCGCCGATGCCCGAATCGCCCGCGCCCGAACCCGCGCCCGACGCCGCTCCGGAAGGCGAACCTCCCTCCCCCACCCTCAATCCTTGATCTGGCTCAACGCCGCACAGGCCGTGAGGCGCGATGTTGGAGGTCACTCAACTCTCGCGCGCTTTTGCGATGGAACCTGGTCCGCGACAATGGAGCTTTTGCATGCCATCAAGGAGCGCCGCTCGGTGCGAGAATACTCCCCCGAGCCCGTCGACGACGCGCTCCTCCGCAGCTTGATCGATGCGGCGGTCCAGGCGCCAAGCGCCATCAATCAGCAGCCGTGGTGTTTCGTCGTCGTGAAGAAGCCGGAGCTGCTCGCGGAAATCTCCGAAAAGGCGAAGGCCTACATGCGCAAGGCCTCACTTACCGCGCCGGCGCATCCCTTCCGCGACATGTTCAACGACCCCAAGTTCGATGTTCTTTACCATGCGCCCGTGCTGGTCGTGATCGGAACCGAGCAGCCGACTGATTGGGCCGTCGAAGACTGCGCACTCGCCGCGCAGAACCTGATGCTGGCAGCCCACGAAGCGGGGCTCGGCACGTGCTGGATCGGCTTCGCCCAGCACTGGCTTAGCACCCCCGAGGGGAAGGCGGCGCTCGGCCTGTCGGCATCGTGCTTCCCCGTGGCGCCGATCATCATCGGCCATCCGCGGCGGAAGCCAGCTTCGGTTCCGCACAAGGCTCCGAACATCAAGTGGATCGAAGCCTAGGCTCGAGGCTACTTCCGGCAAGCTGGCGGCGCCGTGCTATGTACCGCGCAACCAGCCAGGAAACGGCTTTGTGACCTTGGAGCAGATCATCCAGCAAGCCAAGGCGCCCGCTTACGCTCTCCCCGCCGAGGCGGTGCTGAAGCAAGCGGCGGTCAGCCGATCGCGCGGGCTCTCGGAAGCCGAGGCCGCCTTGCGGCTCGGGCGTTTCGGGCCCAACGCTCTCCTCGCTCACGCGCCGCGGAGCGCGATCGGCATTCTGGTCGATCAGCTCAGAAGCCCCGTTGTGGGGTTGCTCTCCGCTGCGGCCGCGCTCGCCGCCGCCTTCGGCGAATGGAAGGAGGCCGCGGCCATCGCCATCGTGCTCGTCATCAACACGATGATCGGCTTCTTCACCGAGCTGCGCGCCGTGCGCTCCATGGAGGCGCTGCGCAAGCTCGCCACCCGGTCCTGCCGCGTGCGCCGCGATGGCAAGCCAAGAACCATTCCGGCCGAGGACCTCGTTCCCGGCGACATCGTCATCGTCGAGAGCGGCGACGTGGTGACGGCCGATATCCGCCTCGTCGAGGCGCACAATCTGTTCTGCGACGAATCGACCCTGACCGGCGAGTCGGTTCCCGTCGAGAAGTCGGTTCGCCCCGTATCGCCCGATGCCATCCTCGCCGAACGCGCCTCGATGCTGCACAAGGGCACCGCCATCACGCGCGGCACCGGCGAGGGCGTGGCGGTGGCGACCGGCATGGCCACCGAGCTCGGCCTCACCACACGGCTCGTGATCGAGGCGGAAAGCGAGATCTCGCCTCTGGAACGGAAGCTCAGCGAACTGACGCGCCAGCTGGTCGTCGCCATTCTCATCGTTACCGCGCTCATTGCCGCGGCCGGCATGGCGTCGGGCCGAGACCTCATGCTGATGATCGAGGCGGCGATCGCGCTCGCCGTTGCCGCCATCCCCGAAGGCCTGCCGATCGTCGCCACCATGGCGCTCGCGCGCGGCATGTGGCGCATGGCGCGGCGGAACGTCGTGGTCGAGCGCCTGGCCGCCGTGGAGACCCTCGGCGCCACCACCGTCATCTGCACCGACAAGACCGGCACGCTGACTGAGAATCGCATGACCGCCGAGCGGCTTTGGTTGCCGTCGGGGGATTACCGGCTCGATCATGCGCGGAACCGGCTGCTCAATGCGGCCGGCAACGAGGCGGCGTTCGATGCCCCGCTCCGCCGCGCCCTCGAAGTGGGCTCGCTGTGCGGCACGGCGGTGCTGTCCGCTTCCGGCGATGGGGGCGTGGGCGACCCGATGGAGCTTGCGCTACAGAGGCTTGCCGGGCTCGCCGGCCTCGAGCGCGCTTCCCTGCTCGCCGCTTGGCCGAAAGTGCATGAAATCGCCTTCGACACCGAGACCAAGATGATGGCGACGGCGCACGCCCGCGACGGGCGGCTCCTCGTCGCGGTAAAAGGAGCCCCAGAGGAGGTGCTTGCGGCCTCGACCACGTTTGGCGAGAGCGAGGCTCCGCTGACAGGCGAGGACCGCGATGAATGGCTGCGGCGCGCCTCAGCCCTGGCCGCCGAGGGATTGCGCGTTCTTGCGCTCGCCGAGAGCACCCTCCCAGCCGACGCCGCCCCTGCATACGAAGCGCTGAATTTCCTGGGGCTGGCAGGCTTCCGCGACCCGCCGCGCATCGATGTCAAGGAGGCGATCGCCGAGTGCCGGGCGGCGGGCATCCGTGTGGTCATGGTCACCGGCGACCACGCTTCGACCGCGCGCGTCATCGCCGAGATGCTCGGACTTGCCGCGCCCGGCGCCGCGATCGTGGTCGAAGGCCGCGAGCTTGAGGCACTTGGCGCGCTCGGCGAGCGGGAGCGCGAGCGCGTGCTTGCGGCGCAAGTCTTCGCCCGCGTTACCCCGGCGCAGAAGCTCGAGCTCGTCAGACTCTATCAGTCGGCTGGCGAGATCGTGGCCATGACCGGAGACGGCGTCAACGACGCGCCGGCGCTGCAAAAGGCCGATATCGGCGTCGCCATGGGCTTGCGCGGCACAGAAGTCGCGCGCGAGGCGGCCGACATCGTGCTCCGCGACGACGCCTTCGGCAGCATCGTCGCGGCCGTCCGCGAGGGCCGCGTCATCTTCTCGAATCTCAGGCGGTTCCTCGTCTATCTCCTATCCTGCAACATCAGCGAGGTGATGGTGGTCGCGCTCGCCGTCGTGACGGGCCTGCCGCTTCCCCTGCTTCCGTTGCAGATCTTGTTCCTCAACCTCGTCACCGACGTCCTGCCCGCCTTTGCGCTCGCCACCGGCGAAGGCGAGGACGACGTCCTGCGCCAGCCCCCGCGCAACCCGCGCGAACCGCTGCTGGGTGTCGCACAGTGGTCATTCGTCGCCCTCTATGGCGCGCTGCTGACGGCGTCCACGCTGGGCGTTCTCCTGATCGGACACTATTGGCTTGGGCTGCACGGTGACGCCTTGGTGACAGTATCCTTCCTGACGCTCGCCTTCGGACAGCTCTTCCACGTGTTCAATATGCGCGGGCGGCGATCGGGGCTCCTCGTCAACGCCGTCACGCGCAATCCTTATGTCTGGCTCGCCGTCGCGATCTGTGCCGGTCTGCTCCTGCTCGCGGTCTACGCGCCGCCGCTCGCCGAAGCGTTGCGCCTCGGCGTGCCCGATCGCGACGGCTGGACGCTCGTGCTCCTGGCAAGCATCGCCCCTCTCCTCTTAGGTACGATGATGGGCGCGATCGGTCACTTGCTCCGGCGGGGAAAGGAGAGCGTGAGCCCGTCATAGGCGATGCTCGCCGCGACACCGCGCGCCGCGCCGAGAGCGGCGATGCGGGCGGCAACTTTCCGCGCATCGCTCGTCACGATCCCGCTTCCGCAATGGGTGAAGATCGCCTGGTCCACGCCCTCCTTCTCACACCAGCCGAGCTGGGCGGTGATCGGCGCGTGCCCGATCAGGGCGTGGTCGCGCTCGCGCACCATCGAGCGCACGACAGTGGCGCCGTCCCCGATATAGAGCGACACGCCGTGAAGGGCGGCACGGGGCTCGCGGATGGCGGCGACATCGGGGACATAGAAGACGGACGCGCCGCCCGATCCGATGCGATAACCGACCGCTGGCGCACGCAGGGAATGCTCGACCTTGAAGGCCTCGAAGCTCACGCCGCCGACGTGGAACGGCGCGCGCGGCTCCACGACGCGTCGATCCTCGATCGGAAAGCGGGCAATGCCGTCAAACGTCTCCTCGGTGGCATAGACCGGGCATGACGTGCCGGACGCGAGCCCCGCAGCGTGATCGTTATGGGCGTGGGTAAGGACGATGGCGGTCGGCGCGACCCCGGCGCGCACCTTCAGCCAATCGGTTCCGCAGTCGATCATAATGCGGGCGCGTCCGCGCCTGACGAGAAGCGCGCTGTGGCGGCGGTGGCGGCGAGATCGTGCCTTGATCTCGCCGCGCGTGCCGAGAAAAACGAGCTCGATCGTTCGCGCTCCTTGCGCTTCTAGATCACGCCTTGCTGATCGCGATCTTCTTCTCTTTCTTTTGCGCCTCGGACGACTTCGGCAAGGTCACCGTGAGCACGCCATTCTTGAAGCTTGCCGCGATCTTGTCGGGATCGACGCTCTCCGGCACCTGGAACGAGCGCTGGAAGGACCCGAAGCGACGCTCCGAGAGGTAATAGTCCTTCTTCTTTTCTTCCTTCTCCTCGCGCTTCTCGCCCCTGATGGTGAGGAAGCCGTCGGCGAACTTCACCTCGACATTCTTCTCGTCGAGGCCAGGCAGCTCGGCCGTGATCTCGTATTCCTTGTCCTTCTCGACGATATCGACGGCCGGCGTCTTGCCGAAGGTAAGCTCACCGCGCCAGAACGGCTCGATATCGAACACGCTGCGTCCGAGCGCACGGCGGCCCCCGCCGAAGCCGAAATCCTCGAACAAGCGGTCGATCTCGCGTCGGAGATTGGCAAGCGGGGGCCACTCGCCGCCTCTCCCGCCCGTCTCGGCCTCTGTCTTGCTCGGGAGTTTGGTAGCTGGCTCAGCCATTGCGATGCCTCCTTCACGGATTGGTCGGGGATGCCGTTAAGGCAGCGCAAATTCGCTTATGCGTCATTGACGGGGGTCAAATTCGCGGCGCGCGCGTTTAGTGTACGGAAATGTAGTGAAAGGCCATGCATCGTTGAGAGGCCGTGACGACGCAGGATGCCAAGGCCAAGGAACTGCGTGACAAGGCGCTAGCGGCGATCCGCAGCTAGAAGCGCGACGATGTGATCAACGAGCTCAAGGTCATGCCGTGAGTTAGGAGCTGCCGGTGGAACACGTTCCGGTCGATGTCGAGGCAAGGCAGATCGTGCGCTGGCTCCTGGCCGAGCAACGCACCAAGACCTTCGACCTTCTGCTGAACGTGACCCGATCGTTCGAGCCCACCGAGCTCAGCGCCGCCGAAGAAGGGCAAATGGGCGATGAAGAAAGACAGGAGCTCAGCGAGATTAACGAGGTCGGGCTGCTTGAGGTCATGCCGCGCAAGGAGCCCAGCCGCTGGATCTTGCGTATTCGTGTGATCGACGACATCGGCCCCCGCATGCCCGACGACGAACCTGTCCCAACTGAGGACGAGGAGATCGATCTCGAAACCTTCAACGAAGAGTTCATCGTGGCCGACCGGGGATACGTTGAAGTGAGCGCCGAGGCCCAGGATCGCGCCGCAGACGGCGAGCTCGGACGTCTCATCGAGGCGATCGTAACCAACAGCCACAAGCCGAATAATTAGAGCCGGTTGACCTCGTAATCCTCGAGCGAAACGCCAAGCTGGGCGAGCCCTTCCTCGATGAAGTCGCCGAGCTTAGGCGTGCCGATCAGATAGCTCGGGATGTGCTTGACGGGCATATCTTCAGCCTGCGCGCGCGCCTCGGCGAAAGAGGCGAAGTCGCCGCGGCCGAGCCACATTAGCGCGATCAGATCCAGCTGCTCGTCGATGTTGAGGCCCGAAAGCGCCGCCTCGAGCTCCTGCTCGACCGGATCGTCGCCCTCCTCCTCGAGCACGTCGACCTCCCTGTCATCTGACGGATTTGACCCTGAATCGGGGTCGGTCGGCTCGACCTGCTCGTCGAATTCGCGCGCCTTGACGATGACGTAGAACGCCGTCTCGGGCGAGATGGTCAGCTGGTCTGAAGCGTCGTTCGATTCCATGCGCAACCCTTACCCTTGAGCTTGACGCCGGGCATTGACTTGGCTCAACGGAGCGCCGAGGGCCACCGATTAACCGTAGGGCTGCCATCAATTAGCCGTTTCGCCAGCCAAAATCTCAATGATGGCGCGGACGGGCGTGAGGGCCTCAACCCCTTGAGTTATCTCATGGTTTTCTATGCGTGGGTGCGCGCCCTGCTGGTTGCGGCCGTGGCCATCGGCGCGCATGCCGGCGGCTGGGACTTGCCGGGCGGTAAGCTGCTCAAGTCGGCCCTCGATGCCTGCCAGGTCGAACACTTCCTCAACGGCGACGACGCCGCCGAGCAAATGCTCTGCCCGATCCGCCTGCCTGAACGGTCCTTCCCGCGCGTTCTCCGGGACGCGGTGATCGCGAGCGAAGATGCGGATTTCTTTGGCCACGGTCCGATCGACTATGCCGCAAGCGCCCGCGCCGCGTTGCGCTCGCTGCGCGGCCATCGCCAAGGCGGCAGCACGATCACCCAGCAGCTCGCCCGCACCCTGTTTCTCAAGAAGGAGGACACGTTCGAGCGTAAGCTGCGCGAGGCCGTGCTCGCCGTCAGGATCGCTGCGATCCTCTCCAAGCCCGAGATCCTCACACGCTACATGAACGTCGTGCCGCATGCGCGCAATATGTACGGCTTCGATGCGCCGGCGCGCTTTTACTTCGGCGTCGGCGTCGAGGACCTCGATCTCGCCGAGGCGGCACTTCTTGCCGGCATGCTGCCCGAGCCCAACAATCGCGACCCGCTGAAGGATCCGGGCCCCGCACTGGCGAGCGCGCATGTCGTGCTCGCCAAGATGTCCGCGCAGGGCAAGATCACCGCCGATCAGGCGGCCGACGCCGAGGAGGAACTGCGACACCGTATTGCCTCGCGCCATCTCCGCCGCGGGACCGCAAGTTACGTGCGCCCGGATTATCGCTCTTATCGCGACCTCGCCCGCAGGGAGGCGAAAGCGAACGGGATCGCCCTTCCCGCCGAGTACCGCCTCTTCCTCTTCATCGACCCCGAGTTCCAGGAGGAACTCGCCGGCGAGATCTGCTCGCTCACCGGCCAGCATCAAGCCGCCGGGATCTTCATGCGGCCCTCCGGAGAGGTGCTCGCCGTATCAGGCTCGTGCGTTTATACGGGCGAGTGGAACCGCGCCGCCGACATCGAGCGCTCGATCGGCTCGACCGGCAAGCTATTCCCGCTCATCGGCGTCCACGAAGCGTCGTTCAGCCTGAAGGAGCGGATCGCGACCGGTCCGGTGCGGCAGCCCAACTGGCCGGCCGAGCCGAATGCGCGGTGCCGCGCGTCGCGGACGGTCAGCCTCGACTTCGCGCTCGAGCAATCCTGCAACCGGCCCTGGACCGAGGTTGCGTTGCGCCTCGGCGAGAAGCTGACGCGGATCGTCAAACGCTTCGATCTCGACGCGCCGTCGCCCGCCCTCGTGCCGATCGGGGGCCTGCATACGTCGCCGATGCGGCTCGCCCGGGCCTACGCCTCGCTCGAAAACGGCGGCAGGCTGCCGCAAGTGCGCTTCCTGCTCGCCGCGATCGGAGCGAAGGGAAATGTCTTGGGGCTTCCGGCCAGGCGGCCTGAGCCTGAGGCCATGTCACCCGAAACCGCGGCGGCCGTGCTTCGCGACCTGCGCGGGCCGGTGAAGCGAGGGACGGCGCGCGCCGCCAATTCCCTGCACGCCCTCGTTTACGGCAAGACCGGAACGTCCTCTAGCAACATGGACGCGCTCTTCGTCGGTCTCACCCAGGATTTCGTCGGCACTCTGTGGGTGGGCTACGATAAGCCCGCCCCGATGCCCGGCGTTTACGGCGGGGGCGCCCCGGCCAAGGCTTTCGGCAAGCTCACCGATGTCTACTATCTCAGGCTCGCGCGCGAGCGGCTTCTCGAGAGCAGGACGCCCCCGGCGCCGAGCCTCGCGCGGCAGTGGGTTGCCGGCTTGAACGTGGTCGAGAAGCTGTCGGTGCTCGTCGGCACCTTCGCCTTCTTTGCATTCGCAGTTGCGCTGCTCAACACGACGCAGCCCGAGCGGAGGCTCAAGGCGGGAGCCGCCCTGCCCGCACCGCCGCTCCTCCTCCCGGCGCCTCAAGCAACGGCACCGGAGGCTGAACTCGCCGAGACCCCGCTTCCGTCCGCCGAGACCTAGGCGGCCTGTTTCTCGAGATCGGCCGACCATTTGCCCATCGAGGCGAGCCCGTTCATCGCCGCGCGATGGGTGAAGGCGGCTTGCGCCTTGGCCACGTTCTCGGCCTTGCCCGACCATGCCTTTTGCGGCGCGGCCTGAAGCGCGCGGCTATAGGAGAAGGTGATCTTCCACGGGCCTCCGCCCAGGCGGTTCATGGCGTCGAGCCGCGCCGTCGCGTCGAGATCGGACTGACCGCCCGAAAGGAACGCGATCCCCGGCACCGCCGCCGGCACGCATTCCTTCAGCACGCGCAAGGTCTTCTCGGCGACCTCGCCGACCGGGGCCTGCTTCGGGGACTTCTTCCCTGGCACCACCATGTTGGGCTTGAGCACCATGCCCTCGAGCGCAACGCGGGCGAGGTAGAGTTCCTGGAACACCGTCTTCAAGGTTTTCTCGGTGACCGCGAAACAGCGGTCGATATCGTGATCGCCGTCCATCAGCACCTCAGGCTCCACGATCGGCACCAGCCCCTCGTCCTGGCAAAGCGCCGCATAGCGCGCGAGCGCGGCGGCATTGGCTCTGATGCAGTAGTAGGTCGGGATGGCGGGACCGATGTCGATCACCGCGCGCCACTTGCAGAACTTGGCGCCGAGACCGCGATATTCGACGAGCCGCTCGCGCAAGCCGTCGAGGCCTTCGGTGATGACCTCACCCGGGTGGAACGGTAAGGGCTTGGTGCCCTTATCCACCTTTATGCCCGGGAGCGAGCCGGCCTGCTCGATGATGCGGGCAAGCGGCGTGCCGTCCTTGGCGTTCTGCCGGATGGTTTCGTCAAACAGAATAACGCCCGAGATGTTTGCCATGCCCTTCGAGCGGAACAGAAGCTCGCGGTAATCGCGGCGGTTCTCCTCGGTGCTTTCGACCCCGATCGCCTCGAAACGCTTCTTGACGGTGCCCGCCGATTCATCGGCGGCCAGAACCCCGCGTCCCGGCGCCACCATGGCGTTCGCAACGCGGTTCAATTCGGCCAAATCCATGTGTCTCACTCCCAAAAACCCGTTCGGCGACTATGTACGAAAGGACAGAGCAAGGCTCAAGCGGCGGCTATGGTTCCCGGTTCAATGCCCCGCCATGCGCGGCGGAGTCTTCTTCCAGGGATAGCCCGCCGCCGCCATCTGGTACCCGAGATCGTAGAGCTTCGACATATAGACCGGGTCGAAGGCCGCAGTGCTCGTGTCGATGAAGTCGCCAGGGATGTAGGCGAGGTTGTAGTCGATGTTGTTCTTCCTGGCGAAGACGTAGAGCTCGTAGAGATCGCCGACGCCCTGGCTCTTGATCAGGCTCGACACGGCGCGGCCCGCGATCGACAGCGTGCGCGCCTTCACCGCCTTGTACTCGGGCGCGACATGGCCGTTGCGGATAATATAGGCGCGCCGCACGGGGTTGATGCCGAGCCGTCCATCGATCTTGCTCGCCATGAATTGCGTGGGCACGAGAAACACCTCGCGCGTCGCCCCGCCGTCGACATGCATCTCCTCGTAGGTTTCGCCGCCGGCGGCAACCTTGATGAAGCCGGGTGGAAACACGGCTGGGATCGCCGCCGACGACAAGAGCACGGTGCGGAATAGCTCGAGCGCTTCGGGGCTTCCGCTCGTCGCGATCGCGCCCATGTCCCAGATCACCGGGCGCTCGGCGTCGAGATTCGTCGTGCCGATGAGAAGGCGGCGCCCTTTGCGGTGCTCCGCGGCGATCTCGGCGAGAAATTCCGGCGTCACGTAATGGGCGACGACCTTGGCGAGCGGCGCGTTGCTGGCGAGCGAGTCCCCGCCGATGAGGCCCCGCACGGGCCGCGCTATGGCGATGTCCTCGGTGTCGGAGGTCGTGAATACCTCTTTCAGCGCGGCATCGTACTTCGGGCCGAGAAAGGCAAACGGCGCCGTGAGCGCACCGGTCGACACGCCGGTGACGACATCGAACTCGGGCCGCGTGCCGGCGGCCGTCCAGCCGCCGAGCACCCCCGCCCCGAAGGCGCCATCGCTGCCACCGCCCGACAGCGCGAGGAAGTTGATGACGGGACGGCGCCCCTTGGCCAGCAAGTCGGGCCGGCTGGAGCGGACTTGTGCCCATTTCTCCCTGACGATGGCATCGGCATTGGGCGGCAGTTCGTCGCCCCAGAAGCGGACGGGCGTCGCCATGCCGACGACCTGGGCGTCATCCTCGAGTGTCGGCGGGACGGGATTGCGCGCAATCGCCGCGGCGCAGCCGGCAACCGTTAGCACGAGCACAATCAGGCACGACACGCGTGCCAACGCCCAACGCATCACGACGCTTTCCCCCGTCCGCGGACGTCTGATCTAGGTCAGGAATTCCCTTTTGCCACCAATACCCTAGCGCAAAACTGAGAGGCTTGGCGATTTTTTGGGCTGTTGGCGGATGCACATTTTCCGAACTGCCACAAGGATTCCGCGATTTGCGCTAAAGTCTCGCATCGACGGCAGCCTTCGGGGCCTGCATAAGTGCCGTTCCCGCCGCACGTTTGGGGAGGTTCCTTTGCGAAGCATGATCGTTGCACTGGTTGCGCTCACACCTGCCTTGGGCGTAGCCCCCGCCGGAGCTATGGCCGAAGACCATTGCATGACCGGCGATTCGGCCGTCTGCGCCCAGGATCCGAGCTGCCATTGGGACTACGAGAAGCGGGGGTGCTACGAGGGCGCGGCCGAACGCGTCGACCCGTGCGGGGCGCATGGCGACAAGACGATCTGCGAGCAGGATGTCTCGATCGGCTGCAAGTGGAACGCCGACGACAACAAATGCGTGCAGGCGAACTAGCCGGCCCGCATCACCTGCCGCGCCGCACCGCGAGCGCATAGACGAACAGCACAGCGAAGACGGCGTGCACGAGGCCCGCGCCCCATAGCGCCGTTCCGCCGAGCCCCGTTGTGGCCGTCGTCCAGAGAATGAGGCAGGCCGCGATCACGTTGTAGAGCGCAAGCCCGTAGGCCGCGGCGACCCCGCCAGCGCTTGCAAGCTCGTTCCTCGCCAAGATCGCCGCGACGCCGAGGCCCAATGTCGCCGCGCCAAGGATGCGCGCCAAAAAGACGGCCGAGGCGTCGGCTCCGACCCCGAGCCCAGCGACGAGCGCGACAGTGGCAAGCAGGGCAAAAAGGCCGAACAGCGCCTCGAAGCTGCCCGACACGATCATCAGCCACCGCAGCATCGCTCCCTCCTCTCGCGAGCTCGCGGGATTCTCCCGCCGCCCCTTACCCTGAGACCTTGCCGATCTCGCCGGACCTTTCCCGTTTGATGCAGCGGAAGCCGAGATGGCAGGTCGAGGTGTCGATCGGTTCGGCGTGACGCGCCGCCGGCCGGTAGCGCCGGCAATAATTCGGCGCGCAGAGATGCGAACCGCCTTTGATGACCTTGCGTGGAATCTTGATGTTGGGCTGGCACGGATCGTAGCTGTCCTCGGCGCGCGGCCCCCGCGGATTGACCGGCATGCAGCACGATTGCTGCTGCTTGTGGCTCGACGCATACCAATCCGTGGTCCACTCCCACACGTTGCCGATCATGTCGTAGAGCCCATAGCCGTTCGGCGGATAGATGCCGACCGGAGAGGTGCCCTCGAAGCCGTCCTTCATCAGGTTCTGCCACGGGAATTCGCCCTGCCAGGTATTGGCGACGCATTTCCCGCCGGGTTCCAGCTCGTCGCCCCAGGCGAATTCCCTGCCGTCGAGCCCGCCGCGCGCGGCATATTCCCACTCGGCCTCGGTCGGCAACTCCTTGCCAGCCCACTTGGCGTAGGCCTCGGCGTCGCGATACGCGATGTGTACGACGGGATGATCGTCGAGACCCTTGATCGAGCTCCCCGGCCCGTAAGGGTGCCGCCAGTCGGCGCCGAAGGTGAAGCTCCACCAGTTCGACCAGTTGGTGAGATCGACCGGCCCTTGCGTCTTCTTGAACACGAGCGAGCCGGCGCGAAGCATATGCGGGAGCGCGCCCGGATAGTCCTTGGGGTCGGGCGCGATCTCGGCGAAGGTCACGTGGCCCGTCTCTTTGACGAAGCGCTTGAACTCGGCATTCGTGACCGGGGTCTTGTCGATCCAGAAGCCATTGACCTTCACGCGATGGGCCGGCTTCTCCTCTACATAGTGGTGGTCAGAGCCCATGGTGAACTCGCCACCGGGCACGTAGATCATCTCGGGCTTGAGCCTCGCCTTGATCGCGCCCGAACGCCTCGCTTTGCGTGCGATGCTCATCGAATGGCTCCGCCAATCCTCATGCCCGGCCTTGATTCAGTGATCCAGGGGCTATTGGCTCTGAGTGTGAGGCCCTGGATTGCCGGGTCAAGCCCGGCAACGACATCAAAGGGAATTGCCTTCACTTTGAACCACTTTTCGCCGGCGGGAAGATGGTCTTCCAGTCGTTCTTCATGTCGACCACGGTCCAGCCCTTGGTGAGGGCCTCGTCGAGCGCCTTGTCCAGTTTGCCGACGTCGGAATTGCGATCATAGGCATATTCGCGCGCCGCGTCGGTGTGATGCACGAGCCCCATGAAGCACAAGTGCTCGCAGGCCGCGGTCCATTCCAACATCTCCTTGTCGCCGTCGGAATTGCCGAAGGCGAAGATCGGCTGCCGCCCAATGAAATGCTCGATGCCCTCCGGCTTGCCGGGTCCGTCATCGACGAACAGGACCTTGGGCACCTTGATCAGCACCGGCTTCTCGTCCCATGTACCGTATTGTGTGACGCCTGATGAGCCGATCACCTGCTCGGGCGGGATGCCGTAGGTCTTGTCGGCAAAGCCGCGCATGAACTCCACCCCGCCACCCGACACGATGAACGTCTTGAAGCCGTTGGCGCGAAGATAGTCGAGCAGCTCGATCATCGGCTGATAGACCAGGTCGGTATAGAGGACCTTGAAGCGCGGGTGCTTGGCGGTCGCGAGCCATTGCCGCACCGTCTGATCGAAATCCGCCGTGGTCATGCCCGAGTGGGTCGCGGCAACGATCTCGACCATGCCCTTCTCGCCCATCGCGGCGACCGCCTTCATGTCGCCCGCGAGCACCGACTTGAAGGGGTCCTTGGTCTTCCACTCGGGATGCTGGTTCGCCTGCGTCTTCACCTCGTCGACGGCGAAGACGAATTGCGTGTACATCGGCTGCTCGACCCACAGCGTGCCGTCATTGTCGAAGGTGGCGAGCCGATCCTTGGGCGCGACGTAGTCCGGCCCGCCCTCCTTGGCGATCCGCGTCACGTAATCGATGATCGCCTGCTTAGTCGGGCCGTCGTTCCATGACGGCAGCGGATCGGCGCCGGCTTCGGCGCCCAGCGTAAAGAGCGCAAGCAGCGCGGACGCTAACGCAAGGCGCCGCATCCAATGCGCCATCATGAGATGTTCCCGCCGCAATGATGGGAAAGAGCGGGCGCCTCGCATGAGACGCCCGCTTCGCTTTGATGCATGTTAGTCGCCGGGATGGCCCTTGGCGATTGCCTCTTGGACCTGCTCTTTCACGGCCTGAAGGTTGAACGACGCCGGCTTCTGCATCGGCGGAAACTCGATGGCCGTTTCCGCCAGCTCGCCGACCTTCTGCTGCACGTACACGAAGCGCCAGAACTCACGCGCGAAGAATTCGTTCATGTAGCCTGGCGATCCTTCCAGAACGTTCGCAACGGGCAGTCGCTCGAAGGGATCCTGCTTGATGTTCTCCAGGATCGGCATGTTGATGGGAACCTTCGGCCCCGGCCAGCCCTCCGGCTGATCGATGAAGCGGTATTTGAAGTCGTCGAGACGCAAGCCGCCGAGATTGGATTCGGCGAAGTACCAGATCTCGTGACGATTTGACGGTCCCTTGCCGGTGATCAGGTCGAGTTGGTTATAGCCGTCGAGATGCACCTTGTAGGTCGTCCCGCTGAGATCCTTGCCGGCTTTCAGTTCGTCGACGATGTTGGGATCTCCCGCCGCCGCGACGAAAGTCGGGAACCAGTCCAGCCCCGAAATGAGACCGTTCTCGACCTTCCCCGCAGGTACCTTGCCGGGCCAGCGAATGATGCAGGGCACACGGAAACCGCCTTCATAGACGGTGCCCTTGGTAGCGCGGAACGGAGTCATGCCGCCGTCCGGCCAAGTGAACACTTCGGCGCCGTTGTCGGTCGAGAAGACGACGATCGTGTTGTCGGCGATGCCGAGGTCGTCCAGACCCTTGAGGAGCGCACCGACGGAGTCGTCGAGTTGCGCCATACCGGCTTCCTCCATGCCGTAATTGGTCTCGGGATTCATCATCGCCTTGTACTTCTCGGCGAGGAAGGTCCACACGTGCATGCGCGTGGTGTTGTGCCAGAGGAAGAACGGCTTGCCCGACTCTTTGGCCCTCTTCATGAAATCGATCGAATCTTTGACCAGCACGTCGTCGAAGGTGGTCATGTCGTACTTGGCGTCGCCCACGCCTTCGCCCTCTCCGCCATAGGGCGTGCGCCCCGTGTTCGGTCCGGGAGCGAGCGGTCCTTCGTCGACAATCTTTTGCTTGCCAATTTTGCCCCAGCGCGGTTGCTCCGTGGGATCGTCGGTGTCGCTCGCCCAGCAATGGACGAGGTTGCGCGGGCCTACCGCATTACGGATCGCGGGATCGGTAGGATAGGAATACCAGTACGGGTCCGACATGGCATCGAGGTGGTACAGGTAGCCGAAAAATTCATCGAAGCCGTGCACGCAGGGAAGGTATTTGTTCAGATCGCCGAGATGGTTCTTGCCGAACTGGCCGGTGGTGTAGCCCATAGCCTTTAGCGCGGTAGCGATGGTGGGCGCTTGCGCTGGCAGACCGACATCAGCGCCGGCCTGACCGACCGTGGTCAATCCAGTGCGAATCGGCAACTCGCCGGTGATGAAATTGGCGCGGCCCGCGGTGCAGCTCGCCTCGGCATAGTAATCGGTGAACATCATGCCCTGCGACGCCAACTTGTCGAGGTTGGGCGTCTTGCCAGACATGATGCCGCGATGGTAGGCGCCGATATTGAACCAGCCGACATCGTCGCCCATGATAAAGATGATATTCGGCCGTTGGTCCTGCGCCGCCGCCGGAGCGGCTGGCGTCGCCGCCGTCAAGCCTGCGGCGAGAACGGCCGCCAAGGCGGTCATTGCTCTCGCCGACTTTGCTTTGCTTCCTTGCTCTTCTATCGAGCAAATCGGAATTGTACGCATCCACGTTTCCTCCTGTGGCAAACGCTGCACCCTGTTCTTTACGTTCTCACCGCGGTGATGCAGGCCGCGATCTGCTTTCTCCACCACGCCGTGGGATATCCGCTCGAGGTGAGAGCGAGATAAAGCAGCGCTCGCTGCCGCGAGACGGGATGACAGCATGTTGGATTATGTTGCGGAAATCGGACGACGAACGACCGGCGAGGGTTAGTGTGGCAAATCTGCACCCGCCGAGCCGCATCTCGATTCCTCGACTTCGCGCGGATAGCCATGCGAAGGACCGCATCGTAATCTCGGCAAGACGACGCGTCCACCGCTGTCTTGGGGGAAGTGATGTTCGCGCAATCATGGAGTCGCACGCGTGGATTTGCCCATGTCGTCGCCATCGCTTTCGTGGTGTTCACGAACGTTTCCAGCGTTCGCGCTGCCGAGTACGGCACCGGTCCGTGGGTGAAAGGCTACACCGATATTTTCGGCGGCGTGCTCCCCTCCCAGCCCGGCTTCTATTTCCGCGGCGACGCCTATCATTACAATGGGAGCGCCGGCACCACGATCTTCAACGGGCGCATCGCTCTCAACGTCGATGAGGACTACACCGCGACGCTCTTTGCCCTGAGCTACGTAACGCCGTGGAAAATCCTGGGCGGTACCTACGCGGTGGCGGTCGTGCCGAGCGCGGTCGCCATGGACGTCGATATCGGCATTCAGATTCCCGCCTTCACCGGGCCGCGCGGGCGAACGTTCGGGCCGTTCGATTTCAATGTTGGCGACAACGAATTCGCCCATGGCGACACCGCCTTCGCTCCGCTGATCCTCGGATGGAATTCAGGAAACTTCCACTGGAACCTCGCCGTGTTCGGCTTCGCCCCGACCGGCAAATACGACAAGTCGAGCCTCGCCAACACGAGCCTCAATCATTGGTCGGAGATGACGCGTATTGCCGGCACCTGGTTCGATCCGAAGACCGGGTGGCAGGTCGACGCCGCCGCCATCTACTCGGTGAACTGGGAGAACCCCGCGACCGATTACGAGACCGGAAACATCCTCAATCTCGATGGCGCAATCACCAAGAATTTCGGACCTCTCGGTGTCGGCGTGGTGAGCTACGCCATGATTCAGACCACCGGAGACAGCGGATCTGGCGCCCGCCTCGGCTCATTCGAATCGCGTGTCTATGGCGTCGGTCCGATCGTGACCTTCACCACGAGCGCCGATCCCTCCAAGGCCCTCACCATCATCGCCAAGTGGTACAGCGAGTTCGACGCCAAGAATACCTTCGAGGGCAATACCGTCGACGTCGCCGCGAGCTTCAAGTTCTAGGGGCGATTTCCTGAGCTACGTCGCCGAGGCGATAAACAAGTCATAATCACGTCGGCGGGCCGTCGCAGTTCTTTGACCCCATCTGGGCTATGCTTCCGAATCGAATCGTCTGCGACAGGAGAAACGCCCCCATGACAACCAATCGCATCGCCTGCCTTGCACTCGCGCTGGCAGGCCTCGCCTTCGCGTCCTATCAGGCGCTCGCCGAGGACGCCATCAGCCATCCCGCCAGCAAGACCATCGGCGCCTCGAGCGGCGAAATGGTCGCCTCGCTCGGCGTTATCAACGCCGACGGCGCAACCCTCGAGGGCAGCAAGCTCGTCCTGACCGGCGTGTCGCCCAACACCATCGTGTTCGCCGATCGCCCGGTGAGAGCCGCCGGCCATGTCTTGACCTCG
The DNA here is from genome assembly GCF_035650995.1 of Methyloceanibacter sp. Taxonomy (GTDB): domain Bacteria; phylum Pseudomonadota; class Alphaproteobacteria; order Rhizobiales; family Methyloligellaceae; genus Methyloceanibacter. The sequence goes on along the minus strand of NZ_DASRGO010000031.1, from coordinate 8,406 downwards.
CATTTCATCAGGGAATGGGACGAAGGCCAGGAGAGTTTCGCCAAGACCCCGCCCAATGCCACCATCTCCGTGTTCAGCAAAGACGGCACCTCGGTCAAGGATGCGGTCGTCGTGTTGAAGTCGCCCAAGTTCGAGGGCGACAAGCTGACCTTCGATGTCTCCGTGCTCGAAGGCGATCTTGAGAAAATTGATGGCCCGGCAGCGCTCTTTATCGACCGCTTCGCCGTTCATTACGGCGGCGGCGGATGGGGCCACGGCACGGTCGTGGTCGGACGCGGACCGGCCTGGCACGGCGCCTGGTACGCTCATCCCGGCGCGGCCTTCGCTACGGGCGCCGCGGTCGGGGCCGCCGTTGGAGCGGCTGCGGCGGCGCCGAACTATTACTACGGCGGTCCGTGCGGCTATTACCCCTACCCGCCCTGCTACTGAGATCCACGGTTCGACGTGACGGCATGAATCGGCGGCGGCTCGTCCGCCGCCGATTTCATATTCCGACGAGAATCTTATTTCCGCTCCTTGCAACCTCTCAGCGTGATGGCCACCTGATCGCGAGGGAGCAACGGCTTTGGGCCCGCATCATTCGGAGGTTGGCGATGAGTGCGGGTTCGGATTCTTTCATTCCATTGTCGCCTTTCGAAACTCGGCGGCCGCTTGCGCCCCGCGGGGCGTACGTTCGTGCGTCCGTGACTTCACGATTAACCGTGGGGAGGAAATCATGAGGAGCGCTCTATTGGCATTGGCGGTGGGTTCACTCCTGCTTCCAGGGCCGGCGGCTGCGGCGACGATCAGCGAGGATGAAGCGCACGCGATCGGCGTCGAAGCCTATCTCTATTTCTATCCGCTCGTGACGATGGAGATCACGCGCCGGCAGCTCACCAATCAGGAGCCCGGTGAAGGCTCAATCGGCGGTCCGATGAACAGTTTCGCCAACATCCCTGCGTTTCCCACGGCCGACATGCGTGCCGTGGTCCGACCGAACTTCGACACGCTCTATTCCAGCGCTTGGCTCGATCTCACCAAGGAGCCAATGATCGTGTCGGCGCCGGATACTGGCGGCCGCTACTACCTCCTGCCGATGCTCGACATGTGGACCGACGTGTTCGCCTCGCCCGGCTGGCGCACGACGGGAACCGCTGCCGCCAATTTCCTGGTGACCCCTCCCGGTTGGAGCGGGACCGTGCCGCCGCACTTCACGCGCATCGCGGCGCCCACGCCTTATGTGTGGATCATCGGCCGCACCAAGACCGACGGCCCCGCCGACTACGATGCGGTTCACAAGATTCAGGCCGGATACAAGATCACGCCGCTGTCGCAATGGGGCAAGGAGCAGGTGCTTCCCGACGTCAAGATCGATCCAAGCATCGACATGAAGACCCCGCCCAAAGTTCAGGTCGACACCATGCCGGCCGACAAGTATTTCGCTTTGGCGAGCGAGCTCATCAAGTTGCAGCCGCCACACATCACGGACCAGCCAATCGTTGCCCGCCTTAAGCGTATCGGCTTCGAGGTAGGACAAAGCTTCGACCTGGATAAGGCCGACCCGGCCGTCAAGAATGCCCTGGAAAGCGCGCCTGCCGATGCGCAGAAGCTGATGCAATGGAAAATGGCTACTCTGGCGCGGGTCGAAAATTATTGGTCGATGAATACCGACACGATGGGCGTCTATGGCAACTATTATCTGAAGCGCGCCATCATCGCTCAGCAGGGCCTCGGCGCGAACGTGCCCGAGGACGCGATCTATCCGCTCAATCTCGGCGACAGCGAAGGCAAGCCGCTCGACGGCACCAGCAACTATACGATCCATTTCGACAAGGGAGAGATGCCTCCGGCGCAAGCCTTCTGGTCGATCACGCTTTACGACAATGACGGCTTCCAGGTCGCCAATCCGCTTAATCGCTTCGCGGTGTCGAGCTGGATGCCGTTCAAATACAATCCTGACGACTCGCTCGATCTCTATTTCCAAAACGAGAGTCCGGGCGCCGACAAGGAGGCGAACTGGTTGCCGGCGCCCAAAGGTCCATACAACCTCACCATGCGCATCTACGCGCCGAAGTCTGATGCGCTCACCGGCAGATGGAATCCGCCGCCGGTCGCAAAGACCGCTGCGCCGCCGGCGCTTCCGCAATAGATCAATTGGAGGAGGCCACTCGGCCGACCCACGCCTCCATTTCGATGGAGAATAAGAACAGTCCCTTAGAGGTGCTAAGAACAGTCGCCGAGAGGGCCCAAAACTTGGGAGGAGCGTATCATGCGAAAAGAATTGCTTGCTCTGACTCTGGGCCTGCTCGTCGGCACCGCGCTCACCTCGGCGGCGGCCGCGCAGGAGACGACCGGCACCCCCGGCGAACCTACGGCGCATGAATTTCCCAATTCGCGTGTCTTGCCGATCCCGACGCCGCCTTTCACCGGCGACATCCAACCCAACTTGATCGACAGCAAGCCGGCCTGGCCGCCGACCATCTCGCCGCCGGAAGGCGCGCCGAACGTGCTGCTTATTCTGATCGACGATGCCGGTTTCGGCTCCAACTCGACATTCGGCGGCGTGGTGCCCACCCCAACACTCGACACGCTGGCGAGCCAAGGTTTGCGCTATACGCAAATGCATAACACGGCGCTGTGCTCGCCAACGCGGGCCGCGCTTCTGACCGGACGCAATCACCACGCCGTCGGCTATGGCGACGTCGCCGAAGGTGCGGTGGGCTATCCCGGCTATAACACGGTGACCGGCCCCGAATCCGCGCACGTGGCCGAGGTGCTGCGGGAGAACGGCTACGCCACCGCGTGGTTCGGTAAGAATCATAACGTGCCCATTTGGGAGGCAACCCCCGCCGGGCCCCTCACCCACTGGCCGATCGGCGAGGGCTACGATTATTTCTACGGCTTTATCGGCGGGGACACGAGCCAGTGGGAGCCGGGCAATCTGTTTCGCAACACCACGCCTGTTCATCCCTATGAGGGCCATCCCGGCTGGAACCTGAATACCGCCTTGGCCGATGACGCCATCGAGTACATCAGCGTGCATGCGGCGACCAATCCGAAGCGGCCGTGGTTCATCCACTACGCGCCTGGCGCGACGCACGCCCCGCACCATCCCACGCAGGAATGGGTGGACAAGATCAGCGCCATGCATCTGTTCGACGATGGCTGGGAGAAAGTGCGCGAGCGGATTTTCGACAACCAGAAGCGGCTCGGCGTCATTCCCGCCAACGCCAAACTGCCCGACTGGCCGGACTTCCTGCCCAAGTGGGACTCCCTGTCAGCCGACCAGAAGAAGCTCTATCTGCGCCAGATCGACGTGTGGGCCGCCTATCTCGCCTACACCGATTACGAGATCGGCCGCATCATCGAGACGATCGAGAAGCTCGGCGAATTCGACAACACCCTCATCATCTTCATCTGCGGCGACAACGGCATGAGCGCCGAAGGGTCGATGAACGGCACGCCGAACGAGGTCGGCTACTTCAACGGCTTCGATTACACCGTCGATCAGATGCTGCCCTTGATCCCGGTCTGGGGTACCGACCGCACCTACAATCATTTTGCCGTGCCGTGGGCGTTCGCGATGGACACGCCCTACCGGTGGACCAAGCAGATCGCCTCGCATCTCGGCGGCACGCGCACCGGCATGGTGATGACGTGGCCGAAGCGTATCAAGGATTACGGCGGCATCCGCAACCAGTTCCATCACGTCATCGACATCGCACCGACCATCCTGGACGCGATTGGAATCCCGCAACCGACCATGATCAACGGGATTGCGCAGCGTCCCTATGACGGCGTCAGCATGGTCTATACCTGGGACAAGGCGAATGCCGACGCGCCCTCGACCCGCACCACCCAGTATTTCGAGATCTTCGGCAACCGCGCGATCTATCACGACGGCTGGATGGCATGCACGGTGCCGGCGGTGACACCCTGGGAAGGCGTCAAGGGCAAGCCGCCCGTCGATGTCATGAACGGCTACAATTGGGAGCTTTTCAACCTCGCCGACGATCCCACGCAGACCAACGACCTCGCGGCCAAGGAGCCCGATCGGCTGCGCACGATGCAGGAGCTCTGGCTGATCGAGGCCGCGCGCAACGACGTGCTGCCGCTGAACAACTCCCAGCTCCCCGTCCTTACGGCGGAGCGTCCGGGACCGGCTGCCGGACGCACGCATTTCGAGTACACGGTGCCGATGACCTCCACCCAGTTCGCCGTCGCTCCTTCGATTCTCAATCGCTCGTACACGATCACGGCTGAAATCGAGGTGCCGGAAGGCGGAGCCAACGGCATGCTGGTCACCCAGGGCGGCCGGTTCTCGGGCTGGGCCCTCTATCTTAAGGACGGCAAGCCTACCTTCACGTATGACCTGCTCGACGTCGAGCGTCCGAAGTGGCAGAGCGCCGACGCGTTGCCGCCCGGCAAACACGCCATTGTCTTCGATTGGAAGATGGAGGCGCAGGGCTCACCGCTCGGGCGCGGCGGTACTGGCACACTCTTGGTCGACGGCAAACAGGTCGCACAGCAATCCTTGCCCAAAACCCAGCCGCTCATCTGGGCGTGGGACGAAACGTTCGACGTCGGCTCCGACACCGGCACCTCGGTGGACGACAAGGACTACCAGGTGCCGTTCGCCTTCACCGGCGCGATCGACAAGATCGCCATTGATCTCGGCGAGTCGAGCGTGTCGCCGGAGGCGATCAAGATGATGATGCAAGAGGCGGCGCAGAAGCGCGATTGATCCCGCAGAAAGGCCTGTAGGTCGATCGCCATATCGGGCCCTGCAAAGGAACCTGGCCCGTCGCCAGGGCTTGCTCTGGCCAAAATGTGATTGTGAAGTGGAACCTGCGAAGGCGAGGCGAATAGTGGCCATGCCCAGCGGGACCGCTTGAACATGGAGCATGGGAAGACGGGAAATCAGGGGCGAAAGCCACTCGTCGCGCTCACCGGCGCAACGGGCTTCATCGGCCAGTATCTGCTGAAAGAGCTGCCGAAGCGCGGCTACCGGTTGCGCGTCCTCCTGCGCCGACCGACTGCCCTGCCGTCGAACTGCGCGAGCGCTGTCATCGGCGACCTCGCCAAGCCTTACAATATGTCAGAGGCGCTCGCCGAGGTGGACGCCGTGATCCACACCGCAGGCCTCGCCGAGACCATGACCGGCATTCCCGAGGACGACTACCGCCTGTTCAACACCGAGGCCACCATCAATTTCGCCAAGGCGGCCGAGCGGGCGCGCGTCAAGCGCTTCGTGTTCCTCTCTTCGATCAGGGCGCAATCGGGTCCGACCGCGGCGCGTGTCCTCACCGAGGAGCACGAGCCTCTCCCGACCGACGCCTATGGCCGCTCGAAGCTCGCGGCAGAAAGAGGCCTCGCCGAGACCGGCCTCGACTGGGCCGCGCTCAGATTGGCTCTCGTCTACGGCCCGGGCGTGCAGGGCAACATGGCGAAGCTCGTCAGGCTTGCGCGCTCCCCCTATCCGCTTCCGCTTGCCGGCCTCAAGGGCGAGCACTCTTTGCTCGCGCTCGACAACCTCGTCGAGGCGATCGACAAGGTTTTGATCGCGCCGGCGCCGCTCAAGCGGCCGCTCATCGTTGCCGACCCGAAGCCGCTCACCATCGGCGCGATGATTGCGGCGATGCGAAAGGGCCTCGGGCGCCGCCCCGGGTTGTTCTATGTCCCCCGTCCCCTGCTTGCCGCGAGCCTCCGCGCCACCGGAAAGAGGGCGAGTTACACACCGCTTTTCGGCTCGCTCGTCGCCGATCCTTCCGCACTGCAGCGTCTCGATTGGCAGCCATGCGTGGAAACGGAAGCGGGACTCGCGGCGCTCTTGGGCGACAATGCAGTGCAATAATTGCGCTGCACAAAACGCCGCGACTTTTATGTGCTTTGCAAGCGAAGCGTCTTACCTTCGTCGCATTCTTTTGTTAGAGTTCATCATGGCTGACGGGGGTCGCCATTGGAGCAAGGCCATCGCCTTGGAAGCGCGGCTCTGAGCCCCTCACAACAATCAGAGCGCACCTTCCGGGCGGGGCACGAGGAGGTGGGAATGGCACTCCCGAAAATCGTCCTGCGCGGCAGGAAGATCATTCTCCTGAGCGGCTTCAAAGACGAAGTCTGGGACGAGACGACCAAGCGGCGCAGACTTGTCGTGAACGCCGAGGAGAAGCTGCGGCGCGCTGCCAAGGCGAATCCCGATGCTTGTGCGTTCGGCTTCGTGGCCGGTCAGTGGATCGCCTCTGCCTGAGGTGGCATATCAATAGGGCTTGTTCGCTGACCCTTTGCAGCGCTTGAGGGCATTTCGCCTGGGTGCGGCAATTATTCAGGCGCGACGGTTACGCCCCAGGGCGCATCTCCTACCGCGATTGATTTGACCACCGTAAGGCTCGGCACGTCGATCACCGAGACGTCGTTGCTATTGCCGTTGGTGACGAACAGCAGCTTGTCGTCCGGCGTGAAGGCGAGCTGCCACACGCGCTGCCCGACGAGGAGATATTTCTCCACCTCGAGCGTCTTCGCATCGATCACCGCCACGCGGTTGGCCGGACCGAGTGCGACGAACGCGCGCGTGCCGTCCTTGGTGATGCGCACGCCGACCGGCTGGATGCGCTCGGGCTGCACGCCGGGAATGTCGAAGCCGATGGTCTTGATGATCTTCCGCGTCTTGGCGTCGATCACCGTGACCGTGCCGGCCACCTCCGAGGTAACCCAAAGCTCCTTCCCGTCCGAGGTGAACTCGGCGAAACGCGGGCGCGATCCGACCAGCACGCTGTCGACGAGCTCGTAGGTTTCGGTGTCGATGAAATGCGCCATGTTCGACGTCTCGGAGGTGGCGATCAGCGTCTTGCCGTCGGGGCTGATGCCGACGCCCTCCGGCTCGACGCCGACGGGAACCTCGGCCACCACCTTCCGCTCCTTGAGGTCGATCGCCGTCATCAACGCGTCATCCTCGTTGGCGACGTAGACCGGACTGCCCGAGGGGTGGATGTTGAGCTGCTCGGGGTCGGGACCCGATGGCAGGTCTCCGACGATTTGCCGGCTCGCCACGTCGAGGATCTGCACCGTGTCGTCGTCACTCGCGCAGATCAGCACTTGCTTGCCGTCCTTGGTCATCATGATGCCGCGCGGCCGTTGTCCCACCGGAATGGTGGCCTGCACCTCGAGTGTGACGCTGTCGATCACCGTCAGCGAATTGCCCTTCTCGTTCGAGACATAGACCGTATAAGCGGCGGCGGGCGTCGCGGCGAAGACCAAGCCGCTCGCGAACGCCAGGACGGAACAGACTCTGTGCATTCCTGCTCTCATTGAAGCTTGCACTTGGTCTCGGGCTCGTCGATGCCGAGCGTATCGACTTCGGCGTGCTCGTGCAGAAAACCTTCCTGCGGCGACATCGATACCGGAAGGTCGGGCCCCGCGATGATGATCGGCTGCCTGAGTTGCCCATCCCAGGCGCGGAACGTCACCTTCTGGCCCTTAAAGGCAGCGAGGTCGAATTTGTCGCTCCTGATATACGCGGCGACGGGTGCGAGATCTGCCGAGCCCGTGCGCGTCACCCCCTCGCCGATCGCGCGCACCGCGACCCAGGCCTGATAGTCGAGCGGCAGCATGAAGCGATTGGCAAAGCGCTGGAAGCGGTTCTGCATCTGGGTCGCGCCCCATTGTTCGTGCGCCGGATGCCAACTCATGGCCGTGAGACCCGCAGTGCCGGCGACCGGCCTCGGATCGTAGCTGCGATAGGGCAGGTACGGTCCGAACACCTCGTTCTCGTCGGCGACGATCAGCACGTCGTAGTCCGGCGCGCCCTGCGTCAGCGCCGGCATCTGCTGCTGGATTTGTTGCTGCCCCGAATCGGTGCGGCGCGCCTCCAGCGTCCCCCTATATTCGCGCTCCTCGACGATCTTTCCGCCGAAGCGCATGGCCGCGCGCTCGATCGCCGCGAGATAGTCGAGATCCTCGGGGAAAACGCCCTTCACCACCAACCACCGCGTCCACTTCTTCCACACGAGATATTGCGCCAGCGCGTCGGCGAGCATGGCGCGGTCGGGCGCCACGTGCAGCACGTTGGCGCGGCAATCCCGCTCGCGCAGGCTGACATCGGGCGCGCTGACGTTGAACAGGAGCACATCCTTGCCCTTGGCCACGTCAGCGAGTTTGAGCAACGTCGCGGCGGGCGCGTCGACCAGCACGAAATGATGGCCGCTTGCAATCAGCTTATCGAGCGTCGCGACGGCATCGCCGCCGACCGGCACGCGCTCGACATCGAGGGTGAATCGCTGCTTGGTGAAGCGCCCGGTGGTGTTGTTGTCCTTGAGCGCAATCTCGGCGCCAGCGACACCGAGGTCCTGCGGTGGAATGTTGAGCCGCGAGATAGGCAGCGGCCGCTTCACCTCCTGCACGAGATAGCCGATCGGCACGGTGATGAACCCA
>NZ_DASRGO010000030.1:0-11453 GCF_035650995.1 Methyloceanibacter sp. | reverse complement strand
TGCTCAACCAGATGACGGGGTATGCCGACGCGGGCGGCATGCCGCCGTTCAAGTTCCATTTCTACACCTACACGCTCCTGATCGCGCTCGTGCTCGTTACCTTCGCGGTAGGGTTGGTGCGCTTCGTCTCGGAGCAGGCGGTCGCGCAGCCTGGTGTGCTTCAATTCGCTGCGGTGATCGTGCTTTGCGCCGCAATCACCATCCTGCGTCAGGGGATGAGCGGCGTCGCCAATATGGCGAACACGATGTTCGCCGCACCACTTGCGGTGATGCTTGCCTTCTATCTGGACGAGAACCGGCGGCTTAAACTGACCTCGCTCATCATCGGCTTCGTCGCCGTCAACGCGGCGATCGGCGTATGCGAGCGAATCGCGGGCGTCAACCTGTTCGTTTTTCCGGAGATGGGCGGCACGGAATATTTCCGCTCGACCGCGCTCATGGGCCACCCGCTCGAGAACGCCTTCATCACCTCTTCGGTCGCGTTCCTGGTCCCGGCCATGCCGTGGTCGGTAGCACGCAAGGCGGCCGTGCTTGCGCTCATGCTGGCCGGCATCCTCGCCTTCGGCGCGCGGAGCAGCTTCGCCGTAACGCTGATCCTCGGCGCGGCGGCCCTGCTCTATATCGCCGCGGTGGCGCTCGCGCGCGGCAAGATGCGGGTGTCGACGCTTGCCGCAGCGCCTTGGTTTGGCCTCCTCGCCATCGGCGCCGGCGCCGCGCTCGCCCTTGGCACTTCGCTCGGCGAGCGCATCGTGCAGCTCGCCAAGATCGATGCGAGCGCGCAGGCGCGCATCGATGTGTTCAGGCTGTTCAACTATTTGAGCCCCGGCGATCTGCTCTACGGCGTTGACTTCGCCGAGATCAATTTCCTGCTCAAGACCTACAAAGAGGTCGCGATCATCGAGAATTGCTGGATCGGGCTCTTGCTCATGCTGGGCGCGATCCTGTTCGCCGTCTTTGCCGTCTCGCTGCTGACCTTCCTGCGGTCGATCGCGCGCGGGCGCGGGGCGCTCGCCTTCTTCGCCGTCATGGCCTTCCTCGTGGTCGCGAGCACCAGCAACTCGCTGAGGACGCAGACCGCCTCGCTCATGATCTTCGCCGTCGCGCTGTTCGGACTTCCCGCGCAGCAGAAGGCCGCGCGCTCCACGCGCGTCACCTTCGATCCAGCCATCGTTCAAGGAGCATGGTCGTGAAAGACGACAACAAGCGCGGCCAGCTCGGCCGGAACGCGGCCATCTATGGCGGGGCATTGCTCCTGCCACGGCTCGCCGCCTTCGTGGCGCTCATCGTGTTCTCGCGCATCGTCGAGCCGGCGGAATACGGCTATTTCGCGCTGTTCGTCACCTCGGCCGAGCTCCTGAACGCGGTGCTGTTCAACTGGATCAGGCTCGCGCTGCTCAGGCTCTACCCGGAATATGAGAGCGCGGGACGGATCTCGATCCTCCGCCGCACCTGCCTCGCCATGACCGGTCTCGCCACCGCCGTTTCGATTCCGGTCGGCGCCCTCATGGCGCTCGTCGCGGCGCCCGAGCGCACCGTCGCCTTCAGCCTTCTACTCGGCATCATGACCTTCGCCAACGGGGTGGTGCGGTTGAGACTTGCCGAGCTTCAGGCGCAGGAGCGCTCGCTCCAGTATTTCGGCATCGAGGTGAGCCGGGCCACGCTCTCGCTCGTCCTGAGCCTCGCGCTGGTCGAGCTCGCCGGATCGAATTTCGAGACCTTGAGCGCGGGCTTCGCTTTGGCGAGCCTCGGCGTGGCGCTCGTCTGTCTCATCCCATTCGTGCGCGAGCTGTCCCATCTTGGCCTCGACCGGCCGGCGGTGAAGACCATCGTGTCCTATGCCGGACCGATCGTGCCGATCACCGTGCTCGAGTCGCTGATCCCGCTCACCGAGCGCTACGTGATTCAGCTCGTCGCCGGTCCCGCCGCGGTCGGCATTTACGCCGCGACGCAGAACCTGGTGCAGCAGCCGATCAACATGCTCGCCTCTGCCGTCGGTCTCGCCGCCTTCCCCATCGTGATGCGCTCTGCCGAGCGCGAAGGCAACGGCTCGGCGCAGTCGCGGATGGGCGAGGTCGGCAGCTATCTGCTCGCGCTCGGCCTTCCGGCCGTCGCCGGCCTCATCATGCTCAGGACCGAGATCGCCTCGGTCGTGCTCGGCGAGCAGTTCCGCGGCCAGGCCGCGGCGCTGATCCCGTGGATCGCGGCAACAGCGCTCCTCGTCAATCTCAAGTTCCATTATTTCGACCTCGCCTTCCACGTCACGCGGCGGCTGATGGTGCAGGTGGCCTCGCTCCTGCCGGCAACGCTGCTCACGGCGCCCTTCATCTATGTGTTTCTCAAGATGTTCGGACTGCCGGGAGCGGCGGCGGGTTCCTGCCTCGCCTTCAGCTTGTCGGTGCTGGCAAGCTGGCTTGCCGGGCGCCGGCTGCTCGCCATTCCGCATGCGCTGGGAGAGATCGCGCGGATCGGAGCGTCGGCCGTCGTCATGGTCGGCGTGCTCGCCGCGATCGGGCCTTTGGACGGAATTGCCGGCCTCGTCGTGCTGGTTATGGCCGGGGGCGGCGCTTTCGCAGGCGCAGCGCTTGCCTTCAACGTCCTCGACATCAGGCCGGCGCTTCTGCCTTACACGCGGTGGCTTCCAGGCAAGGCGGTGCGCGCGTCATGAGCCGGCGGCAGGACATCAGGGCTTCGCGTGCCGAGCGCCCGGTAATAGGGGGGCCGAGGCTCGCGTTCTACATCCATTCGATGGAAGGCGGCGGCGCCGAGCGCGTTTGGGCGCTCGTCGCATCGGGTCTCGCGGCGCGCGGCTACCCGGTCGATCTCGTGTTGAACCGGGCCGAAGGCCCCCATCTTGCCTTCGTGACCGGAGATGTGCGCGTTGTTTCGCTCGAATGCCGCACGCCTTCGGCCGCAGCGAGGCTCACCCGCTATCTGGGCGAGAGGAACCCTGCTTGCCTCATCTCCGCGCTCCAGAACAACAACCTCAATGCCATGCTGGCGGCGCGGGCCACGGGAACTCCGCTTGCCGTCACCGTGCACGGCATCATGTCGGTGCATCGCTACAATCTGCGCACGTCCGGCCTGTTCGGATCGGTCGCCCAGGTCCTATCGCCCCTTATCTATCGCGCGGCGGCTGCGGTCGGCGTCGTGTCGGAGGCCGTGCGCCGCGACATCGCCTATTCGGCGGAGCGGCCCCATAAGTTCCACGTGCTGCACAATCCGGTGGATACCGACCACTTCTCGCCGCGCGTGCGTGCGAACGATCTGGCACTGACGCAACTTCCGAACGACGACGATAGCCCGATCGTTCTCGGCGTGGGCCGCTTTGACCGCGTCAAGAATTTCGCGCTTCTCATCGAGGCGTTCGCCCAGATGCGTAGGCCGGCCCGGCTCGTCCTGCTCGGCGACGGACCGGAACGTCAAAGGCTCAAGGCCCTGGCGCGCGAGCGCGGCATTGCTGGCCGCGTATTCATGCCGGGATTCGTCGAGGACCCGGCGCCCTGGTACCGGCGCGCCGGCGTGCACGCGGTCGCCTCGCGCTGCGAGGGGTTTGGCAACACCATCGTCGAAGCGCTTGCGACCGGCACGCCAGTTGTGATCGCCGAGTGCCAAGGCGCCCCAATCGATCTCCTCGGCCAGGGCCGCTACGGAACGATCGTGCCGGCAAACGACCCGGCATCCATGGCCGCGGCGCTCGCCGAGGTCATCGACCGGCCGCCAAATCCCGCGCCGCTCATCGCGCGCGCGGCCGAATTTTCGCTCGGGGTGTGTCTCGATCGCTACGAGGCGATGATCGGGGCGCTGACGAAACAAGACGGGCCCAGGACTAACTGAGGGAGGTCAAACCATGTGCGGCATCGCTGGGCTCTTCTTCAAAGGCAAACCCAATCCCGATCTCGCCGCGGCCTTCGCCGAGGCCGTCGCGCTTCATCAAGAGGAGCGCGGACCGGACGATTTCACCGCGCGCTGGGTGACCGACCGGCTGCTCTTCTTCCACAACCGGCTCGCCATTATCGACCCGGGCCGGGCGAAGCAGCCGATGGCCGATACCGGCGGCGTCATCACCTATAACGGCGAGATCTATAATTTCGCCGAGCTCAGGCTTCCCGGCGAGCGCTACCGGTACAACTCGGACACCGAGGTGCTGCTCAAGGGCTTGAATCGCGAGGGCATGCGCTTTCTCGACCGCACCCACTGCATGTTCGCCTTCGCCTATTACAACTACCGAACGGCCGAGCTGCTTCTTGCCCGCGACCGCGTCGGCATCAAGCAGCTCTATTACATCGAGACCGCCGACGTCTTCGCCTTCGCCTCGACGATGAAGCCGCTGATGCTGCTCAGCGCCGGCGAGACCGACGAAGAGTCGGTGTTCGACTATTACTTCAACCGCGCGGTGAAGGCGCCGCGTACCCTCTTCCGCGACATCAGGCAAATCGAGGCGGGACACGTGCTCCGCCTCGATGTGAAGCGACGGAGATCGCGCGTCGAGCGGTGGTGGTCGCCGCGCGACGCCGAGCGCAACGCGCGCAACGAGACCGAGATCGTCGAAGAGGTCGACCGGCTGCTTCGCCGCGCCGTGCGGTATCACCTCGTGTCAGACGTCCCGGTCGGCGTCTATCTCAGCGGCGGCATCGATTCCAGCCTCATTGCCGCGATCGCGAGCGAGACGGCGCCCGGCCTCGAGGCCTTCTCGGTCGCGATGCCCGATTCCCGGCTCGACGAGTCCGTGCATGCGCGCGCCATCGCGAATCGCTACGACCTGAAACACCATGTGCTCGTCGCCGAGCCGCAGAGCTTCCTTGCCGATATCGAGCGCTGGGCCCTCATTCAGGACGACATGGTCGCCGATCCGTCGGCACTCGTGCTGTATCAACTATCGCGCCTCGCGCGCGATGCCGGCTTCAAGGTCATGCTGTCGGGTGAAGGCGCCGACGAGCTGTTCGGCGGCTACAACGCGCAATTCCGTTATGTGCTGTCGCGGCGCTATCACGGCCTGTTCCGGACGCTCAAGCCGGGCGCTTCTTTGATCGACCGCCTGGTGGCCGGGAACCCCAAGCTCCGGCAATTCCTGCATCAGCTCGTCACCGGGCCGAGCTATTACGGCGTCGCCACGATCTTTGAGCCGGTTGTCCTTGACCGGTTGCTCAAGCTTTCGTTCGAACAGCGCCGCTCGGTCGCCGACTTCGCCGAGGCGATCCGGCTCGATCTCGGCGACCGCCTGCCCAACGATCTTATGACGCGCACCGACCGCGCGACGATGGGCGCTTCGATCGAAGCGCGCGTGCCGTTCCTGTCGCACGAGATCGTCGATTACAGTCTCGGCATCGACGAAACGCTGCTGATCAAGGGCCATACGCAAAAGTACCTGCTCAAGCGCCTGGCCGCGCGCTATATGCCGAAGGGAAGCATCTGGCGCCGCAAGATCGGCTTCGACCTTCCGCTCGCCGACTGGCTGCGCGGACCGCTCGCCCCGATGGCCGACGATCTGATCGACAATTCATGGCAGGGCGAGTTGATCGATCTCGGCTTCGTGCGCAAAATCGTCAAGTCGCATCGGGCCGGGACCATCGACGCTTCCGACAAGATCTGGGCGTTCATGATGCTCGAGCTCAATCGCCGTGCGCTTCTCGAGCTGAGAAAGCCGGCGCGGAAGGTGGCGCGAATGTCGGTTCTTTCCTCGGCGGTCATGTCGTCCGCCGCAATCCTAGCGCCCGATCTTGCGTCCCGAGCCTCGCTGTTCGCCTCCGATCTCTCCGGTTTGGCCTTGCTCCTTGCCTCCGACCTCGCGGCGCCGGTCTCGACGCTTGCCGCTCTCTGCTAGAGCGTGGTGGCGATCTGTCGGTAATGCTCGATGAGCGGCGCGAGGACGGCGTTACTTGCAAAGTTCTGGGCAACGCGCTCGCGACAGGCCGCCGACAGACGCGGCCACGATCCGGACGACCAGAGCGCCGCCGTCGCCTCGGCGTAATCGGCGGCGGACGCGTCGGCGGGAAGAATCCCCCCGCACGCGCCCACGACGCTTGGATTGAAGCCGTTGCCGGAGCAGATCGGCACGACGCCTTCAGCCATGGCCTCAGTCAGGGCGTTGGAATGGCCTTCGCCCGGATGCACCGTCGGGAAGAGGAAAAAATGTGCGGTGGCAAGACGGGCCTTGACCTCGCGCGGCGGCAAGGCCCCGCTCCAAATGACCGGCAGATCGCCTGTGCGCGTGATAAGCCGTTTGACATAGGTCTCCTCCCCCGTGCCGATGACTTCGAGCGTCGCAGGCAGGCCTCGCGCCGTCAGGATTTCGAGCGTGCGGATTGCCGTCTCGACCCCCTTCTCGGGCACGATGCGGCTCAGGAACACGAGGCGCATAACGGCGCTCGTACGCGCCTCGGCGCCGGGAACCGGAGCAGCGGGTGGTGGCTGCACGTAATTCGGCAGATAGAGAACCGATCCGTCACGCCGCTCGGCGATGAACGGCAGGTACTCCTTGCCCTCGACGGCGACCAACTCGGCGTGGGCGATGAGACTATCGGCAAGTGCGCGATAGGCCCTGCTCCGCTCGCGATAATTGCGCACGAAGCTCCCGGCGCGGATGTCGAGCGCCACCCGCTTGCCGAGCGTCCAGGCGATGGCGCAGAGCAAGGCCTCGGCGTAGAGGAACTGGCGGTAGAGCGGCGTGATATGGAGGAGATCGAATTCCCGCCGCTTGCTGATGAGAGTGGCCGCGGCGCGCGCGAAGCCTGTGACGTGGGCGAGGACCTTGCGGGGCTCTCTGCCCGAGGCCTCGGCGTATGGGATCTCCACGACGTCGATCCCGCGCAGCCTGAGATCGTCGATCAGGCGCCGATTGGCGGACTCGTAGCCGCCGCGCGCGGGGCGTCCCGGCTGCGCGATCGGTCCGCAATAAGCGATGCGGACCGCGCCAGGTCCCTGCTTGCTTCGCATGATTGGCCTTACCCCGCGGCGTTCAAGTCCTTGTTCCGTAAGCAAGGCCCTTGCCAGCCGCGAGGAGAAACGCCGCGAGCCTTAATGCGGGCGGCTGCGCGCGGCTTCGGTTTACCAATGGGCCTATCCAGTGCCCGGAGCGCGCCTTGCTGGCCTAAACCCTGCAGCAAGGAGACAAACCTCGGAGGGTAAGTGGTGAGCGTCTTTGATATCGCCCGCGGCGCCTATGTGCGCAGCCCGAAAAGACTGCGCGATGCGGCGAGCCCCGCGCTCGCGCTGCTGCCCGTGTCGTTTCAATATGGGAAAACCTACCGCACGCTTCGTGCCGAAATTGCACGGAGCCGGACCGATCCCGCGTTCACCCAAGCGCGGCGCCTCCAAGCGCTGCGTGCCCTCATCGCCAAGGCGCATCGGGGAAGCCCCTTCCATCGCGAGCGGATCGATGCGGCGCTCGGCGTGGGGATCGATTTCCGCGCCATCGGATTCTACGCGCTAACAGCCTTGCCTATTCTCACCAAAGACGATCTTCGCAGCGCGGGCGAAACTGCCCTTGCCGGTCCGGCCGCAAGCCTCGACCGCGCCTCGACCAGCGGCTCATCGGGACAGCCGCTGCTCTTCTGGCTCGACAAGGACCGATCCCCGCGCGAGTTCGCCTTCGTCAACGACGTGTGGTCGCGCACCGGTTATCGCGAGGCCGATGCGCGCTGCGTTTTGCGCGGGCTGCTCTTGGCCGACATCGACAAGCGGCCGTTCGAATGGGAGGCGGGCTTGAAGGAGCTCCGCTGCTCGCCCTTCGCCATGACCGAAGAGCGCATGGACCTCTATCTCGATCTGATCGACAAGCGCGGCATCGCCTATCTCCACGGCTATCCCTCGGCCATCGAGATCCTCTGCCGCCACATGTGGCGCACGGGACGGCGCCCGCGCGCGGGGATCAGAGGCGTCTTTCCCATCTCAGAGCCGCTTTATCCGTTCCAGCGCGACATCATTCGCGCCGTCCTCCCCGAGGCCGCGATCGCGCCGTTCTACGGCCTGAGCGAGCGCGTGCTGTTCGCCGGCGAAGTGGCAGACTGCGAGGGAGACTACGCCTTCGAGCCGCTCTACGGGCATGCCGAGCTGATCGACGATGCGGGAGCGCCGGTTGTGCGCACGGGCGCGCGCGGCCGGATCGTAGGCACAGGCTTTCTCTCGACCGGGATGCCCTTCATCCGCTACGACACCGGCGACAGCGCCGAGCTCGTCGAGCCGGCATGCGAGGCGAACAGCTGGCGGTTGCGGGTGCGCGCGATTACGCCGCGGCGGAAGCCCGAATTCCTGATCGGCGCCGAAGGCAACCGCATCGTCACTCCGACCATCGTGCCGGTCAGCCCGGCGCAGTTCTATGGCGTATCGGAGTTTCAATTCTATCAGGACACGCCGGGACGCTGCCTCATCAAGGTGGTTCCGGCGCAAGGCTGCGGCGAGGAGGACGCGCGACTCTTCCTCGCTGAGATGCAGAACCGCGTCGGCTCGGCCATTCGCTTCGAGCTCGCGGTCGTCGGCGAGCTTGCCCGGAACGCGCGGGGCAAGCGTCCGGTGGTTGATCAGAGGCTCGAGGTCGAGACATTCGCGCAGGGACAAGTGCCATGCGCCTGAGGATTGCAACGGGCCTCGTCGCGCTCGCGGGCCTGCTCGCGCTCGCGCTCTGCGGGGTGGTGCAACAGGCGAAAGCCGAAAGCGGGGCAATCGCGCTCAAGCGCGGCGTCAGCATCCATGAATGGCTGAACTGGTCGCCGGTTACACCCTCGGGCGTCTATCAATGGCCGCCCTATCGCCCGCTCGAAGCGTGGGGCGGCGTGCAAGACTTCGAACGCATCAAGGCGATGGGGTTCGATTTCGTGCGTCTCAGCGTCGATCCGGGTCCCCTCCTCGCCTCTGATCAGGATCATCTCGCCCAGGCGCTCGCTCTGCTGAAGAACGACATCGGCACCGTGACCGCGACCGGGCTCAAGGTGGTGCTCGATCTTCATCCCGTGAGCCAGGTCAAGTCGTGGTCGGCCGCGGCCATCGAGGTCTCGCCGCTCGTTGCGGACCGCTATCGCAACGTCGTTGCCGCGACGGCCGCCATGCTCGAAGACGCGGGCACGGACCGCGTGGCGCTCGAGCTGATGAACGAGCCGCAGTTCTACCCGTGCGACGGGGACGGCGGGCGTGACTGGGAGGCGATGGTGCGGGGGCTCGTGCGGGCGGCGAGAGAGGCCGCGCCCACCCTCACCCTCGTCGTGACCGGCGCCTGCGGCGGCAATGTCACCGGCCTCGTTCAGCTCGACCCGGCGCGGCTCAATGACGACAAGCTGCTCTACAGCTTCCATTTCTACGAGCCGTTGCCCTTCACCCACGAGGGCAAATCCACCTGGAGCGCGGATATGATCGCGGCGCGCTTCGATCAGGTGCGCGCCTGGGCCAAGGAGAACGGCGTGCCGCCGAGCCGCCTCTTCCTCGGCGAGTTCGGCGTGACGGCCGCCGGCAAAGACCATAGCAGTGTGCCCGACAAAGACCGCTTCGCCTGGCTCGATGCGGTGCGGCGCGCAGGCGAAGGGCTCGGCGCGGCGTGGTGCTATTGGGAATATTCCAATCCCTACGGCATGAGCCTCACCACGTTCGACCGCAGTCGGCGGCCCGATCCCGTGGCGCTCGCCGCGCTCAATCTGAACAACCCGCCAGTGGATTCCGTAGGCAACTAGCGGCCGCGCCCGAACAGGTCGATCACCTCGAAGGCGCCGGCGCGGTTATAGGTGTGGAGGCCCTGAACCCTTCCCGTCTCCGGCTCGGCGCGCGCGAGGACCGATTGGGCGAAGCCCTCATCGTCGAGTCGGTCGATGCGGCAGAAGGCAAGTCCCCTGCCGTAGCCGCGCGCACAGTCCTGCGCCGGGCGGATCACTTGCCCATCCCGCCTGAATAATGCGCCGGCCGGACGCGCCGACGCCGGATCGAGCAGCACGGGATTGGCCCGATGCGCCGTCCAGGGTCCGGTGAGAGAGTCCGCGTAGAACAGCCCGAGCGCGTCCCAGCTCGAAGCCTGCCGGTCGCGGATGCTTGCGAACAGCCAGAGCCGCCCGTCCTTCTCGAAGAGAGTCGCATCGTCGGCGAGCAGGTTGTCGAGAAGCGTGGCGTGCTTGACCCAGCGGTCGGGGAAGCGCTCGGCGCGGTAGAGCTCGATGGTGCGGTTCGAGGAGCTTTCGGGAATCATCCACACCCCTCCATCTCTCTCGAACACGAAGGGATAAGAGAGATGATAAGGCTGATCGAGCACGGGACGCGGCGTCGAGGCGTTGCCGTCGGCATCGATGGCGAAATGGGAGATGACGCCTTTGTTGGTCGCGAACGGCACCTCCTCGCAGAAGACATGCGCGACGCCGTCGCGCATCAACACGAAGGGATCGGCGTAGTAGCGCCTGCCGTCGTCGCGGAGGCGGCTGAAGGCATCCAGCGGAATCTCCAGCGTCTCGGTCGCCGGCGCGCTCGCACCGTGGCGCCAGGCGATTGACCAACGCGGCGCTCGCCCGAGAAGCTCGTTCAACCGGGCAAGAGCCTTGCCCGCGAGCGAAGAGGCGAAGAACGTGGCGGCGGCTGCGCCCGTTCCACTCGAAGCGGCAACCGCGGGGCGGGACGACGGAGACGACATCGCCTCATTGCCGCCTCCCTTCGCTCGGCGCAACGCCGGAAGCATCAGGCTGCCCATGCGCGAGAAGGCGCTGTCCAATCCTCTCGAGAGGAGCGCGGGGTCCTCGATGGCGCAGGCGCCGAAATCCTTCATCCTGCCGTCGCGATCGGCAAGGCCGAGCCGCGGCGGGCGGCGGTCGAGCAAGGCTCCGATCGCCCCCGCCTCGCCGGCGACGCCGTCGAAGGTCGGGCGCAAGGTACGCATTTCACTTTTGCCTTCGGCGCGGCCGGTGAAGTCGATGGCGAGGTCATAGGGACCGCCGTCGGCGCGCGGCAAGTGGCGAAGCTCCGTCTCGTCGAGCACGTCGCTCGCGCGTTCGACGCCCCCGCCATAGACGAGACGCTCCAGCATCATCAGGAGATTGACCGACGGCGGAAGCGGATCACCTTCGACGAAGGAGAAGCGCACGGACTGGCCGCCCGCGGCAAGGGCTTCCGCGAGCCAGACCTGCCAACGCCTGAGGCGAGACCGGTCGCAAAGGAAGACGAGCCGGGTGCGCTCGGCGCCGGGCACCGACACCGCCTCTCTCATCACGAGCCTGTCAGCCATTGCGTGAGCCTCTGCCCGGCGCCCGGTCGAAGCGTGCCTGATCCGCTTCGGCACGAACGATCAGCGTTTGTTAACCATGCGCGGCCTAGAAAGGGACATGCAACGAGTCTTGGTCGCGCGAGTCCTTGTCCTGCTCATCCTCGTTGTTGCGCCTGCCCTCGGCGGGTGCAACATGCGGGCCGTCCCTGGGTTAACGACGCCCGCCTTCGCGTTGAACACCCCCGCCCCTCTGCCGCCGCCCGGCGCACCCTTGCCGCTCGGCGCGGGC
>NZ_DASRGO010000029.1:0-11624 GCF_035650995.1 Methyloceanibacter sp. | reverse complement strand
TTTGTTTGTGGTTACGGGGCTTGTCAAGATCGCGGTCTACGACGCACGCCATGGTTCTCCGACCTTTGGCGTGCTGAACGAGTTCACCGTCAGCGAGAAGAATCCCGGGCTGTTGATCATTCCGCCCAACCTCTATCACGGCTGGAAAAACATCGGCACGTGGGAGGCCATCATCATCAACATGCCTGCCTCTATGTACAACTACGACGCTCCTGACGCGCTCGATTTGCCATGGGACTCCGAAGCGGCGCGGCGCATTGTGCCGTATCGCTGGTAGGTTCGGCTCGCCGCGGCGTCGGGCTTGAGACGGTATGAACGCAAGTCCATATTTCTCGGTCGTGCTGTCCACCTATGCGCGAGGCAAGCATATCATCCCGACCATCGAGTCTGTCCTGCGACAGTCCTGTGCCGACTTCGAGCTGATCGTCGTTGGCGACGGGTGTAAAGATGAAACGGCGGAGATCGTCGGCAGATACAAGTCGCGCGGCGTCCGGTGGCACAATCTCGACACCAATACCGGCAGTCAAAGTGCCCCAAACAATTTCGGCATTGCGCAAGCGACCGGCGATTGGATCGCTTATGTGGGCCACGACGACATTTGGGCTCCCGATCACCTCGAAAGATTAGGGGATTTGATCATAGCCACCGGCGATCTCGATTTCGCGGTGAGCGGCTGTATCTATTACGGTCCGAAAGACACCGAACTCTATTACGTTACGGGGATGTTTGATTGGGAGAGCGCTCCGTTCGATCATTTCTTTCCTCCGACCTCCCTTGCCCACCGAAAGTCGGTCATCGAGCGAATTGGAGGTTGGCGCGATCCTCGGGCAATTGCCGCACCGGTGGATTGCGACTTCCTGCTGCGAGCGGCGCATGCGGGCTTACGTTTCAAGTCCACGATGCAGGTCACCGCGCACAAATACGCGGCTGGTCACCGCTATCTCTCTGCCCTCAGACCCCGTTCCGATGAGCAATGGGCCGCATTGGACGACACCAAGACCCGAAACGACTCGCTTGCGGCCAAGATCCAAAAGAGCCGGGAGCAGGGTCTCTTCATGATCATGGGCTATCTCGACTTCTCGCGATTCAAGAGGGCTGAGTTGTTCGATGAGAATCGAAGCAACAAAGGCTTCAATCGCGCCGAGCTGAAGGAACTCCGAGGCCGCGTCGTCATCGAGCAGACCGGTGAACCGCGAGCTTTGGACTGGTACGCGTTAGAGCATGCGCAGCCCCCATACCGCTGGTCAGGTCCCAACCCAAGGCCGAAGATCTTGATCCCCTACACCTCCTCCGGGGAGGCGCGAATAACGCTCTGCCTGCCAATCGCCAGCACAGCCACGATACTGAGCATCACGGTCAACGATCGCCCCGTCGAACACGCGATGCACACACGTGACCGCGGCATGGCGGTGGTGTTCCGCGCGCAGCTCGATCGATCGGACTACTCTATAGTGACGGTCCATACGCCGCAGATGTTCTGTCCCGATGAGTTGTATGGCAATGGCGACCGTCGGCGCCTCGGAATTGCCGTCAGCGATATCATCATCGAGCCGCTCGGCCAACCGCGCCGCTTTGTCGGTGCGCTATGGCGCCGCTTGCTGATCAGTGGTTCAAGGCTTGCGGGTATCGGCGGTGAGGATCACGCGGCCGCCGAGGATTGTGGCGGTCACCGGGATGTCCTTGATCGCCATCGGCTCGACGTCGCGCGGATCGGCGTCGAGAACGGTGAAGTCCGCAAGCTTGCCGGCCTCGATGCTGCCGACCTCGTCGTCGACGCCCAGCGTATAGGCGGCATCGATGGTGATCATGCGGAGCGCCTGATCGACGGTCACCCGCTCGTAAGGTGCGCGCACCTGCCCTGATAGGGCGCCGACTCGGTTCACTGCGATCCACACTTCCTCGAGCGGCCTCGGCGGGGCGACCGGCGTGTCGGCGTGAAGCGACACCACCACCCCTTCGCGCACCAGCGTGCCGATGCGCGATGCAAGCGAAGCGCGGTCGGTGCCGAACTGGCCGATATTCAGGTCGGACCGGGCATAGAGGTAATAGGGATTGGTGCTGACGATGCCCCCCAGCGCCTTGAGCTCCCTCGCCTGCTCCGGCGTCGATATGCCGTAATGTTCGATGGTGAAGCGATGATCGAAGCGCGGATGCTCGGCTTGAAGCTCGGCGAGCGCATCGATCGTCGCCTGATTGCCGGCGTTGCCGTTGGAATGGACGTGGATGTGGAAGCCGGCGTTCCACCAAGGCTCCATTGCCTGCACGAAGGCCGGGAAGGAGGTGAAGAGAAACAGGCCCTTGTATTGGTCGGAATGGATGTAGCCGGGATTTTGCACCTCCATGCCGAGACTGACGAAGGCATCATCAGAGAAGAATTTCACGCCGTTGAAGATGATGCGGTCGTTGCTTGACGCCTTGAGATCGAGCGCCTTCTGTTGCGCCTGGTCGCCGTAAAGCTTGGCGAAGGTCGCGCCGTCAACCACAGGCACGACGCGCTCGATCGCATCGGGCCGGTCGAAGAAGGTCTTGGCGAGCGCCTGCTCGAGCTCGAGATTGATGCCGCCGAACATGAGATCGCCGGTCGTGGTGATGCCGGCCTGCTGGCCGAGATCGGCGAGATATTTCATGATCTTGAGCGCTTGGTCGGGAGCCAGAAGATCTTGCAACGGCTTGAGCAGGATCGCCTCCGCTGCAAGAACGCCGAGGAACTGCCCATTCGACTCGCCGTTCGGCAGCTTGCCGGCGCCGAGGGTCTTGGCAACGACCCCGGGCGTGATCCCGAATTTCTCGATCGCCGCGCTGTTGGCGTAGACGAAGTGCTCGGACGCATCCCACACCATGAGCGGTTGCGTCTTGGTGATCTGATCGAGGAAGGCGCGGTCGAGATGGCCGCCCATGGCGACGATGTCGTAGCCCCACGCGATCACCGTATCGGTGGGGCTCTTCGCCTGAGCGACATACTCTTTCAGCTTGGCGACGGCCTCGTCCTTGCTCTTAACGCCCGGGAACGGCGGGCCGTAGGGGTTGGCGAGGGGGAAGAAGGTGAGCGGCGGACGGGAGAGCGCGATCGCGCCGATCAGGGGATGTCCGTGCGGCTCGATGAAGCCGGGATAAATCACTTTGCCGGCGAAGCGGTTGTCGATGTCGTGCGGGTACTTGTCGAGCCACGGCTTGAGGTCGTCGAGCGAGCCGACGGAAAGGATGCGCCCGTTCTGCACGGCGACCGCCGTCGCCTCGGGCCAGCCCGGATCCATGGTGATGATCTTCTTGGCGACAAACACGGTGACGTGGTCGCTCGCGGGCTCTTCCGGCGCGGCTTGAACAGGCGGCGCAGAAACGCCCGGCACGCTCACCACCGGCGGAACAGGAGAAGACGTCTCGGCCTTTGCCGCGGCGAGAGCGAGCGCGGCCGCCTTGGCGAACAATTCCCGTACGCTCGCAACGCAAAAATTGTAGTTGTCGAAGACCGCTGGTGCATCAGCCGATCTGGCAACGGCTTCCGCAAAAGCCGGCCGCGGTCCTAAGCCGATCAGAACCGCAAGAAGGACGAGAGCAAGAGATGGAACAACGCGCCGCATGGGCGCACTCCTCGCGAATCGCGCCGAGCGTGCGTCATGAGACGCGTCTGACGCGAGCCTTGTCAATCCACCGGGCATAGAGGTAGTTAGCGCGCCGTTATTGGCGCGCCTCGGACAGCAGCAGCCCCGGGAAATGCGAGTTGCATGCCATCACGTGGGTGATGGCGTTGCGGTCGTATTCGTCGCCTGACCGGTATGTGTCGAAATAGGCGTTGAGCGCCGCGACCCGCTCCGGCATCGCCTCGACCGCCTGGAGGCCGACCGAAACGCCATAATTGGTGAAGGCAAAGCGAACGTCCGGCAGATAAGGCTCGCGGGCGAAATAGCTTTCGTCGATCCACATTCGGTCGAGCGTGGCGAGCGAGCGGCGCCTCTGCAATTCGGCCCAATGCTCATCGGGGAAAAACTGCGTCATCCACAGCATCATGCCGAGCCCGAGATCTTGGGTGATGACGAGCTGCCCGGCGGTCTTGTCGATGATGTCCTTCATCTCGGCGATCTCCTCCGCCAAATCCGCCTCGTCGAGCAGGCGGTAAGAGACATAACCGTCGAAGGCGTCGAGCGCGCCGAACCCATAGCCCGGATAGGGCCCGCTCAAGTCCTCCTTCATCTTCCAGATGACGCCGCGGCCGGCCACGACGAACGGCCGGTGGATGTCGTGCGCGAGGCGAACGCCCTGCTCGCGATATTCGGGCTTGAACCGGCCGAGGACGTGAAGCGCGAAGAGCCACATCGCGAGATAGTGAAAATACTGGCCGTCGCGGTCAGACTCCTCGCCGATCCTGATGCCGCGCTTCCGCCCGAGCACACGCATGACCTCAGCCACGACCCGTTCGGCGTCGTCGAGATATTTTTCCTCCTCCAGCGCCGCGTAGAGCGAGGCGAGCAGCACGACGCCGAAGGCGTCGGTCCACAAATAGCGAAGGCCGTTCGGCCAAATCCGCTCGTTGCGCATGAAGGCGAGCTTGGCGAGGACATAGTCGATGTCCTTGAGGCCCCTCATTCGCGCTTCCGGTCATCCGCTTCCGGAGGGTCGTCCTCTTCCGGGGGGTCGTCCTCGAGCGCGCGATAGGCGGCGCCCTCGAGGTCCTCGAACTGGCCCGAGCGGAGCGCCCAGAGAAAGGCGGCAAGACCGAGGCCGCCGAGGAAGAGCGCCGCCGGCACGAGCCAGGCGAGCGCGGTCACAGCGGCGGCCTCCCGGCGAGCCTGAGCGCATTGGCGGTGACGAGGATCGAGGAGGTTGACATGACGATCGCCGCGATCAGGGGCGTGACGTAGCCCGCCATGGCAAGCGGCACGCAGACGATGTTGTAGACGAAGGCGACGGCAAAGTTCTGGAACGCCATGCTCCGCGCGCGCTTGGCGACGGCGATCGCCTCGAGCACCGGTGCAAGTCTCTCCCCCTGGAACACGAAGTCGGCGGCGCGCTGGCTGATATCGGCGGCGCTCGCGGGCGAGATCGAGGCGTGCGCTGCGGCGAGCGCCGGCGCATCGTTCAGCCCGTCTCCGACCATCAGCACCTTGCATCCTTCGGCCGCCCGCGCCTCGAGCCAGGCGATCTTGTCGGCCGGCTTAAGCTCGGCAAGCCGGAGTTCGATTCCGATCTCGCGCGCGATGCTCTCGACCACGCCCTCGCGGTCCCCCGACAGTAGCGCGACGCCGTAGCCTCGGCCCTTCAACTCGGCGACTACCGCCGCGGCGTCGCTCCGCAGCCGATCGGCGAAGCGGAAGCGGACCGGCTCCGCGCCGTCAACCCGGTACCAGACCTCGCTCCCCTCGCCCGCCTGTTTGATCCCGCACCAGGCGGCCGAGCCGAGGCGCTCGCACTTTCCGTCACGGCGCCGCTCGAGCCCCTGCCCTGCCGTCTCCTCAATGTTGTTGACCGCAACGACCTTGCCGAGACGGCGCTCGGCTGCCGCCACAACGGCGCGGGCATAAGGATGGCGGCTCGCCACGGCGAGACTCGCCGCTGAGGCGAGCACCGCGTCGGGAATTAGGTCTGTGTCAAGCAGTTGCGGCTTGCCCACGGTCAGCGTGCCGGTCTTGTCGAACACCACCATGTCGCTTTCGGCGATACGCTCGAGCCCGTCGGCCGCCTTCACCATGATGCCTTTGCGGAACAGCCGGCTCGCCGCCGCGATCTGCACCGCCGGAACGGCGAGCGCGAGCGCGCAGGGGCAGGTGATGATGAGCACGGCGATCGCGTAGGTCAGCGCCGTCTGCCAGGAGGCGCCCGCGATCATCCAGCCGAGGAAGGTGGCGAGCCCGAGCCCGTGCACCGCCGGCGCATAGATCCCGGCGGCGCGGTCGGCGAGCCTGCGGTAGCGCGCCTTGCCTTGCTCCGCGGCGAGCATCAAGCGGCTGATCTCGGCAAGCAGCGTCGCGCTGTCCGCCGCGGTGACTTGAACCTCGAGGGCCTGCCCGAGATTGAGCGTCCCGGCATAAATCTCGGCGCCCGGCGCGACCGCGACCGGCGCCGTCTCGCCGGTGATCAGGCTCTGATCGATGTCGCCCTTGCCGCTCAGCACCACGCCGTCGGCCGAGACGCGCTCTCCCGGCGCGACCAGCAGCCGGTCGCCGGGCAAAAGCGCATGTGCCGCGACCAGGCGTCTTGTGCCGTCGGCCTCGACGACGGTCGCGATCCCACCCTGCAGGCTGAGAAGGTTCTGCGCTTCGCTTCGCGCGCGCACGCGGAGCGACTCATCGAGGAAGCGGCCGACCAGGAGGAAGAACAGGAGCGACACCGCGGCGTCGAAATAGACCTGCTCGCTGCCGACCATGGTCTGATAGAGGCTCATCGCCGTGGCCAACAGGATGGCGAGCGAGATCGGCACATCCATGTTGAGGCGGCGGCCTTTGAGCGCACCGAGCGCCGAGACGAAGAAGGGCTGCCCGGAATAAGCAACCGTCGGCAGAGCGATGAGGGCCGAGATCCAGCGGAACATCGCCGCAAGCGCCGGATCCATGTCGCTTGCCACTCCCGCCCACACGGCGATGGACAAGAGCATGATGTTCATGGAGGCGAAGCCCGCCACGGCAAGCCGGCGCAGCAGGTAATGCTGCCTCGCCGTATCGCGATCCCGCTTGGCGGCCTCGATCGGCGCCGCGGCGAAGCCCGCGCGCTCGAGAGCGGCCACGACATCGGCCTCTCCCGCGACCGCCGGATCGTAAGTGACGCTCACGCGTTTGGCGGCGAGCGATGCCCGCGCGGTCTCGACGCCCTTGACGGACAGCGCCGCGCGCTCGACCGAGCGCATGCAGCCGCCGCAATGCATGTTCTCGACGGCGAGCGTCAGCAGACTTCGGCCGGCGGCGAGGTGTGTTCCTTGCGCCTCTTTGGCGAAGCGCCCTGGCGAGGCATGGACGGTCATGGCTGCTCGGGGACGTAGAGGCGCTCTTTCACCCGGAATGCACCGTCGCGGCCCTCATTCGCCTTGCGTGAGGCCAAGGCGAGCACCCAAGCGCCCGGAGCAAGATCGACGCTTGCCGCGTAGACGCCTTGCGACACCTCCTTGAGCAGAAGGTGCCGGTCGTCCTTGTCGGTGGCCGGGCGGCTCAACCTGACCGCGATGCGCAAGCCCGACAGCGGCTCCTCGGCCTTGCCGAGCAGGCTCACGCGGAGCTCCTTCGCCTTCTCGTCATAGGCGACATCGGTGTGCCAGCCACGTTCTACCTGGCGCGTCTCGGCCGCGAGCATGTCGTTGTAGTGAAGCCCCTTGCGGTAGGGATCCGACGTGTCGCCGCCGCTGAAGGTCTTAAGCGCGAAATAGACGAAGATCCCGTTGACCACGAACATGACTCCGAAGAAGGCGCACAGCACGAGAAGCACATGGCGCCCGGCGATCTCGCGTGTGAACCAGCCTTCACGGGTCATCGCTCGGGCCCCTGGAAGTTGGCTTTGTGCTCGGCAAAATTGCCGTCCTTGGTGTCGGTGACGGTGAAGTAGAATTCCACCGACTCCGCCTCGTCCTCGTCTTCATCTTCCTTCGCAAGAGCGCGCACTCCCGCCTTGTCGAGGGCGACGTAGACCCTGATGGGCTGCAGCTCATCGGGCGCAACGGTGATCACGGGGTCCGTCTCGTGCTCGTGGCCGACGATGGTGAGCTTGGCGCCGGCGAGCCCACTGATCCCGATCCTGAAGTTGCGCGGTTCATAGCGCTTGTTGAGCAGCTTGAGGGTGTAGCCGTTGCGCAGGCCACCGTCGGAAAGCTTGACATAGACCGGGTTGCGGTCGTGCAGCACGCTCACTTCCAGCTCGGCCCTGAGCATGAGTGCCGTGAGCATGATCAGCCCGACGATGGCCATCAGCGTGGCATAAAGGACGACGCGTGGCCTGAACCACGGCACGGGCAGGATTTCCGACCCCGGCGCTTGCAGATTGCGGATCGTATCGTAGGCGATCAGTCCGCGCGGGCGCCCTACCTTGTCCATGATCTCATTGCAGGCGTCGACGCACAACGCGCATTGGATGCATTCGAGCTGCGAGCCGTTGCGGATGTCGATCCCGGTCGGGCACACGGCGATGCATTGCCGGCAGTCGACGCAATCGCCATGCCCTTCCCAGGATTGCCCCGCCTTGTGCGGTCCGCGCGGCTCGCCGCGCCAGGCACGGTAGGAGATGAGCAGCGAGTCGTGATCGATCATGCCGCCCTGGATGCGCGGCCACGGGCACATATAGATGCACACCTGCTCGCGGGCGATGCCGCCGAGGAGATAAGTGGTTGCGGTAAATAGGCCCACGAACACGTAGGCGATCATCGGGGCGTCGAAGTGGAGGAACTGGCGGGCGAGCGTCGGGGCGTCGGCGAAGTAGAACACCCACGCTCCGCCGGTGGCGATCGCGATCAGGAGCCAGGTGAGATGCGTGGCGCCCTTGCGCCACACCCACTCGAAGGTCCATGGCGCCTTGTCGAGGCGTATGCGCGCGTTGCGGTCGCCTTGGAAGAAGCGCTCGACCGCGATCATCAGATCGGTCCACACCGTCTGCGGACAGGCGTACCCGCACCATACGCGGCCCGCAATCGCGGTCGCAAGGAAGAGCCCGAGCGCTGCGAGAACGAGCAGACCGGTGACGTAGTAGAATTCCTGCGGCCAGATCTCGAGGAAGAAGAAGAAAAAGCGCCGCGACGGGAAATCGATCAGGACCGCCTGATTCGGCAGATAGGGTCCCCGATCCCACCTGATCCACGGCACGAGATAATAGATCGACAGCGTGACCGCCATGACGATCCATTTGACGGTGCGGAACGTGCCGTGGGCGCGCTTCGGATAGACTTTGACGCGCGAGACGTAGAGCGACTTGCCGGTGCGCTCGATCGTCGGCGCCTCGCTCCGCTCCACGCCTGGTGCTGCTTCAGCCATGCGAACGACCGGCACATTCCCGGGGACGGCGATGCCGTCGGGACCGTTGTGCACCTTATCGATTATCATTTCTCGCAATACCTCGCCTACTGGCCTCCGCCGAGCGAATGCACGTAGATGGCGAGCTCCTTGATGGTCTCGGGGTCGAGCCGCCCGCCCCAAGCCGGCATCACGCCGCCGCGCCCGCCTCTGAGCGTCGCCGCGATGGTCGCCTTGTCGCCGGCATAGAGCCAAAGCTCGTCGGTCAGATCGGGTGCGCCGATCTTCTGATTGCCCTTACCGTCCGGACCGTGGCACGGAGCGCAGGTGCTGGCGAAGATCTTCGCCCCGCGATCCGCCGCGGTCTGGTCATCGGCTCTGCCCGACAAAGAGAGAACGTATTCGTCAACATCCGCGATCTGCGCCTCGTTGAGGACGCCCGTCTTGCCGAACGCCGGCATCTGCGCGCCTGGGCTTCGCGTCTCGGGATCGTTGGCCCTGATGCCGTGCGTGATGGTTT
The DNA here is from genome assembly GCF_035650995.1 of Methyloceanibacter sp. Taxonomy (GTDB): domain Bacteria; phylum Pseudomonadota; class Alphaproteobacteria; order Rhizobiales; family Methyloligellaceae; genus Methyloceanibacter. The sequence goes on along the minus strand of NZ_DASRGO010000029.1, from coordinate 2,186 downwards.
GGTGGATGGCGTCGAGCGTGCCGCCCCACAACCACGAATCGTCGCGGAGATTGGGATAGCCGAAGGCGCCCTGCGCGCCGCGGCCATGACAGGGCGCGCAGTTGTCGCCGAACGCGGCTTCGCCGCCGGCGAGAGCAAAGCTGAGAAGCTCGGGATCGTTATTGATCGCGGCGAGATCGCTCGCGGCGATCTTCTGCCGGTACGCGGCCTTCGCCGCCTTGGCGGCATCGAGCTGTTCCTGCACGCTCTCGCGCTGGCTATAGCCGAGCAACCCCTTGCTATAGGTCGAAACCAAGGGCCAGGCCGGCATCAACAGCCAGTAGCCGATCGCCCAGATGATGGTGGCGTAGAACGTCCACAGCCACCACTTCGGCAGGGGCTTGTTCAGCTCTTCGATGCCGTCCCACTCGTGGCCTGTCGTCTCGGCCTCTGTCGCCGCGTCGTCTCTCTTGGCCATGGGCTCAACCGTCTTTCTCGTCGCTCTCGGGATCTTTTTCGAGGGGCATCCTCGCCGCGCGTTCGAAGCGCTTCTTGTTGCCGGGCCAGAAGGCATACAGAAGAACCGCAGCGAACAGCGCGACGAAGAAGATCAGCGCTACCACCTGGGAGACCGACGCCACCTGTTCATAGGTCATGGCACGCCTCTATCTGAGATTAGGGCCAGCGGCATCGAACGTCGCAAAATTGACGAGCGTGCCCAGCATTTGCAGATAAGCGATCACCGCATCGAGCTCGGAGATGTAGCGCGGGTCGCCGTCGAACTGCCTGACTTGCGCTTTGGGGTACCGCGCAAGGAAATCCTTGAGACCCTCGGCGTTGGGGTCGACCTGCCGCTCGAGGTCGGCCTTGGCGTCCGCGATCTCCTCATCGGTGTAGGGCACCCCCTCCTCGCGCAGCGTCGCGAGGCGGTCGGCGATGTCCTTGTAGTCGAGCTCGCGCCTTGCGAGCCACGGGTAGCCCGGCATCACCGATTCGGGCACCACCGCGCGCGGATCGGTCAGGTGCCGGACGTGCCATTCGTCGGAATATTTGCCGCCGACGCGCGCCAGGTCGGGACCGGTGCGCTTCGACCCCCACTGGAACGGATGGTCGTACATGCTTTCGGCGGCGAGGCTGTAGTGCCCGTAACGCTCGACCTCGTCGCGGAGCGAGCGGATCATCTGGCTGTGGCACACGTAGCAGCCTTCGCGGATGTAGATGTCGCGCCCGGCGAGCTCGAGCGGCGTGTAGGGCCTCATGCCCTCGACCTTCTCGATGGTCGAGGACAGCCAGAACAGCGGCGCGATCTCGACGATGCCTCCGATCACGACCACGAGCAGGATCGCGACGAGAAGAAGGACCGAGCTCTTTTCCAGAATCTGATGCTTCACCCAAACCATTCCCGCCTCCCCCCTATTCTGCCGGCACGGGGCGAAGCTCGGGCGCCGCTGCGATGCGCGGCTGATCCGCCACATCGAGCGGCTCGTCGCCGCGAATGGTCCGCCAGACGTTGTAGACCATGATCAAGGCGCCGATGACGAACAGCAGACCGCCGATCGCCCTGATGACGTAGAAGGGGTGCATGGCGGCGACCGTCTCGACGAAGGAATATTCGAGGAAGCCCAGGCTGTCGTAAGCGCGCCACATCAGGCCCTGGAGGATGCCGGACACCCACATCGAGGTGATGTAGAGCAGGATGCCGAGCGACGAGATCCAGAAATGCCATTCGACGAGGCGCTGCGAGTAGAGTCCGCGGCGCTGCCACAGCCACGGCACCAGGCAATAGAGCGTGCCGAAGGAGATGAAGGCGACCCAGCCGAGCGCGCCGGAATGGACGTGTCCGATGGTCCAGTCGGTATAATGCGACAGCGCGTTGACCGACTTGATGCTCATCAGCGGACCCTCGAAGGTCGACATGCCGTAGAAGGCGACCGACACGACGAGGAAGCGGATGACCGGATCGGTCCTGAGCTTGTCCCAGGCGCCGGACAGCGTCATCAATCCGTTGATCATCCCGCCCCAGGACGGCATCCACAGCATGATCGAAAAGGTCATGCCGAGCGTCTGCGCCCAATCCGGCAGAGCGGTGTAGTGCAGGTGATGCGGGCCCGCCCAGATGTAGATAAAGATCAGGGACCAGAAATGCACGATCGAGAGGCGGTAGGAGTAGACCGGCCGCTCGGCGCGCTTCGGCACGAAGTAATACA
>NZ_DASRGO010000028.1:0-20559 GCF_035650995.1 Methyloceanibacter sp. | reverse complement strand
GAAAACACCGCCTCGACCGCGCCGTCCGCCGTGTTCTGCACCGTGCCGTCGAGCCCGAGCGATTGCGCGGTCTCGTAGGTCCAGGCGCGGTAATAGACCCCCTGCACCCGGCCCTCGATTCTCACCGTCACGGTGCGCTTGTCGTCTTGCGCCCTCGCCATGATGACCTCCAACACTGACCGTCATTGCAGGGCTTGACCCGGCAATCCAGAGGCCGCTCGCGTTAAACCTGCCGCCCCTGGATGCCCGGCTCAAGGCCGGGCATGACGTGGCAAGGATGGCGTTTAAGCAAATTCGAGGATCACGGCGTCGACATTGAGGCTGTCGCCGGGCTTGGCCAGGATCTTTGCCACCTTGGCGTCGCGCTCGGCCTTGAGCACGTTTTCCATCTTCATCGCCTCGACGACGCACAGCGCATCGCCCGCCGCGACTTCCTGTCCCTCGCTCACGGCGAGCGATACGACGAGCCCCGGCATCGGGCAGAGCAGGAACTTCGACATGTCCGGCTTCACCTTGGCCGGCATCTGCGAGGCGAGCTCCGTCTCGCGCTCGGTGAACACGCGCGTCGAAACTTCGACGCCCTGATAGGTCAGGTGACAGCCGTTCAGGATCGGGCGCACCTGCACCGCGATCGGCACGCCGTCGGCCGTGCCCTCGAACACGGGCATGCCGAACCACCAGGAGTGCGACAGCGTGATGCGCCGGTCGGGCTCTTCGTCGCCGTAGACGAACACCTTCGCATTGCCGTCGAGCTCGCCGGCGACTGTCACGCGCACGCGGTCCTCGCCGAGCTCGACGATGCGCTTCTCGGCGAAGCGGACCGGCTCGCCCTGCATCTGCTGGGTGATCAGGCGCCGGCGCTGGTTGCTCATGTGATCGATCGCGGCGGCGACCGCGACCAGCACGTCGCGCACGTGCCCCGACGGCTTCGGCGGCCTGAAGCCTTCGGGGAATTCCTCGGCGATGAACTTGGTGGAGAGTCTCCCCTCGCGCCAGCGTTCGTTGCGCATCAGGACCGAGAGGAAGGGAATGTTGTGGCGGAAGCCGTCGATGGCAAACGCGTCGAGCGCGCCGCCCATGGCCTCGATGGCCTTAAGGCGCGTCGGCGCGTAGGTGATGAGCTTGGCGATCATCGGGTCGTAATAGACGCTGATCTCGCCGCCCTCCTCGACGCCCGAATCGAGCCGGGTGATGACGTCGCCTTCGATGCCGAGCTTGGGCGGCCGGTAGCGCACCAGCCGGCCGGTCGAGGGTAAGAAGTTGCGCGTCGGGTCCTCGGCATAGACGCGCACCTCGACTGCCGAGCCCTTGAGCTTCACGTCTTTCTGCTTGAGCGCGAGCTTCTTGCCGGCCGCGACGTTCAGCATCTCCTCGACGAGATCGAGCCCGGTGACAAGCTCGGTCACGGGGTGCTCCACCTGGAGGCGTGTGTTCATCTCCAGGAAAAAGAAATTGCGGTCCTTGTCGACGATGAACTCGACGGTGCCCGCCGAGTCGTAGCCGACGGCCTTGGCGAGGGCGACCGCCTGCGCGCCCATCGCCTCGCGCGTCTTGGCGTCGACGAATGGGCTCGGCGCCTCCTCGACGACCTTCTGGTTCCGCCGCTGGATCGAGCATTCGCGCTCGCCGAGATGAATGACGTTGCCGTGCTTGTCGCCGAGCACTTGAATCTCGATATGGCGGGGCTCCTCGACATATTTCTCGATGAACACGCGGTCGTCGCCGAAGCTCGACTTGGCCTCGGACTTCGAGGAGGTGAAGCCCTCCTCGACCTCCTTGCGGCTATAGGCGATGCGCATGCCCTTGCCGCCGCCGCCGGCCGAAGCCTTGATCATGACGGGATAGCCGATCTGGTCGGCGATCTTGACCGCTTCCTTGGCGTCCTTGATCACGCCGAGATGGCCGGGAACGGTCGAGACCTTGGCTTTCGCCGCGAGCTTCTTCGACTCGATCTTGTCGCCCATCGCCTCGATGGCCTTGGGGTTCGGGCCGACAAAGACAATGCCCGCCCCCTCAAGAGCGAGGGCGAAGGCGGGGTTCTCCGACAGAAAGCCGTAGCCCGGATGGACCGCCTCGGCGCCGGTCGTCTTGGCGGCCGCAATGATCTTGTTGATGTCGAGATAAGACTGCGCGGCCTGAGAGGGGCCGATCGGCACGGCCTCGTCGGCCATGTCCACATGCAGCGCGTCGCGGTCGGCATCGGAATAAACGGCGACCGTTTTGATCCCGAGCCTTCGCGCCGTCCTGATGATGCGGCAGGCAATCTCGCCGCGATTGGCGATCAAAAGCTTGGCAAACATAAAGTCCCCGCCCATGAGGCATGCCCGTCGGACAGGCGGGAACTGCCTTCCCGACGAGTGCACGCCGAACAAGACTGAAAGGCGCTATTGCAATCTGGGGCTGAACGATAGCCCCGTTGCGCCACGGCTTTCTAGAGGCTCCTAGGCAGCGAGTAAACTGCGTGTTTAAGCCGGTGGGCTACTCGGCCGCCGGAGCGAGCCTCCTTCTCCGCCGCCGCTCCCGCCAGGACAGACGCCGCCCGTGCGGCACATCATCGGCGGAGGCCGACTCCGACCCCGGGTCAGCATGCGCCGCCTGCTGCGGCATTCCTGCCGTCTCCGGCGCCCCTGGGAACAACATCCCGGCTTCGGCCTCGGCATCCTCCTCCGCGAGCGTCTCGGCTCTCGCCTCGAGTGTAGCTTTCGCGATCGCCTCGGCCTCGCGCTCGCGCGCCTTCTGGTGATCGCGGGCAAGATAGGTGTAGACGGCAGGCGTCACGAACAGGGTGAACAGCGTGCCGACGGTCATGCCGGCCGCGATCACCACGCCGATATCGAAGCGGCTCGCGGCACCCGCGCCCCGCGCGATCAGGAGGGGCACCATGGCCACCACCATCGCCGCGGTGGTCATCAGAATCGGCCTTAGCCTGATGGCCGCGGCATGCTCGATCGCCTCGCGGCGCCCATAGCCCTGGCTCTCCTGCAGCTTGTTGGCGAAGTCCACCATCAGGATGCCGTGCTTGGAGATCAGCCCGATGAGGGTGACGAGGCCGATCTGGGTGTAGATGTTGATGGTGGCGAGCCCGGCATTGAGCGGGATCATCGCGCCGAAGATCGAGCACGGCAGCGCGATCAGGATGATGAGCGGGTCGCGGAAGCTTTCATATTGAGCGGCCAGCACCAGGAAGATGATGATCAGCGCGAACACGAAGGTGTAGACAAGCGTATTGCCTTCCTGCACGAACTGCCGGCTCTCGCCCTGGAAGTCGTAGGTGAAGCCCTCTGGAAAACTCTCAGCCTTCTTCTTCAGGAAGTCGATCGCCTCGCCTACCGTCCGGCCCGGGAATGGCACCGCCGACAGCGTCGCCGAGTTGAGCTGCTGGAAATTGGTAAGCGCGTTCGGCTGCACCGTACGCTTGATCTCGGCCACGTTGGACAGCGGCACGAGCGTGCCGGCGCTGGTGCGGATCTGATAGCGCGTCAGCCACTCGTCGTTCAGCCGGAACTCGCGAGGCACCTGCGGGATCACCTGGTAGCTCCGTCCGTACAGGTTGAACAGGTTGACGTAGTTCCCGCCGAGCAGCGTGGCGAGCGAGTTGCCGATATCGGCCATGGAAATGCCGAGCCGGTTCGCCTTGTCGTGGTCGATATGGAACTCGATCTGCGGTGTCTCGAACCTAAGGTCCGAGTCGGAGAATATGAACAATCCGCTTTCACGCGCCGACTTCTCGACGTCGGCGAGCACGTCGGCGAGCTGGCGGAAGTCGTGCGTAGTGGTGATGACGAATTGCACCGGCGGCCCCCCGACCGAGCCGGGCAAAGACGGCGGCGAGAAGGCAATCGCCTGCGCCGTGGCGATGCTCGAAATCTTCGGCGACAGCTCTTGCAGAACAGCTTTCTGGTTGCGCGCCCGCTCGCCCCACGGCTTGAGCAGTAGCCCCGCAAAGGCCTGATGCACGTCGGGAAAGCCGTTGATGGTGAAGACGTGCTCCTTCTCCCCGACCGAGCTGTACACGTTATAGAGCCTCGTCGTGGCGTCCTCGATATAGTCGAGATTGCCGTATTGGGGGGTCTTGACCAGGGTGAAGAGGACGCCCTGGTCCTCCTCCGGCGCGAGCTCCCTCTGCGTCGTCAGGTACATCAGCACACTCCCCGCAATCAGCCCGACGAGCACGAGGATCGTCACCGGCCGATAGTTGAGCGTGCCGTGCAGGCGGCGCTGATAGCGGTTCTTGAGGCTCTCGAAGCGGCGGTCGAGCCAACCGGTGAGCCCGCCCTCCTTGGCCGAGTGAGGCTTGAGCAGCTTCGAGCACATCATCGGCGACAGCGTGAGGGCAATCACGCCCGAAACGATCACCGCGCCCGCGAGCGTAAAGGCGAACTCGCGGAACAGCGTGCCGGTCAGCCCTGAGACGAAGCCGATCGGCGCGAATACGGCTGCGAGCGTGATGGTCATGGCGATGACCGGATAGAGGATCTCGCGCGCGCCCTGGAGCGCCGCCTCGAGCGGCCGCTTACCCTCTTCGATATGGCGGTAGATGTTTTCGACCACGACGATAGCGTCGTCCACCACGAGCCCGATGGCGAGCACGAGCGCGAGCAGCGTCATCAGGTTGATCGAATAGCCGAGCGCGGCGAGCGCGGCGAGCACGCCGATCAGCGACAGCGGGATGGTGACGATGGGGATGATGGTCGAGCGGAGGTTGCCCAGGAACAGGAAGATCACCACGATGACGATGAGCGCGGCCTCGCCGAGCGTCTTCATCACCTCCCACAGCGAGGCGCGGATGAAATTGGTGGCGTCGTAGGCGATCGCCGCCTCGAGCCCCGGCGGCAGCTCCTTCTCGATCTCGGGGAAGGCCTCGCGCACATTGCTGATCACGGTGAGCGGGTTGGCGGTGGGCGTGGCGTAGACGCCGATGAACACCGCCTTCAGCCCGTCGAACACCGAGGAGGAATCGGCGCTTTGCGGCCCGAGCTCGATCTCGGCGATGTCGGCCAAGCGCACGAGCGAGTCGCCGCGACTCATCACCACGAGGCGCCCGAATGCGGCCGGGTCTTCGAGCGAGGTCTTGGCGTCGATGTTGGTCTGCACGAAATCGCCCTTCACCTGGCCCGGCGCCGAGGTGAAGTTGTTGGCGGCGAGCGCCGCGCGAACGTCGAGCGGGGTTACGCCGAGCGCGGCCATGCGGTCCGGATCAAGCCAGATGCGCATGGCGAAGGTCTGCCCGCCGAGGATTTGCGCGTTGGCCACGCCGTTGATGGTCTGCAGCTTCGGCTGCACCACGCGATTGAGGTAATCGCTGATCTGCGAGGAGCTCATCACCTTCGAGTTGAAGGAGAGGTACATGAGCGCGTAGCCCTCGCCCGTCTGCTTGGTGACGATCGAGTCGTTCGCTTCGCGCGGCAGGATGCTCTTCACCTGGGCGATCTTCGACAGGACGTCGGTCATCGCCCGGTCGGGGTCGGCGTCGAGCTTCAAGTTGAGCGTGACCGTGCTTACGTTCTGCGTGGAAGAGGCGGTCAGCGTGTCGATGCCCTCGGCGCTTGCCACCGCCTGCTGGATCGGCACGGTGATGAAGCCCTGGATCAGGTCGGCGTTGGCGCCCGGATAGGTCGTGGTGATGGTGATCGTCGTGTTCGACAGCTCGGGATACTGCCGGATCGGCAGCTTGAATCCGGCCCACGAGCCAATAAGCAGGATCAGGAGGCTGACCACGCTGGCAAGCACCGGCCGTTTGATGAAGAGATCGGTGAAATGCATGGGCGGATTTACTGCTTCGGCAGCTCCGCCGGCGGCTTCAGCGTCTGGCTGTTGTCGATCTTGACGGCGGCGCCCGGCTGCAATTTGAGCTGGCCGCTGGTGACGACCACCTCGCCCGCCTTGACGCCTTCGAGGATGGCGACCCTGTCGCCTTGCGTGTCGCCGGCGCGCACGAAGCGGCGCTCGACGGTGAGCTTGGGCTCCGGCGGCACTGCGCTCGTGGCGTCGGCCGCGGCTGCCGTGGCCACCGCCTCGCTCGACACCGTCGGAGCCGGCAGAGCCGGCTTGGCCTCCTCCTTCACCACCCAGACGCTATCGCCGTAAAGCGTGTAGGTCAGCGCCGTGCGGGGCACCGTCACCACGTCCTTTGGCTCGCCGGCCAGCACCGCCACATTGGCGAACATCCCGGGCAAGAGTTTGCGGTCCGGATTCGGCACCCTCGCACGCACCATCAGCATGCGCGCCTCCTGGTTGAGCTTGGCGTCGAACGCCTCGACCACGCCCTTGAAGGCTTCGCCGGGATAGGCATCGGCTGCGAGCTCGATCACGCTGCCGATCCTCAACAGGCCGACGGCCGTCTCGGGCACCGGGAAATCGACCCAGATCGGATCGAGCGACTGCAGCCACACGAGCGCCTGGCCGGGCGACACATATTGCCCCTTCTCGACATGCCGCAGCCCGAGCCTTCCCGAGAAGGGCGCGGTGATTGTCTTCTGCGCGATGACGGCTTCGACGTGCTGGACCGCCGCCGCCGCCGAATCCCGCTTGGCTATGGTCTGGTCGAGCGTCGACTGCGAAACGACGCTCGTCTTCACGAGCTTGGACTGCCGATCGTAGTCGAGGAGCGTCTGCTGGAGCGTCGCCTTCTTGTCGGCGAGGTCGGCCTCCTCGACCGAGGTGTCGAGCTTGACGAGCTTGTCGCCTTTCTCGACGTCCTGGCCGCTCTCGAAAAAATACTCGGTGACCGTACCGCCGAGCTCCGGCGCGACGTCGACGCCTTGGATGGCGACGAGGGTGCCGATGGCGCGCACTCGATCGGTCCAGCGCTCGGTGGTCGCTTTGTCCGCGGTTACGGTCGCCGGCGGCGGCGTCATCTTCGAGATGAATTGAGCGATCATCGCCGGCTTCAGCACGAGGTTGAAATAGCCAACCCCGCCGAGGAAGACGGCGACGATGATGCCCGCAATGACGAAGCGCTTGATCATGGCCTTGGCAAGCCCCCCGAGTCCCCGCGATTGGCCCAGTTCGAGCGCGTCTTTAACCTTGGGAGAGGGCAAAATTGCGCCCGACACGGCGCAAGAAAACAACGGGATAGCAGCCTCTTTGCCGTTTGCAAACGGTCTTGGGCGCTCGCGCGGTGGTTAATCGGCGCCGGTGAACGAATATTTGATGACAGCGCGGCCGCCGATATCTCCGGCGCCGACCTTCACGAGGACCTCGTTCGTTCGATCTCGGGGACCAGGACATCCTCCAGAACGAGAGGCTGATTGTAAGCGTGCATTCGTGCCGCACGCATTGCTTCCCTCCTGACCTTGCCTGCCTGCCACAATTGGGCGATGTCAAACCCGGGAGGTTACGCGTTAGACAAGGAAGACGTCATGACCATTACCCTTTACGACATCAAGGAATCGCCGCACTGCCGCAAAGTCAGGCTGCTCGCCGCCGAGCTCGGCATTAAGCTCAACACCGTCGTCAAGGATCCGCGCACGCTCGAGACCCGCTCCTCCGACTTCCTTGCCAAGAACCCGAACGGCAGAGTGCCGACGCTCGAAGAGAACGGGCTCTATTTGTGGGAGTCGCCCGCCATCCTCAAATATCTCGCCGCCAAGGTTCCCGAACGCGGGCTGTGCGGCAAAGACGCACGAACTCAGGCTCTCGTCGACCAGTGGCTGTTCTGGTGGGCGTCGGGCCCCGAGGCTGCCATAGACATGCTCGGCTGGGAGATGATCATCAAGCCGATGGTCTTAAACGAGCCCGGCAAGGACCCCGCCGTCATGAACGAGGCGTATGCGCGGATCAATCGCTACCTTCCGGTCCTCGACAAGCAGCTCGAGAGCCGCGATTACGTCGTAGGCCCGCTCAGCGTTGCCGACTTCGCCATCGGTCCGCGTTTCGACCGCGCACCCGAACTGCTCAAATTCGACGTTGCGCCCTACAAGAATATCGCCGCCTGGCTCGCACGCCTGCGCGCCAGGCCCTATTGGCAGAACGCCTAGCGTGAAGCTCCATCAGCAGCCCTTCTTCGCCTCGGCCTTCTTGATGGCAAGCACGTTGTGCCGCTCGGCGGCATTGAGCGGCACGTCGCCAGCGTTGTCGTATTTGCAGCCGGCATTGCCGAAGACTTGGATCGCTTTCTGCGTATGGAAGCAGTAGCCGTTTTCCTTGTAGATCGTGTTGCGCACTTCCCACAGGATCTGGCAGCTCAGCTGCTTGAGTTGCGACGCCTTGAAATAGTCTTTGTCGGTGCAGCCGATCAGTTCATAGCAATTGGCGCGCGCGGGCGAAGGCGAAGCGACGAGAGCCGCACCGATGGCAGCGAGAGACAAAGCGGCGATGGCGGCAGAACCGACACGTCCCTTCATCGCGAGTTTTGTTGTCGAATGCAGCATGCGATCCTCCCTGGATTGATTTCCTCGCCTCACCTACAGACAGCCGAGGGCGCGCTCTTGTTTCTTGATGGCCAGCACTCGGGCTTTGTCGGAGTGGGAAAAGGGAATGTCGCCTTCGTAATCATATTGACAGCCGGCGTTGCCGAAATAGGCGATCGCCTTCGGCGTCTTGAAGCAATAGCCGTAGGCCTTGTAGATCGAGTTGCGCGCGACCCACAGATCGAAGCACGCATCGGCGCGCGCAGGCGTGGCGGCGGCAAGCACGGCAAAAAGACTACCGGCAAGACCAAGTGATGCGAGAGTTGTCGACGCGCGCATATCAACCTCCATGAAGCCCGACAACCGCAAGAATACTTGATTTTGTTTCGCGCCGGAATGACGAGCCCGCTTGACTTTTCGCGTGCAGGTCCGCGCGGCAGCGCTAATCGCCAATAAAGCCTAACGACCCGGCGATATCGTTGTGCGAGGCGGCGGTCCGGCTCTGGCGCGATGGCCCGGGGGAAGAGGCTTGCGCCTCGGCTTCCTCTTCCGACAAACGGCTTTCCGGCGGCGGTTCAGGGAAACCGGCGGCGCTGCCGAACATCGCCGCGGCCATCTTGTTGTCGAGGCCGTAGAGGTCGCCGAACGAGGAGACCTTTCCCGCATCGTCGACCACCGCGGTGAAATAGACCATGTGCACCGGGACCTTGTGGTCGATCGAGACCGGCTTGTTGACGGCGTTGTCCCACATGTCCTTCACCTGACTCGCGGACCACCCCTTGTCCTGGGCGAGCAGCACCTCGGCGAAGTTTTGCGGCTTCTCCATGCGCACGCATTCATGCCCGATCGCGCGCATCGGCTTCTGGAAGAACTTTTTCCGATAGGCGAGCGTATCGTGCATGTAGACGGTGTGCTTGTTGGGAAACATGAATTTGATCTTGCCGAGCACGTTCTCAGGCCCCGCCCCCTGACTGAAGGTGTAGGCCATGATGTTGGCGCGCGCCCAATCCACCCGCGTCGGGTCGACGGGCGTGCCGTTCAAGCTCACGAAAAGCTTATGTACTTTCAGGATCGACAGATTGCCCTCGCGCAGGGGCGGCGCCAGGTTTTCCTTGACCACCGTCTCCGGCGCATTCCAATCCGGGTTGAACACGACGGTCTTCATGTCGGCGGTGAACACGGGCGTCGCATAAGCCAGCGTGCCGACGAGGATTCTGTCGGCATAGATCGGCTTGCCGTCCTTGACGATGTAGACCATGAACTCGGGCGTGTTGTTCCACACATAGAGCGGCCCGAGGTCCTCAGGCATCCAGCGCCAGCGCTCCATGTTGATGACGATCTTCTTGATGTCGCGATCGCTGAGGGGCTTACCGTCGACGGCGCCTCCCGCGCGCGCCCTGAGCAGCACCTGGCGAAGGCGCAGGAACTGCTCGTGCTTGGGCTGCAGCGACCGGAGATAGAGATCGGGTGCCGGCGCGGCACCGATCTCGGCGAGCACGGTCCTCGGATCGCGCAAAGGCGGCACCTGGTCGAACAGCTTGCTGATGGCCGAAGGATCGAACCGGCCCCCGCGCGCGAAGCGGGCATATTTCAGGACCGCGAGGTCGAGTTTGATTTCGGCCTCCGCTTCGTCCTCCTTGCTCCGCGGCAGGGCGCCGTCGTCGGGCAGGTCGAAGTCGGCGGCTGAAAGTCCCCAATCGTCGGCCTTGCCGATTTCCGAGATGGCCGCGAGTCCCCGCGCCGTGACTCCCATATCTGTCATCCATAGCGGCGGGCCGCTCCTTTCCGCATAAAATGCTTGGAGGGCCGCGAGGTCGTCTGGGTTTGCTCCCTTCCCGGTGGCAGGATCGGACAGTTTCGTCCGAATGAGGGTCACCACCGGATCGGCAGGCGTCGAAGCGAGCGGAGGCTGCTCTTGCGGGACAGCCTGAGGCGTGGCGGGCTCAGGAGTTGCCGGAACAGGCTGTACGGGTGTCGGCTCCTCCACTGTCGGCGTCGGTGCGGGCGTCGGCGGCGGCAATGTCGGCGTCAGTGACGGGGACGAAGGGGTCGCTGCACCCTGATCCTCGGCACGAGCGGGCCCGGCGGCTGCCAAATAGCATGCCGCAGACAAAAGGACGGCGATCAGGACTCCCCGGCGCATCCCTCTTCCCTCGCAAGGGCACAAAAATAGCGCGAGAGGAGGCCCTTAGGCCACCGTCATCTGACACCGTCGCAAGCCGGCAAAGCGGCGAAGCGTGAGCCTTCAAGAGCCGCTTTTTTTCCGCCGCGGCGTCGGCGACGATGCGTGAGCCGCGAGCGGCAGCAAGACTGCGCAGCAGGAAAGCGCGAAGCGGTCGGCGAAGCGAGTCATTCTTGGTCCCCAACCGCACCGAACTCGGGTTCGGATGGTGAGCGACCGGAACGATAGGAAAGGTTGCCCCGCCGCTCAAGCGACGCAGCGACACAGTGAAGCGCCGAACGCCAACCGGGAAGTGCTGTGGGTGGGGACGCCCTACGAACCGCTCTTCTTAATCGGGGTCGCGTCGGCGTCGATTTCGCGAACCTTGTTGATGAGGTCGTTCAAGGACGCCCGGCAGAACTGGCGCGTATCGACCTTGCTCGTTTCCTTCATCATCTTGAAGGCCTGATCCTTGTTGGCCACGGCCTGCTTCATCACCTTGTCCTTGTTGATGGAGGCATCGCGCTTCAGGTAGTAGGCCTCGATTTTCGCCATGGCGTCCTTGGCGGCTTCTGCATCGGCAGCATTGAGGTGCTCCTTATCGATGCAATCGAGTGCCACCTCATACTCGGTGTAGTAGCTGCGCAGATAGACCGCCATGCCGGGCCCGGCATGAGCGGCAAGCGAGAAGAGGCCGATGCTGCAAGCCAAGACCGTTCGGGCAGACAAGGTGGGCATGTCGTTTTCTTTCGGATGAGGTGAAGCCGCCAGGAGCCGGCGAATAATAGAGGACGCAGATTACAAAAATTCTTCCGCCGCTCAAGTGGCGCAGCAATCTTATCAAGAACCCTCGATCTTCGGCGAGACGCGCTCACGGCGGCCTGGGATAGCAAACCGCTGAGGCCGCCCTTCTCAGCCTTAACCCGGAGGCCCTAGCTGGTTTTTCAAGCTCATGGTGCGACCACCCGTCTGCGAGGCACGCGACTGGGAATGTGGTCGCGGGTGACTGTTCCTCCTCCGTCAAGTTCGAGCTCGCCCTCGGCAACGGTGCGGTAAAACGGCTCACAGCCGCTTTTTACGCGGTATTGGAATTGTCCATCGCGCTCGGGAAGCTGAGCGACGACCTCGTATGGGCCTGAGCAAGCCTTCCGCGCCGGAAACCGCTTGCTCAGTCGCACCACGCTCCCGATGTGGAAGCTGTGCCCGGAAGGCTCGTGTAAAGGTCTCATTGAGAAGACCCTCCTTTGTTGCGGACGTATCGACCTTTATGGCGATCACGAACTCTCAATGGCTGAATCGAGAGCCTTGGCGAGCGCCTTGGCCTTGGAAAGCGCAGCCCTATGTTTCTCGCCGTCGGAGCGCTCATCCACCGTACCCCCTAAGGCCACCGAAATCATGCACCGTATTGTGTCGCCGCCGTGGACCAGCGTGATCGAGAACTGATCGGTCCGGCCGTTGCGGATGACCTCGACTTCGTCCATCAAACCTCAAGGCTCCTTGCGTCCGCTAATCGCCACAGGACTGGGCAAACTCCCTCGAGAGCGCCAGAATTTGGTTCAGCGCGGCTTGCTCTTGATCGGCCTCGGAACGGTTATCGGGCGGCCCCTCCACCGCAACCCGGACCCGGCCGGAAATCTCTCCCCTCTCGGTCGCGAATTTGAACCGGTAGGAGCCCGGACCGTCCGGCTCCAGCAAGATGCTGTGATGCGTCATTCAGGATCTCCCTGACCTGGTTCCGTCGTCTCGACCGAAAGGGCGCGGACGTTTTTCGCTTGGGCCCTCAGCTCATCGAGTTGCTCGCGCCATCTGGCCGCCCGCAATTTCACCATATCGTAGAGGCCCTTGGCTCCTGCCAAGCTTGTCGCCAAGTCGAAGCTGGAATTCACGTCGCGCCTCGCACTATCGATGAATTTGCGGTCGAACGCAGCCGCGCTTCTACCAGCAGCGGCAAAGGACCTTTCGAACGCGGCGACGGACGCGTCGAAGGCATCCATCGTGCTGTTACAGTCTTCGCGAGCGTGTGCCACAGACTTCTGGGCAAGATCACGTACGCCATCCGGGATAGCAGGATCAAGACCGAGGAGACCGAGTTGGGTTGTCACGTCGCGGTAGCTATCGCGATCCTGCTCATCGTCGGCTTGTCGAGCGGCCGCTTGAAAATTTCGATTCATCACTCTCACTCTCTATCTCTCTCTCACGAAGCTACCGCGCAGGCCCGACGGACGTCGCTACGGACGCCGCACTGTGCGGTCGCTCCGAGCAACCGTCCGAGTCCGGCCCCTGCTTGCTCGCCAGTCAGCCCGCGCTTTCGTCAGTGCGATCTCAAATTCGCTGACCGAGGACTCCTCCTGCGGACTGGCGCTTGTGCGAAGTGTGGTTTTAGGATTGGGGGCAAGCTCGGCGACGCGGTCGCCAAACTTGGCGTGCAAAATAGCGCGCATGGATTTATGTCCTTTCGAAGTTTTCAAGCGTCTTGATCGCTGTGCGTTCAACAGTCGGCATCGCTGCGTCGTGTTCCTGCGCCGTTTGAAGATCCGCAGGATCGATCGTCACCATCTCTACCGCCGATCCCGTGGGCGCCGGCACGAAAATGGCGGTCGATACGCGACGGTAGACCGGAAACGACACCCCCTCGATCAGTTCTTCCTCGGTAAGCACGCGATAGTCCCGAGGGGGCAGTAGACGATCAACGCCCTTCAGACAAAAGGGCCGACAAAAAGTGACGGTCTTGTTGGTTGTCCGCGTCGTCATCGACCGAATTCCGGGTTCGACCTGCGCTCATCCATGCCGTTGTGCCAAGTGCGCCTTGAGCGGTTCACTCGCATCCGCCGCCACCTTGGTCGAAAGCGCGCGGACCTCTTCTGCTTGCGCCGTCAACACGCCGAACTGTTTGCGCCAGAAGGCGGCCTGCAACTCCATCATGTCGGCGACGCTCTTTGCGCCCGCCAAGGTCTCGGCCAAATCAAAAGTGGCATCGACATTGCGGCGGCCGATATCGACGATCTTGCGGTTGAGCGCTGTGGCACCTTGATAGGCGGCGTCGAACGACGTCTCGAATGCCGTCAAGGAGGCGTCGAAAGCATCCTTGGAGCGATCATACACCTCGCGGCTCTGCGCGACCGTCTTCCCGGCAAGGGCCCGCAAGTCCTCCGAAATGGCGGTGTCGAGGCCGAGCCGGCCGAGCTGAGCCGTCGCCGCATAATAGGTGGCGCGGGCTTGGTCGGCTGCACTCTGTGGATTAAGGGTGGCGGTCATGAACATACCTCTTGGGGTTAAAAGCACCGGCGATTTTCGCAGGCTGGAAAGCCGCGAGCCGCGAGCCGCGAAGGGCTCGGTGTGCTGAGATGTTCGGAAAAGGGGGCGTGCACAGAATCGGCACGGTAATCTTTACCGTCATCGCCTGGGGGCGGCGCGCCAGTTCTCGAACCCTAGGCTCCCTCCACGCCTAATGCAAGCATCGATTGAGACAAGCCGCATTTTACCTGCAGCAGTTGGGCCATACTGGCCCCAGGCAAGACAAGACAACGTCGGCAGTTGCGCGGGCCGTCGCGCTATTTGGTGACACAATCCGAGTAGGATTGCTGCCCGGACGCCCCCTCGGTGATGAAGGCGGTGTCGCCCTTGTTCCAGAAGACGAAGCTCTCGTCCTTGTTCGCATAGCGCGCACCCGAGGCCGACATGGCCTGCGGCAAGGTCAAGCTCCGCCCGTCGCTGAGCTTGAGCTCGACCTTGTCGGGGTAAAACGTCGCCGCGATCGTCTTGCCGCCTTTGCAGGTGAAGGTGGCGCTCGCGACCGGCGCCGCAGCGAGCAGAGGCTCAACCGCGAGCGTCATGGCCGCGAGCACGGCACATTGGGTGACGTTACTTGAAAAGGTCATCGACCCTGCGCGTCACTTGATGCGGTAGGTGAAATAGTAGGCCTTGCCGTCGGTGCCCTTGGCGCTCAGCAGCATGTCGCCTTGCGCGCCGGCGAACTCTCCAGTGCCGCCGGTGATCGCAAGCACGGAGTCGCCCGAATCGTAGAATGGCCCCTCGACCGTCAACTGCCCCTTGTCGAGCGAAAGGGTCCAGAAGCACTCCCACGCCTTGCCGACTACGGTGCGGAAGCAGATGCCCTGATCGCTGCCGATCTTGTCCTTGTCGTCGGCGTCGTACACTTCGTTGGCGAAGGTGAGCACATCTCCCGCGCTGTCGCCCGCAGCGCCGGTGTCGGTGACGGCGTCGGTCGTTGCATGCTCGACCATCTTCAGCTCCTGCGCGGCGAGCGCATAATTCGGGGTGAACGCCACCGCCATGAGCCCCAAAGCGGCCCCACAGGCGGCGGCCGAGAGGCCGAATGTGCATGCACGTTGTGCTGATTTCGACATTGCCCGTCTCCTTCCACTCATGACAAAACCGAAATCAGCATAGCGGAGTCTTGCTGCGGAGGGGATCATGAAACCAAGCAACAGATCGGGCGCGGCGATCGCCGCCGCCGTGGCTGCCGTCATTGGCGCCATTACGGCCCAAAGCGGTCCGGCCTACGCCGACGAAGCGAAGGGCCGCTGCATCGGCGCCAATGCCTGCAAGGGACAAAGTGCGTGCGGCAGCGCCAAGAACGGCTGCGCCGGAACGAATGCCTGCAAAGGCCAGGGCTTCCTCATGATGACCAAGGCCGAATGCGACCAGGTCCCCGGCGCCACATTCGAGCCTGAGGCCGAGGACTGACCGTCGTGATCGCCGCCCAAAATGCGCGGCGACTCTAGCGAGCCCCGAACAGGCGCCTGAAGAAACCGCCTCGCTTCGGCTCCGTGTCGATGAGATAAGGATTGGGCCAGGCACGAGCGACACTCCGCGGTTTGCCTGCGCTCGCCACCTTGGCCTCGCCGCCCGGCGTTTCTCCGCTCAACACCACTTGCGTCTTGTCGAGGCCCGTCGCCTTCACCAAGTTGAAAAGGATGGTGGCGTTCTGCGGCGAGAGGCGCACGCACCCGTGCGACGCGGGCCTGCCCAGATTTTTCACTTCATAGCTGCCGTGAATGGCATGCCCATCCTTCATATAGAAGATGGCGTGCGGCATGGGCGCGTTGTCCCACTCCTTGCTGTACCAAATCTCGTTCATCGACAGCGGCGTGAAGGTGCCCGACGGGGTCGAGTAGCCATGCCTGCCTGTCGACACCGGCCAGTCGAATTTTTCCACGCCGTCGATGAACACCGTCATGTGCTGCGTGGACTTGTCGATGTTGATGAGGATCGACTGCGCCGCCGGAGCCGTCGCCTTGGTGTCGGCGGCTCGTGCCGTGCTCTGCGCTGCCTTATCTTCGCACACCAGCGCCTTGTCGTTCCACGACATGCCGGCCGCATCGCAATCTGCGCGCGTCAACGGCTGCCCGGCCCGTCCTCCCGCCGTGATCTTGGCGGTCTCGCACACATTGGCGGTCTCGTTCCACGACCAGCCCCATGCCGCCTCGCAGTCTGCCCTGGTGAGGGGTTGAGGCCTGGCATCTTCGGCCAAGGCCGTGCCCGCAAGGACCGCACTGATGACTAGGAACATCACCGCCAATGCTCTCACGTCTCTCCCTCCTCGGGTTCGTGCGGACTGACCAGCCTACGCCGCTAGCATGAACTGCGATCAGGGCACCTAGGTTGCCACGATTCGCAATCCTCTTCGTCAATCCTCTCCGCCGGCAAGCGTCATCAAACCGGACTCGGGCGTCTTCGAGGCCTCGCTACCCGAGCACGGAATTGTGACAACCTCCCAAGCGTCGGCGGGCAGCACGGTCCCTTCCACCTCGGGCACGCCGCCGTTCGGAGCGTAGAAGGTGTGCTGTCCGATCGGCTGCCCCTCCCCTTGCGCCCAAGACGGCAGAGAGCCCCCGCGCCGCTGCCGCACGATCGTCGGATTGAGAAAGTGCGTTGCTCCCGCGGTCGGATCGGGGATCTCTCCCGAGAGCACCGCGTCGGCGATCCGTGCGGCGTCCCGATAGAGCGGGTCACTCGGCGAAAGTCGTCCGATCTCCCTCCGTCGCGTCATCCACGGCTCAAATTGCCATGGGCGGGTTACCACCTGCTTGATGGTTGAGCCCCAGCGCCCGCTCCTCTCCCGATTGAGGACCACGTGGGCGACCGCGGCCTTACCTTCATCGGGCTCCTCGCCCGCCTCGAAGGCGATCGTTCTGATCAAATAATCGCGATCCTCCGCGTCGTAGCTCGAGGCGACGCGCGGAAGTTCGGGCAAGGGCGACTTGGCATCGCCAACCTTGGTCGGCAGGTCCTGAGACGGCGCGACGCACTGCGGCGCGACGCCGAGCGAGGCATGCGAAGGTGTCGCAGTCACGAGCAACAAGCCCGCGAACAAGAAACAGCGAATCCGCACTCTCTTCTCCTTCAGTTCGTTGACGATTTCCGGGCTGAAGGGAGTGGACTCGCCGTATGAAGGCGATCATTTCATGACCAGAAGGGAGCGATCTTGGGATCAATTAAGGCGCAAGCCGCCAAAGCGGTTAACGCGCTTTATCGTTATTCGCGATTGTTTGCCGCGATACCGCAAGTCTTGCCGACATTTGCGTGACGAGACGGAAGCCCGCGATCGGAGTATAATTTTGCAATTGGTCGCGGCTCGCTCGCGACTAGCGGCCGAATGACCCTTAGCCCCGGGTGGCCGCGGCCCTCCAAACGCGAAACTTCTGGAGGAGCCCAATGGCCAGCCAAGACCATATTCGTAACCCCATCGAGTGGGGATGGGGCCAGATCTCCCATGTCGCCCTTGCGGTAGGGTCGCTTCCAAGATCCCTCCTCGGCGGCGAGGAGGCAAAGCCGGCCCCGCTGCCGGTTCGCCGCATCGACGTTGCCGACTTGAGGGGCGTTCTGCTCAAGGGCCTCGACGATTTTGCGGCCTATCGAACCGACGTCATCTTCCTTTGCCTCATCTATCCTTTGGCCGGCATCGCATTGCTGCGGCTCACCTTCGGCTACGACATGCTGCCACTCATCTTCCCGCTCGCCGCTGGCTTCGCCCTGATCGGCCCGGCCGCGGCCGTCGGCCTTTACGAAATGAGCCGCCGGCGCGAGCAAGGCAGACGCATCTCCTGGCTCGATGCCTTCGGCGTGCTGAGCTCGCCGCGCTTCGGGGCGATCTTCGTTCTGGCACTGGTGCTGCTCGCGATTTTCGCCCTCTGGCTGGTCGCGGCCGACGGCATCTACCAAGCCACGCTCGGCCGCCAGGCACCGGCCTCGCTCGCGGCGCTCGTCCGCGACGCACTCACCACCCCGGCCGGCTGGGCGATGATCATCGTCGGTATGGGCGTCGGTTTTCTCTTCGCTCTGCTTGTCCTGACGATCAGCGTGGTGTCGTTCCCGCTCCTGCTCGACCGCGACGTCGGTCTTCTCACGGCAGTAGAAACCTCGATCCACGCCGTCGCCGAGAATCCTGGCCCGATGGCCGCCTGGGGCCTGATCGTCGCGGGCAGCCTCCTGCTCGGATCGATCCCCGCCTTCCTCGGCCTCATCGTCGTTGTGCCCGTGCTCGGACACGCCACTTGGCACCTTTACCGGAAGGTAGTTGTGTGACGACCGGTCGCCCTATTCTTGCGGCGTAAGACGCTTGAGCGAACGGCCTCCCCTTCAGGAGGGAGTTAAAGCCGCGGCTCGTTGATGGCGGGTGATCGAACTTTGCGTGCCCGGCACAGTTGGGATAGCGAGGCAAGGGTCGCGCAAAGCCCGGAAAGATTTCGTCGCGCGCGGGAGTGCCCCATGCCAAGCATCGCCCGATTGCTGGAAACCGCCCTTTATGTCGAGGACCTCGACCGCTCCTGCGACTTCTACGAGCGCGTTCTCGGCCTTGGACCGGTGCTCGAAACCTCGGCGGGAAGTAGAATAGAGAACCGGGCGCTGCGGCCCTTGCACATTCCTGGCGGGCAGGTCCTGCTCCTGTTTCCGAAGGGCTCCGCCACCAAGACCGCCGTGCTTGCCGGCGGCACCATCCCGCCTCACGACGGCAGCGGGCGCCTCCATCTTGCTTTTGCCATCTCGGCGTCCGAACTCGAGGAATGGAGGGAGCGCCTCAAATCGCACGGGATCCCAATCGAGGGCGAGATGCAGTGGCCGCGCGGGGGCAGAAGCCTCTATTTCCGCGATCCCGACGGCCATCTGGTCGAGCTCGCCACGCCAGGGCTCTGGCCGACCTACTGACGTCGGTCAAAAACCGCGTGTCTTGCGAATCGACGAACCAAGCGAAACCAACTCTGCGGCCGCGCGTTTCGCCCCCGGGTGTCGGCGCCTGGCATCCCTGCGACCCCCGCGCAGCCGGCGCCGATGCCCGCCTTTGGAGGCATGAGTAAGAGTAGGAGAAGCCCGGCCTATGACCCCCATAGACCGGGCTTCTTCTTTGCCTGCTTGATCCGGCTCAAAGCCGAAGCGCGGCTGGGCAGGCATTGGTACCGCTGGGATCGGTCCTGGCGGCCCTAACCGAACGACGGGGGCAACGGTCGCTCCGGTTGGGGCCGTCTTACCGAATGTGTTGCCCTTTTGTCGCTAAAATCGTTAAATGATGGCGACGGGGGGCTTCGTGGGAGGCCCCTGCAATGCCCCAGACATACCGCTATCGCGGGTACGAAATCGTTCCGACGCGCCAATGGGCAAGCTGGTGCGCCAATATCTACGCCACGCGCCCCGACCTGCCGCTCCTGACGCGATCGCCGTTGAGGACATTGGCCGCGCGGAAGGAAGACGCCGTCTCCGAGGCGCAAGCGAGCATCGATAAGCTTCTCGCGCGCTGGAAGGACCGGCCGCGGAACTAGCCCTTCTCCGGCTGCTCGGCGTCCGCCGATCTCAGTGCGCGGCCCGCGCGGCGCGCGCCGCCTTGCAACTGCACACCCTCGAGCCGAGCTCGCCTTTATCGCAGACGATATCCGATTTGCAGGCGCCGGACTTCTGCATCGCCTCGCAATCGCTAGAGCCGACGCAGGCGCACCGCCACCCGCCGTCCGGCGTATCGAAGCACTTGAAGTCCGCGCTCGCCCGCGGCGGAAGAGCCAAGGTCCAGAGCAACGCCGTCACCAGAAGGGCTGTCCGCATTGCCACCCTCCTTGCCTGCGGCGATTTACACCGGCCAAACGGCCCAATCATGGCATGCAAACACGTTGGCGTGATGCCGTCCTCATGCCCATCTTTGCTACCATGAGTGATTGACGCGCCTTTGGGCGCACAAGGAGCGGACCATGAAGGTAGCTGACATTCTGCGGACCAAAGGTTCGGCGGTGACGACGGTTCCGCCGCACGAGACGGCGGTCCTCGCCTCGGGGCACTTGCGCGCGGCGCAAATCGGCGCGCTCGTGGTGAGCAGCGACGGCAACACGATCGAGGGCATCCTGTCGGAGCGCGATCTCGCCTACGGCCTCGCCGCGCACGGCGACCGCTTGCCGGGCGTTAAAATTTCCGAGCTGATGACCAAGGCGGTCGTCGTCTGCTCGCCCGAGGACAAGATCACCGACGTGATGAAGCTGATGACGCGCCGGCGCATTCGTCATTTGCCGGTCAAGGACGGCGAAAGGCTCGTCGGCATCGTCAGCATCGGCGACGTCCTCAAGCATCGCCTGGGCGAGTTGCAGGAGGAGGCCGACGTCCTGCGCGACTACGCCGTGGCCGCACGCCATTAGCCTCGCCGCGGCTTCCGCGTGAGGTCATGTCAAAGAGCGAGTCCCCCGGAGGGGGGCGGCGCGCCGAAAAGCGCAAACCTATGGTGTCCGCATCTCCTTTTGGGAGACACGGCGGGCGCCTCTCGGCGCGCCACATGCGCCCTTTATCGGTGCGCTACCGCGCTTCGCGCTACTTGAGCGCATCGCGCTTCCGCGCACGCCGAAGCGCATGTCATTTGCGGCGTCTTCCGGCTGCGGGCCCCGCTTCAGTTCTATCCTTGCGCCGGGCCTTCCTTCGCCCGCCGAAGCGAGCTTCGCGAAGGCGAACCGCGCAAAAATCGAACCTCACAGCCAGCTCCTGGCAGGACCTCTTATTGGGTCCGGGGGGAGCTCCGGTGCCGCCCGAGTGCCTTGTTGCGACAAGACCCGCGGG
>NZ_DASRGO010000027.1:0-10312 GCF_035650995.1 Methyloceanibacter sp. | reverse complement strand
GTGAGGCGAAAAGCCTCAGCCCCAGAGCGCAGGCTCGGGCGGGAACAGAAGCGCGCCGTCATGGGCAATCCCCGGCACGCGGTCGCGCGCGAGGAGAAGCGGCCCGTCGAGATCCACCCACTCTGCGTCTTGCGCGAGGAGAAGAGCAGGGGCGATCGCAAGCGAGGTCGCGACCATGCTCCCCACCATGATCTTGAGCCCCAGCGCGCGCGCCCGCTCCGCGGTACGAAGCGCCTCGGTGAGGCCTCCTGTCTTGTCGAGCTTGATGTTGACCGCATCGTAGCGTGCGGCGAGCGCGTCGAGCGAGGCGCTGTCATGCGCTGACTCATCGGCGCACACAGGAACGGGCCGGTCGATATCGGCAAGCATCTCGTCGTTACCCGCCGGCAGCGGCTGCTCGACCAGTTCGACGCGCGCTCGCGCTGCGGCGGCAAGAAGCGATTCCGCCTCATGGGATTGCCAGGCTTCGTTCGCATCGACGATGAGGCGCGCTGCGGGCACGGCCTCCCGTACTGCGCTGAGGCGCTCCTCGTCGCCCGGGCCCCCGAGCTTGAGCTTGAGCAGGGGATAGGCGCTCGCTTCGCGCGCCTTCGCCGCCATCGCCTCCGGCGTGCCGAGCGACAGCGTGTAGGCCGTCAAAACCGCACGCAGCGGCGGCAGGCAGAGAAGCTCGCTGACCCGGCGGCCTGAGCGCTTCGCCTCGAAATCCCAAAGCGCGCAATCGATCGCGTTGCGCGCAGCTCCTGCCGGCATCAGCATTTGCAGCGTCGCCCGAGTCAGCCCCTCGGCAAGGGCGCCAGCGCAGCCCTCGACCGCGGCTAACACCCCCTCGACGGTCTCGCCATAACGCGCGTAGGGCACGCACTCGCCCCGGCCTTCATGCTCCCCGTCGCTCAATCGCGCGACCACCGCCACCGCCTCGTGCTTCGAGCCGCGCGAAATGGTGAATCCGCCGGCAATGGGAAAGCGTTCGACGGTTGCGCGGAGTTTCAGGCTCCCTCCCATCACGCCTTTCTTTCTCCTGGATTTTCGTTCAAAAACAGTGCGTTTCTAGAGGCGTCGCCGGTCACCTTCATCCAAGAGACTAAGCTCGTCCATGCTCAAGCGCGACCACCAGCTTGTCCTCCCAACCCAAGCCCGCGCCCCGGGCTTCAGGGTCGAGCTCAGGGGCACGACCTTCCGGCTGATCGCGACCGGCGCCTGGACCGTCGCCGAAGCCGTCCGCCTCGACACGGCGCTCAAGCGCTTGCGCGTTCCCATTCCGCCCACCCCGGATTTCACCGGCGAGATGGATATCGCCGGCATCGCCGAGATCGACACGGCCGGCGCCTGGCTCCTGCAGCGCACCGCCAATGCCTGGCAGGCGAGCGGGCTCCGCACCCATTACGCTGGAGCGACCGAAGCCTTCCGCGTCCTGATCGAGGAGGTGCAGCGGCGCGGCAATATCGAGCGGCCCAAGCTCGAAAAGCCCAATCCGCTTACCCAGTTCGGCGAGGACATGACCAAGACGGTGACCAGCGTCTGGCGCGACGCCGTCCAGCTCACCGCCTTTCTCGGCGAGGTCACGGCGGCTCTCGGCCGCATGATCCGCCAGCCCTGGCGCTTCCGCCGCACCTCCTTCGTCCATCATCTTGACCACGCCGGCTTCAGGGCCGTGCCCATCATCGCGCTGATCTGCTTCCTCATCGGTGCGGTGGTGATGCAGCAGGGCGTGGTGCAGCTGAAGCCGTTCGGGGCCGAGCCCTTCGCCGTCAACATGGTCGCCATCCTCGCGCTCCGCGAAGTGGGCATCCTGCTCACCGCCATCATGGTCGCCGGCCGCTCGGGCTCGGCCTTCACCGCCGAGATCGGCTCGATGAAGATGCGCGAGGAGATCGACGCCATGCGCACGCTCGGCATCGATCCCATGGACACGCTCGTCCTGCCGCGCGTGCTCGCGCTCGTCGTGGCGCTGCCGCTCCTCACCTTCATCGGCGACATCATGGGCCTTGCCGGTGGCGGGCTCATGGCCTTCGTCGTGCTCGGTCTCGATACCACGAACTACCTCGACAAGCTGCACGAGGCGGTCGACTACCTCCACTTCATGGCCGGCATGATCAAGGCGCCGTTCGCGGCCGTTATCATCGCGCTTGTCGGCTGCCTTGAGGGCCTGAAAGTCGAGGGCAGCGCCGAATCCCTTGGCAAACATGTGACCAGCGCCGTGGTCAAGGCGATCTTCCTGGTGATAATTTTGGACGCCGTCTTTGCCATGTTCCTGTCGGGGATCGGGGTGTGATCGTCGAAAACGGACGCGAGGTCTTGATCCGCGTGCGGGGGCTCGCCAAGAGCTTCGGCAGCCAGCAGATATGGGACGGGCTTAATCTCGACGTCTTCCGCGGCGAGATCCTCGCCATCGTCGGCGGCTCGGGCCAGGGCAAGTCGGTCCTCATGCGCGTGATCACCGGGCTTGTGAAGCCCGACAAGGGCGAGGTCAGCCTATTCGGCCAGAATGCCAAGGCGCTGTCGACGGCCGACCGCCTCGATATCGAAAAGCGCTGGGGCATTCTGTTCCAGGACGGCGCCCTGTTCTCCTCGCTCACCGTGCTCCAGAACATCCAGGTACCGATGCGCGAGCACCTCGACCTGCCGCAGGCGATGATGGACGATCTCGCCTTCCTCAAGCTGTCGATGGTGGGCCTGCCGCCGAACGCCGCGCACAAATTCCCCTCCGAGCTGTCGGGCGGCATGCGCAAGCGCGCGGGGCTTGCCCGCGCGCTCGCGCTCGACCCCGAGATCGTGTTCCTCGACGAGCCGACCGCCGGGCTCGACCCGATCGGCGCCTCCGATTTCGACCATTTGCTGCGCAAGCTGCAGCAGACGCTCGGGCTCACCGTCTACATGGTGACCCACGACCTCGATACCATCTTCACCGTGTGCGACCGGGTGGCCGTGCTCGCCGATCGGAAGATCGTGCGCACCGGCTCTCCGGGCGAGTTGCAGCGGCAGCCCAACCACCCGTGGATCAAGGAATATTTCTGCGGCGAGCGGGCGCGCGCCGCCTCGCCCCCGGGCGGAAGGGCGAAGATCCCGATTTCCGCTTAAGCTCTTGCCAATGTCGACGTAAGGAACCGGTCGGATGGAAACCAAAGCCAACTATCTGATGATCGGGGGGTTCGTTCTCGGCGTGCTCGCCTTTGCCTTCATCTTCGTGTTCTGGATGAGCAACTTCGCTGGCGGCGGCAAGCGTTACTACGTGGTGTTCGAAAGCTCGGTCGCGGGGCTCACCACGGGATCGAGCGTGGGCTTCCAGGGGCTGAAGGTGGGCGAAGTCCAGTCCTTCTCGCTCGATCCGGACGACGCGCGCAAAGTCCACGTCCTGATCAGCGTGAGCGAAAACACGCCGGTGCGCGAGAATTCCCGCGCCACCATGGTTTCGATGGGGCTGACCGGCGGCAGCGGCATCCAGATCACGCCCGGCACGCCCGATTCTCCCTTCCTGGTCGCGACCGACGCCGACCCGATTCCCACCATTAAGGCGGATCCGGGCGGCGGGCAGGGCCTGTTCGACGCCGCGCCCGCGGTCATGAACAACGCCAATGCGCTCCTCACCCGGCTGAACGACCTCGTGGCCGAAAATCAGGAGTCGATCCACAAGACCGTCGCCAATGTCGAGCAAGTCACGGCCATGCTCGCCTCGAAGAAGGACGAGATCGCGCTCGCCATCAGCGACGTGAAGGACGGCGCCAACAACTTCAAGACCTTGTCGGGCAAGCTTGAAGTGTCGCTTGGAGACAACATGGACGGCCTCACCCGTCAGGCCAAGGACAGCCTCCAGCAGTTCAGCGCCTTCATGCAGGAGGGGCGCCGCACGGCGGTCACATTGAACCGCATTCTGGAGAAGCTAGAGGCTGATCCAAAAGGTTTTTTGCTTGGTGGAAACCAGGTCCCGGAATACACTCCGAAAGGACAATAACCCACCCTTGGGGGCCAATAGGGTGACCTCGGACAGGGGGGCCATCGCAATGTCACGGTCGGCGCCAACGCTTGCTGCGGGCATGCTTTGCCTCGCGCTCGCCGGCTGCGCGCTCGCCGCCGGATCGCGCCCGCCTGCGACCTTCGACCTCGTCGCCCCGCGCTCCTTCGCCGCCACGCCGAGGCCCGCGTCCTGGCAGCTCGTGGTCTACGAGCCGACCGCAATCCACGCGCTCGAGACCGACCGCTTGATGGTGCGGCCGACCGCCGATCAGGTCTCCTATTACAAGGGCGTGGCGTGGAGCGACCGGCTCCCGCGTCTCGTGCAGGCGCGCATCATCGAGACCTTCCAGAATTCCGGCGCCGTGAAGTCGGTGAGCGCGACCAACGGCCAATATGCGCTCGCCACCGATCTTCGTGCCTTCCAGATCGACGTCTCGAGCGGCAAGGCCGTCGCCGAGATCGAGATCTTCGCCAAGCTGGTCAATCTCTCCACCGGGCGGGTGATCGCCACCAAGAGCTTCAGCGCGCGCGTGCCGGCCGCGACCGATTCCCCGGGCGATGCCATCGCCGCCCTGAACCAGGGCTTCACCGAGGTCCTGCAAGACACCACCACCTGGGTTTCCTCCCGCAAGGCCTAGTCCTGTTCCTCTGATATCAGAGATCGTCATGGCCGGGCTTGTCCCGGCCATCCACGATTGTTGCCCGGCTGACCCGTACCAGCGGGAACCAGACGGCACTGCGAAGGCGTATCTCGCGCGGGAATGACGAAATGGAACCCCCCGAAAAACATGAGCCCCCCGCCTTTAGGGCGGGGGGCCGAAGTTTGGGGGAGCCTCGCTTCTTGATCCCTAGCGGAGCCGGCCGCTCGCATGCGCGAGCAGAAGATAGACGCGGCCCGTCTCGGAGACGAGATAGTTCTGCACCGTGCGGCCTTCGGGGTCGCTCGCCTCGGCCTCGCCGAGTAGGCGCTCGAAGTCGCCGATATAGCGATCCACGGTCCCGCGGAAATCGGCGTCGCGGTCGTAGCGGCGCGCGATCTCGTCGAATGTGGCCTGGCCGTCGAGGCTGTAGATGTGGCGGCCGAGCGCGGCGTGGTCGCCGGACCTCAGGCGATACCAGACCTCCTGCGCCGTGCGCTGATCGATGGCGCGCGCAAGCTCATCGAGTCGAAGCTGATTGCCGCCGCCGAGAGGGGAGGAGGGCTGCTGCACGGCCTGCTGCACGGGGCGGGCGCCGAAGCCCTGGCCGCCGCCGAAGCCTGACTCAGGCGGAGCCGTGTCGGGCCTGCCGAAGCGGGGCGCGCCGCCTTGGCCGCCCTGCGGAGCGAAGGATGCGCCGCCGAACTGCTGGGCGAGGCTTCCCGCCCCCTGATCCCTCTCGCCCTCGCTGGCGGCAAGCGGACGGCCGCGCGGATCGAATTTCGGCATCGGCGGAAGGTCGTAGCTTCCCCCGCGCCCGACCGGCGGCAGATCGAAGCCGCCGGAGGGCTGTCCGCCGCGGCGGAACGGGTCGCCTCCGGCGCTGGCCTGAACAGGAGGCAGGGGAGGCTGGGCAACGGCCTGGCTCGCCGCGCGCGTCAGGACCGGCGCGATCTGCTCGATCTCCTTCACCTGCTGGTCGAGCGCCTTGCGGATGGCGGCCGTGGTCTGAGCGGTCTGCTCGGGGAGCGACTCCATGCGCTTCTGCATCTCTTGGCGCAGCCCATCGAGGTCGGTCGCGGTCTTCTTCGCCACCTCGTGCATGCCGCGCGAGGTCGAGTCGAACTGGCCGCGCATCTGCTCGAGCTGCCGTCCGATCTGGGTGATGACCTGCTCGAAGCTGTTTTTGAGGTCGGCGACGGCGCGGTTGGTGTGCGCCTGGGCCTCCTCGCGCAGCCGCTCGATCTGGGCGAGCGCCGTCTGCGCCTGGTTCGACGTGTCGCGGGCGAGCGCCGAGCCCACCTGCCGCGCCCGCTGTTCGGCCTGCGTCAGCGTGTTCTCCATCATGCCGGCGTAGTTGCGCATCATGCTATCGAGGTCCTGCGCCTTGGTGTTGACCGTGTGCAGGAGCGCGATGATCGCCTGGTGCCGGCCCTCGAGGATCGAGTCGATCTTGGCGTTGGACGAGTCGAGCGCCTTGGCGGCGGTGAGGATCGCCTGGCCTTGGCTTTCGAAGCGCTGGGTGAGGCCGTGGATCTGGTCGAGCAGCCCGCGCGATACCTCGCGCAGCGTCTGGGTCTGGCTGGTCAGCACGCCGACCGCCTCCTTCGACTGCGCGCCGACCTGATTTGCGGTCTGTTGCATCATCGCCGAGTTGTTGGCGAGCACCTGGTTGAGCTGTGCCGTCTGCTTGGCGAAGGCATCCTGCGTCTGGCGGGCATGCTCGCCGAGCATGCGGTCGGTTTCGGTGACGCGCTGGTTGAAGGTGTTGTCGATGGCCTGGAGCCGCTCGGCGAGCGCCATGATCACCGCCTGGGCGCGCTCGGTCATGGTCTTGTCGAGCGAGCCGGTCTGCTGGGTGATGGCCTGCTCGAGCACGCGCACGCGCTGGAGCAGGGCGTTGGTGAAGTTCTCGGCGCGCTCGGTCAGCATCTTGTCGAGCGAGGTGGCGCCCTGGTTGATCGCCGCCACGAACTGGGTGGTGCGGTCGTGCAGCGCCTTGTCGAGTGCGCCCGCCCTCTGATCGAGGGCATTGGCGAAGGTGTTGGTGCGATCGACGAGCTGCTTGTCGAGCAGGAGCGCCCGCTGATCCACCATGGCGTTGAAATGGCCGATGCGGTCGTTGAGCGTCTTGTCGAGCAGCACCGAGCCTTGCGCGATCGTGCTGGTCAAGGTCTCGGTGCGCTCTTTCAGCGTCTTTTCGAGCGCGACCGAACCTTGCGCGACGAGGCCGGTGAATTGCTCGGTGCGCTCCCGCATCATCTTGTCGAGGCCGCCGGCGCCCTGGCTCACGGCCGAGACGAACTGCTCGGTGCGGTCCTTCATGGTCTTGTCGAGAATGACCGCGCCCTGGCCGATGGTGCTGGTGAGGGCCTCGGTGCGTTGTCTCAGCGTGTTGTCGAGCACGACCGCGCCCTGGCCGATGGTGCCGACCAGCGCCTCGGTACGGTCCTTGAGCGCCTTGTCGAGCTCGACCGCGTTCTGGGCCACGGTGGTGATGAGCGCCTCCGAGCGGTCTTTCAGCGTCTTGTCGAACAGGTTCACGCCCTGGACGATCGAGGATGCGAACACCTCGGTGCGATCCTTGAAGGTCTTCTCGAGGCCGGCCGCACCCTGGACCACGGTGGCGGCGAGGGCCTCGGTGCGCTCCTTCATGGTGTTGTCGAGGAGGAGGGCGCCCTGCGCCACGGAGGTCTCGAGCCCCTTGATGCGGGCGGCGAGCGTGCTCTGGAGGGCCTCGGTGCGCTCCTTCATGGTCTTGTCGAGGGCACCGGTGCGTTGGACCATGACGGTTTCGAGCGCCGCGAGGTTCTGCGTGGCGCCGTCGATCACCTGGGTGAGGCGACCCTGCTCCTTGCTCAAGCGGTCGAGGAGCCCGGGAATGACCTCGGTGACGCGCGTCTGCGCCTTGTGCACCTGATCGGCTGCCTCGCTCGATCGCGCGACCAAGAGCTCGGTCAACTGGGTGCCGCGCTCGGCGAGCTTCTGGTCGATGCTGCTCGACGCCACGGCGATGTCGCGCGCGATCTGTGCTCCGACGCCCTTCAGCGCCTCGCTCACGCGCGCGCTGTTGTTGGCGAGCGCCTCGCGCTCGGTGGCGAGTTCGCTGATCAGCGTTCTGACGCGGTGCTCGTTCTCGCCATAGGAGCGCTCGAGTGCCGCGACCTCGCTGTGGACCATGGCCTCGAGCTCGCTCGCCCGGCCGATGGCGCGCGAGATGGCGTCGTTCATG
Organism: Methyloceanibacter sp.; assembly: GCF_035650995.1. GTDB lineage: Bacteria > Pseudomonadota > Alphaproteobacteria > Rhizobiales > Methyloligellaceae > Methyloceanibacter. Next base: position 2,488 of record NZ_DASRGO010000027.1, on the reverse strand, counting down.
GCGGCGACCTGGCGGCGGATGGTCTGGCCGACCGAGGCGACCGACTGCTCGGCAAGCTTGTCGGGCTCGGCGAGCCTGACCGCGACCTCGGTCATGGCCGAGGCCATGAGGCGGAGCTCCTGCGCGCGCCACACGAGGAGCGCGAGGAACCAGAAGATGGCGATGGGAACGAGGATGGCGACCGCCGCGGTGAGCGCGGAGGCGCTGCCGAGCAGGCCCGATACGCCGCCCGAGGCCATCTGCGCGGAGATCAGGCCGAAGGCGAAGAATCCGCCGATGATGAACCACACGACCGAGGCGACGAGCGCCACCAGGAACGGCGTGCGCGCCGGGCGCTGCTGGAGGGCAAAGATCAGGCCGCCGATCGAGGGGACGTCGTCATTGGCAGGGGGGGCAAGCCGCCGCTGCGGGGGAGGGCCTGCTGGCCGGCGCGTACGGGCGAATTGCTTCGGCGCGCTGCCCGCGCCGGCGGGCGGCGCGGTCTCGGTGAATTCGAGCGGGGGCTTTGCCTCCTCCTGCTTCGGCTCCTCGCGCGGCTCACGCGGCTCGCGGCGGCCGAGGATCTCGTCGCGCTTTGCGCTGTCGTCCCGCTTCACCGTGTCGTCGCGCCGGAAGATTTCGTCGCGTTTGGATTCCTCGCGCCGCGCCTCTTCGCGCTTCGGCTGCTGCTGCTCTTCGCGCTTGCGCTGCTCGGCCCTGAGCCGCTCGGCAAGCGTGGTCCGTCGCGGAAGCTCGCCGCTGCGCGCGGGGCTTTGCCCCTCTGTGGGCTTGTTGTCGGCTGGTCTGAAGAGACCTTCGAGCCCGGGCTTACCGTCGTCCTTGGCTCCGTCAGCCGCACCTGCAGGCGGCGTTTTCGCTTGCTCTTGCGCCATCACGCGTTCCTCGCACCGACTAGATCTCGGAGAATTGCGCGCCCCCGAACCCAACCCGTTTACGCAGCAGGCGCGTCGCGTCTAAGCTGGGGCGCCCGTTCCCGGATAGATTATCCGGGAAGGCCCCCCGACGCATTTCCCCCTCTTCCTTCATCGTTAACGAATTTTTAGGGCTAAAAAAAGTTTAATCGGCAGGTATGGTTTACGCCGGTTAACCTTTTAGTATCGTTCGGTAATTTAGGCTGTCGCCGGGCCAAGAATCGCGTAGATCAGAGGTCTGGTTGCAGGAAGGTGACAGGATTTCGGGGACGTTCGTCACACAAACGCCCCGGAGCCTTCCGCGATGCAACAAAAAAGCGTCCCATTCGGCCGCCTTAAGCGAGTTCATTGCTTTGAGGTCAAGCAGGGGAGCAAGGACCATGGCAAGCGAAATGGCGTGGGCTGAAGCAGGGCGGCCGGTTGCAGGCCCTAAGTCGTCCTCCCATCCCATCGATCTCGTCCACTTGTCTCGCTATACGCTCGGCGAGCGCGCGCTCGAGCGCGAGGTGCTTGAGCTCTTCTCGAGGCAGTCCTTCGTCTATCTCGAGCAGTTGAAGCAGAGCCGGACCGATCTCGACTGGAAGAACGCCGCCCACACCATCAAGGGTTCGGCCCGCGCCGTCGGCGCCTGGCAGGTGGCCGAGGCGGCTCAGCGTGCGGAAGGGCTTGCCGGCGAAATACTTGCCCGCTCGCGCGGCACGCAGGTCGAGGAGATCGACAAATCCTTGTGCGAGGCGCGCGCCTATATCGGGTCTCTGCTCAAGGACGTTTGAGGCCAATTCCGCCGCTTGTTCCGCGCGTCGAAACGCCCGTCGAAGGCGCTGGAGTCTCTTTCCCATTTGCCCTATAGAGCACGGGCCGCGAGCGGGGCCCCCTTCTCGCGCTCTCCCTCGGGCGCGAGCTTTAAGCCGCTGTCCGAAGCCCCCGATGTCAGGACGATCGCCTCGCGCGCCAAGAACATGGCCAGGATCACCTTTATCCAGAACGATGGGACCGAACGCGTCGTCGAGGCCGAGCCTGGCATGACGGTGATGGAGGCGGCGGTGAAAAACTCGATCCCCGGCATCGCGGCCGAGTGCGGCGGCGCCTGCGCCTGTGCCACTTGCCACGTCTATGTCGACGACGCCTGGCGCGAGAAGACCGGGCAGCCGGAGCAGATGGAGGAGGACATGCTCGATTTCGCCTTCGACGTGCGGCCCTCGAGCCGGCTGTCCTGCCAGATCAAGGTGACCGAGGATCTCGACGGGCTCGTGGTGCGCATACCCGACAAGCAGTTCTGAGCGAACGTAATGGCAAACGACGTGATCAAGACAGATGCCCTGATCGTAGGGGCGGGGCCGGTCGGCCTCTTCGCGGTGTTCGAACTTGGCCTGCTCGACATCAAGGCCCACGTGGTCGATATTCTCGACCGACCGGGGGGCCAGTGCGCCGAGCTCTATCCTGAGAAGCCGATCTACGACATTCCCGGCATCGTCATGGTGACCGGACAGGAGCTGACCGACCGGCTCATGGAGCAGATCAAGCCGTTCGGCGCCGAGTTCCACTTCGGCCAGAGGGTCGATGCCTTGGAGCGCCTT
>NZ_DASRGO010000026.1:0-3246 GCF_035650995.1 Methyloceanibacter sp. | reverse complement strand
GCCATTTCCTCGCGAACGCCTAAAGCACCGACTCTATAGCCGCCAGCTATTGGGCAAACGCGCCTGCCCGTCCCATTTCACTAGTGTTCGAACGGAACGGCCGGCCGGTCGAACCAAGGATCCTCCGGCCAGCATCGATATCAAAAGGAGAACCACCATGAAGAAGCTCATCCTCGCCGTCGCCCTGGTCGTCGCCTCTGCCGCGCCCGTCCTCGCCGACACCTTCCCCAACACGTACATGACCCGCTAACCGCGGATCGCGAACCGAACCTGATAGGAGAACCACCATGAAGAAGCTCATCCTCGCCGTCGCTCTGGTCGTCGCCTCTGCCGCGCCGGTCCTCGCCGACACTTTCCCCAACACGTACATGACCCGCTAAGGCGCGGTCACCACGTTCACCCTGTGAAAGGAGACCCCCAATGAAGACCCTGTTCATCACCATCGCGCTCATCGTCGCTTCCGCTGCGCCGTCGCTCGCTCAGGACTTCCCGCAGAGCTACAACCAGAATCGCTAATCGAAGCGATGAACCTGACGACTCCAAATCTTTTTCCCCTTCCTACCTGGGCACCCGCCTTCCAGCGGGTGCCCGCTCCTCTTTTGCGCCTCAACCGGGCCTTCGAGCGCGGGGAGCGGATGCGCAAGTCAGACCTTCTCGGTGTAGCAAACGGGCTTGCCGGGCCTTCGCGAGTCAGCCGGCGCCGTGGGCCAGGGCTTGTCCTTCGATTTTTGCGCTTGCGAAACGGACCTTAGACTGACTTTTTTTGAGCGCAATCTGAGGCTTTATGAGCCAGCCGCAAGCCGTGGCGGCATGGTAAACCCATGCGCCAAAGGAGATTTTCGGGGTTCCGCAAGGAGGGGGAAGATCCCATGCAGCATCAGCCGCTGTCGCAAGCCGTCAGGAGCGCAGCCCTTGTGAGCGTCGTCCTCGCCGCCTCTTGGGCATGGCAAGCCGAGGCCGCCTCGCCCGCCGCCGCGGGCGATCCGTTCGACCAGCTCAAGGGCGACTGGAAGGGCTCGGGCATCGTCATTCTCGACAGCGGCGAGAAGAAGAAGGTCGACTGCACGACCAACTACAAAGTGGCGGGCAGCAACGTCACCCAAACGCTCCATTGCAAGGGCGATGACTACGAGGTGAACACCCTGCTCAAGGTCACCGACAAGGGCGGCAAGATCAAGGGCACGTGGAACGAGAGCGTCTACGACGCCAGCGGCACCGTGAGCGGCACGGCCAAGGGCAATACCATCCACGCGGTCATCTCCGGCGACAAGTTCTCCGGCCGCATGAGCATCAAGCTCACCGGGGACGGCCACACCATCAACGTCATCAAGCTCAACGCCAAGACCGGCACCTATCGGCTGGCCACCAGCCTCACCCTGCACCGCTAGGACACGCTCGCTGACGAAGCGGTGATTAGCGCGCAGTCCGCGCACGGGTTAGAATATGTCCATGCATTCAGACCACGGGCCGCAACTGCGAAAGATCGCCGCGAGCATCGCCCAAGGCTTGCCGAACGGCGCGCGGGACAAGCTCGCGGCTTACGATGCGGATGCTTTCCTCTGCCCCAATTGCTGGGTCAGGCTGGGAGCAAAATCGCAGCTCTTTTGGGCCGGGCGCGAAGAGGAAGGCGACCGGCTCCGCTGCGACGCCTGTCAAGGCGAATTCGTGGCCTGAAGCCTGCCAAGCTGCTTCGCTAGTAGCCGAATCTGAGGATCAGCGGCCCGACAACGAGACGGTGCCGCCAATACCGGTGGCGATAAGCGTGCCGGCGCGGCTTCTGCCTGAACGAGGGCTGCTGATCGTAATCGGGGGCGGCCTCGCTCTCCGGCCCGGCGAGCGCGGCCATCTCCTCGGGCGGAACCGGGCGCGATTGCGGCGCGGCTTGCGGGGCGAGGAAGCTTTCGTGGATCCAACCCGTCTTTTTCGACGCCGGATCGACGATGCGGACCCAATCCGATGAGCGCCCGAGCACTTGCGCCTCGGCGCCTGCCTCCGCCACGCCGACGATCTTGGCCGAGGTCGCCGGCCCTTCGCGGATGGTCGCCGGCGCCGTCACGCGCATGAACGCGGGCTGATCGGGCGGCGCGGCCGTGCCATTCGGGTTTGCGCCGTCTTCTGCGCTTGCCGTCGAGGTTGCCGGCGCTGGCGCGGGCGAGGCTTCCGCCGGCGAGGGTACTGGCGCCTTCTCGGCGGGCGGCGGTGCTGCCGCCGTCTTGGCTTCCGCGGGCGCCGCAGCCTGCTCGACGGCGATGGCGTGAGGCGAGCCCTGCGGCGAGGGCGTGAGCGCATCGGCGGAAAGCGCCTGGGTGGGCTCTGACGGCGCGGTCGCGGTGCCCGGCTTCGACGCGGGCTGCTCGGCCTCGCCGCCGAAGATGAGCGCGCGGCCCGCGTAGATGAGCCCGACAAGAACGGCAAAAATCAGCAAAAGGCGCATCGCATGATTTTCCTTTACGCCAAACGAATTGGGCGGCTGTCCCGTTCCCCCCCGCAAACACTGGCACGAGGGGCGGAATGCCACGCCTACTACGCGGAACCTCCTCGCCCTCCTACGGTTGGAGCCCACGGGCACTCCCGCGGGCTGCGCTCGAAAAACAAGGAGGTCCCATGCATCCCACCTGGAAACCGCACGAGAAGCACGGCGAACTCACGGAGCGGAGCGATCTGCCGGACAGCGTGTTCGCCTTCCCCAAGCAGCGCAAAGAGCCCTTGACCGACGCGAGCCACGTGCGCAACGCGATCGCCCGCTTCGATCAGACGGTCGGCGTGTCAGACGAGGACCGCGAGCTTGCCTTCGCCAACATCAAGAAGGCAGCCGAGCATTACGGCGTCGATATGTCGGAGGAGGACTGGGAACAGCTCGGGCGCCGGCCGAGCACGGGCCGCACCGCCGAGGATCGCAGGAGATCGGCACAGAAAGCGGCCGAGACGCGCAAAGAACATGAGGGCCAGCAGCACAAATGACGGGTGAAGCCGGCGACAAATCGCCGGATCGCGCGGAACTTCGCGGCGCGCAGCCCGTTCTTTCTGAAGCAAAATCCAAGAGAGAAAAGGAGCACGGGGGCAAGCCCGCCGGCTCCTTTTTGGCTTTTCGGGAGATCCCGTGATGAATGAACTCGGCGGATGGCTGTGGATCGTCATCGATGTGGTCGCCGTCGCCGTGCTCGGCGCGGCCATCGCCTACGCCGCCATGCAGTGGCGGCACCGGCGGAAGGACGCGGCGGCGCAAATCGCGCGCGACCGCGCCAC
>NZ_DASRGO010000025.1:0-35471 GCF_035650995.1 Methyloceanibacter sp. | reverse complement strand
GGCGAGCGGGCGAGCAGCTTGTCGATGTCGGCAAGCCAGGCCTCGAGCGGCGTTCCCGGCCGCACCACGAGCGCGTGGAAGGTGCCGCCGCGAAATTTGAAGGAGGTGGTGCCCCGCGTTGTCATTTCGTTAACCCCATGGCCGATAGGACGGCGTTCGTGGTTAACGACCGGTTAATTTACGGAACATTAGGAAGAAAAAGTCTTGGCACGGGTAGGGGGGCGATCGCTCGCCCCCTAATGGCGGAAATGGCGCATGCCGGTGAAGACCATGGCGAGCCCGAGCCGGTCGGCGGCCGCAATCACATCGGCGTCGCGCATCGCCCCGCCCGGCTGGATCACGGCGGTGGCGCCCGCTTGGGCGATCGCCTGAAGTCCATCGGGGAAGGGGAAGAACGCATCAGATGCCGCGACCGAGCCTTCCGTAAGGCTCGCGCTTAGACCGCGCGCTCTTGCGACGTCTTCCGCTTTCCACGCCGCCATGCGCGCGGCATCGATGCGGCTCATCTGCCCTGCCCCGATGCCGACCGTGGCGCCGCCTCTCGCATAGACGATCGCGTTCGACTTGACGTGCTTTGCCACGGTGAAAGCGAACAGAAGGTCGGCAAGCTCGGCCTCGGAAGGCTTGCGTCTGGTCACGACCTTGAGCTCGGCCGGCGAAACCACGGCATTGTCGCGCGATTGAACGAGAAAGCCGCCCGAGAGTGAGCGGAAGGTGAGGCCTTCGGCCTTCGGGTCCGGCAAAGCGTGGGCAAGCAGGAGGCGCAAATTCTTCTTCTCGGCGATGAGCGCTCTTGCCTCGTCGCTCGCGTCAGGCGCGATGATCACCTCGGTGAAGATCTTGACGATTTCGTGCGCGGCCTCGGCATCAAGCGGCCGGTTCAATGCCACGATGCCGCCGAAGGCGCTGACGGGATCGCAGGCGAGCGCCTTCATATACGCCTCGGCGAGGCTCTTCCCGAGCGCCACCCCGCACGGATTGGCGTGCTTGATGATGGCGACAGCGGCACTCGCCGCGGGATCGAACTCGGCGACCAGCTCGTAGGCCGCGTCGGTGTCGTTGAGATTGTTGTAGGAGAGTTCCTTGCCTTGCGCTTGCGTGGCGGTGGCGACGCCGGGCCTCGCCTCGCCGCTCTGGTAGAACGCCGCCCATTGATGCGGGTTCTCGCCGTAGCGAAGCTCTTGCGCGAGCCGCCCCGCGATCACGCGCCGCTCGGGCGCGCGTTCGCCGAGGGTGTGCGCGAACCAGGCGGCGATCGCGGCATCGTAGGCTCCCGTGCGCGCGTAAGCCTTGGCGGCGAGCGCCTTGCGCAAGGCGAGCGTGGTGGCGCCGCCATGCGCCGCCATCTCGCCGAGTACGAGCGCGTAGTCGGCGGGATCGGTGACCACGGTGACGCTCGTGTGGTTCTTGGCCCCGGCTCTGATCAGCGCCGGACCGCCGATGTCGATATTCTCGATCGCGGCGGTGAAATCGGCGCCGCGGGCGACCGCTTCCTCGAAGGGATAGAGGTTGACCACGACGAGATCGATCGGCGGAATTGCCTGCTCTTGAAGCGCGCGCTCGTGCTCGGGATTGCCGCGCACCGCGAGCAACCCGCCGTGGATCTTGGGATGCAGCGTCTTAACCCGCCCGTCCATCATCTCGGGCACGCGGGTGACGTCGGAGACGTCGATGACGTTTAGCCCGGCATCGCGCAAGAGCTTCGCGGTACCGCCGGTCGATACAATCTCGATGCCGCGCGCTTCGAGCGCCGTGGCGAATTCGGCCAGGCCGGTCTTGTCGCTGACCGAGATGAGCGCGCGCTTGATGGTTCGCGTTTCCATGGACACGTCATGCCCGGCCTTGAGCCGGCATCCAGAGGCAACAGGGGCCGCAGTCAACGGCCCCTGGGTCGCCGGGTCAAGCCCGGCGATGACGTCGAGCTTAAGTTGTCGCCGGCGCGTCGTTCGGGTCGATCAGGGGATGGGGCGCGCCGTTGGCGCCCACCTGCTCGATGTTCCACACGATCCTGACCTCGTAGGCCTCGCCCATCACCCCGCCGAGCACGACCTGGGAGCTGGCTTGCGGCCCGCGCGCATCGGCGAGGAAGTAGCTTTCTTCGATCGCCGTCTCCGGCGCATTCGAGGTGATGCGCCAGGTCTCGCCGTTCCTGAGCAGGAGATTCACGCTCTGCCCGTCCTCGGAAACGGCCGCCTTCACGCTAGGGTGGAGATGGAAGCGGATGGCATAGGAGCCGGCTATCAGCCCCTCGGGGCTCGACAGGCCCTTGGGCGCGGTAAGTTTGTCCTCGCCCGAGATCAGCTTGCCGGTCTGCGCGATCAGAAACTGCCGCGCATGCACCACGCCGTACCGCGCGAGATAGCCCTCGTGCGTCCCCTTGATACGGAGATTGTCGCCCTGATCGGCGAGCGTGGCTTGCGCGTTGGCCGGTCCGATCAGCGGCGCGCCGATCACCTCCGGCGTGCCGTCGACGGCGCCGGAGAATTCGCCGGAGGAGGAATCCTCGAAGGTGAGGGTGGACTGGGCCGCGGTCGAACGCGCATACGGCAGCCATTCCTGGTGGTCGGCCGAGGGGATGCCGCAATTCACGATCATCGGCGCGTTGCCCGAGGCCATCTCGAAGGAGAGGAACCCGGCCTGGGCGTCGTAGCTGAGCGAAGGCGCCGGAGCCGGGCCCATGTCGCAGATGAGCTGCATAGTCCCGCAATTGAGTCTGACATAGGCCGAGTTCACCGCGCTTCTCACCGGCGAGCCCTCGACGTCGTCATAGGCGAGCACGGTGGCGAGCGCGTCGGTCGGGGTCGGTCCGCAGCCGTTGAAGCGCGCGAGCGTCCCGTCGCCGATGCGGAAGAAGCGGAGCATCGGCATGATGCGGTCGATGGCGTCGGTCAATTCCTTGGGCGGCGTGCGGTCGCGCGCCACGAAACACTGGCGGAGCGGCAGGAGGTCGAGCAGAAGCTCGACGAGCGCCTCGGGGTTGCGCGAGATGTGCCCGCCGTCGGGCAGGATCTGGCGCTCGAGTTCCTTGCAGAACGGGCGCGTATAGCGGTCGACCACCGACTGCTGGTCGGCGATGCACAGCCCGGCATAGATCAGCGCCATGAGATTGACGAGGCGCGGCACGCCGTCGGGGCAATCGCGGTAGCTCGCCGAGAGATAGCGGAGATGGGCGGTGAGCGCGCGCAGGAACTCCTCGTAGGCCTGCGGCTCGCCGCTGTCCAAAATGAGCACCGAGTTCGACAGCCAGGAGATGACGCGGCGGCCGACAATGTCGGGCTGCCAGGGGAGGCCCTTGATCGAGCGCTTGAGCCTGATGAAGTCGCCGACCAGCGCCTTGGCCTGCTCGCGCGACAGCTCGCTGCCGGCGGCGCGAAGATGCCGCAGCCAGCCGAAGCCATAAAGCTCGCGCTCCCACTGCTCGGATGGAGGCTCGATCTCGAACGGCGATTCGGCGGTCAGTTCGGCGAGGCGCCCGGCGAGCCCGAAATGACCGTTGTAAAGCTCGGTGGCGAAGCTCGGGTCGGCGGTGCGGAGTTCCTGCGGCGCAAGCAGGAGCTGCTCGGCCTGCGAGCCTGGATAGCTGATCGAAGCCATGCCGGCGAGAACGAAACGGCGCAAGGCGCCGGGGCCTGCCTGACGGCTCGCCTGAACGCGCTGCCCGCGCTCCAAGGCCTGATAATCAGCCGCCATGCCGTCCAAACTCCAAGCTGCTGCCACGCGCACAAACATTACGCGCGCGGCCTCCCCGCGCATCCTGTAACCCCCATTGTCGGGCGGCTCGGCCTCCGGATCAAGCCCGCTTGTTAACGAAGCGTTAACCAGCAGGGACGAGCCGCGCGGCGAAGAATCCGTCCATTCCGCTCCATTCCGGACTGTCGAGCTTGAGCTCGAAGGGGAACGTTCTGAGGCAGCCCGATGGTTCGATCCATTCGGCCTGACCGGCCAATTCCTCGGGTTTGACCGGATCGAGACGAAGCGCACCGTTCCGCACCATGGCCGCGGCGATCTGCGCTTCGCCCTCCTCGGGCTCGAGCGAGCAGGTGGAATAGACGAGGACACCGCCCGGCTTGAGCAGGGTTGCGGCATGGTCGAGGAGCCGCGCTTGCAGCGCCCCGAGCGTTTCGATGTCCTTGGCCGACTTCGTATAGGGGATATCAGGATGGCGCCGGATCGTGCCGGTCGATGAGCAGGGCGCATCGAGCAGCACGGCATCGAACGGCCGATCGGCGGTGAATGTCGTTGCGTCGCCCAGGACGAGCTCTGCTTGAAGCCCGAGCCGGTCGAGATTCTCGCGCAATATGCCGAGCCGCGTCTTGGAAAGATCGACGGCGGTCACCTCGGCGCCGGCGAGCGCAAGCTGCGCGGTCTTGCCGCCCGGCGCGGCGCAGAGATCGGCGACGCGCTTGCCCTTTACGTCGCCGAGCAGGCGAGCGGGCAGGGAGGCCGCGACGTCCTGAACCCACCAGGCGCCCTCATCGAAGCCGGGCAAGGATTCGATCCGGCCCTTGGGCATCAGCCTCACGCTGCCCGTAGGCAGCACGCGCCCCTGAAGCCGTTCGGCCCAAAGTGCGGCATCGCTCTTCACGGTCAGATCGAGCGGAGGCTCGATGAGCTGAGCCGCGGCGATCGCCCGCGCCCGCGCCTCGCCCAAATAGGAGACCCAGCGTGTCCACAGCCAGTCTGGCGTATTGACGCGCGGCGCATCGAGACCGGCGGCGATTGCCTCGCCCTCCTTGGCGACGCGCCTCAGCACCGCGTTGACGAGCTTGTCATAGCGCTTGGCCTTCGGATCGTATTGGGCAAGCGTCACGGCAAGGTCGATCGCCGCATGCGGCGGCGTGTTGAGGAAAATGAGCTGCGCCGCGGCCGAGAGCAGGATCGGATAGAGCATGGCGGACTTCTCGGGCAGTCCGCGGTCGAGAAATCGGTTGAGCACGACATCGATCTGGCCTTTGCGCCTGAGGCTCGCCCCCACGATGGCGCGGGTGAGCGCGCGGTCGCGCGTTGGCAGATTGAACATGGCGCCCTTCTCCAGCGAGCGGCCGAGAATGTCGTCGAGCGCCTGCTTCTTCTGCAGCACCGCGTCGAGCAGTTCTGCGGCGGCGCGCCGGGCCGGCAGGCCGACCTGGAGCTCGCGCATGTGCGCCTGGTCGCGGGCTTGTTTGTCGGGCGTTGTCATTTTGTGTCCCTACCCACGTCGTGCCCGGCCTTGAGCCGGGCATCCAGGGGCAACAAGCTCAGGGCACGTGCCCCCTGGATTGCCGGATCAAGCCGGCAATGGCGAATCCAAATTTATTGCTTTAGCCCCAGGGCCCGCGCCGCTGCGCCGAAGACGCCGAGGACCAGGGGCCCGGCGAAACGGCCTCGCTCTCACGTGCCGGGACCGGTGCGGCCGTCTCGCCCATCTCGCGCGCAATCTCGCGAAGGCGCGCCACGCGGTTCTCGACGCTCGGATGCGTGGCGAACAGATTGTCCATGCGCGCACCCGACAGCGGATTGACGATGAAAAGATGCGCCGAGGCCGGATTGCGTTCGGCCGGCATGTTGGGAACGTGTTCGGCGACGCCCGCGATCTTCTGCAAGGCCGAGGCGAGCGCAAGCGGCCGCCTGCTGATCTCGGCTCCCTCGCGGTCGGCCTCGTATTCGCGCGTTCGGCTGATCGCCATCTGAACGAGGCCGGCGGCGAGCGGGCCGAGGATGACGAGGAGCAGCGAACCGACCAGGCCGATATTGTTGTCGTTGCGGTTGCCGCCGAAATAGAGGCCGAAATTGGCGAGCATCGAGATCGCGCCGGCGATGGTCGCGGTGATTGTCATCAGCAGCGTGTCACGATGCTTGATATGGCCAAGCTCGTGCGCGAGCACGCCGGACAGCTCCTCGCGGTTCACCGTGTTGAGAAGGCCGGTGGTGACGGCGACCGCGGCGTGCTCGGGATTGCGGCCGGTGGCGAACGCGTTCGGCTGCGGGTTCTCCATGACGTAGACGCGCGGCATGGGAAGCCCCGCGGCGGAGGCCAGCCGGCGCACGAGCGCGTAAAGCTCGGGCGCCGAGCGCTCGTCCACCTCGCGCGCGCCGTACATGGAGAGCACCATCTTGTCGGAGTTCCAGTAGGCGAACAGGTTCATCGCCGCGGCGACGGCGAGTGCGAAGACCATGCCGGACTGCCCGCCGATCAGAAAGCCGATGCCCATGAACAGGGCGGTCATGGCCGCAAGCAGGATGGCGGTGCGGAAATAGCTCATTTCAGGCCTCCAACGGCCGGGCCTTCCGGCCCGGCCACCGCATAGATATGGAGGCGTTAACGCCTTCAACAAGGTGAGGGAGGACGGTTCGATCGTAGCCGCTCTCGGCCTTGTGGTCGCACGGCTTCCAGCTGAGCTTGCCCATAAGGTCAAGGAAGGGGCAGGGCTACGCCATGGTTTCCGGGGCGCTTACCTTAACGGTTCGTCAATCGCTCGGCCGCATTCTTGCCTCGGTATCTCGTCCTCGGGGGGAGTTTCGCCATGTCAGTCGCCCTGCATCTGTCTTCCTCAAGAAGCCTGACCCGCATGCGTTTGAAGCGGGCCGCGACCCCGGCCGAAGCCCCGCTGACCGACGAGCAGAAGCGCCTCATCCGCGACAGCTACCGCAAGATCGAACCGGCCATCGATCTGGTGGCCCAGGTGTTCTTCCGCAAGCTGTTCGCGCTCGATTCGAGCCTTCGCGCCAAGTTTTCCGGCCCCATCGAGGTGCAGGTGCGCAAGTTCGAAGCCGCCATGAAGCTCACCATGATCACGCTCTCGCAGGACGACGAACTCAAGCCGACGCTGAAGCTGCTCGGCGTGCGCCATCGCCAGCTCGGCATCAGGACGCGCCATTACCGCATGATGGCGAAGGCGCTGATCTGGACGCTCGACCAGTCGCTGGAGAAGAGCTTCACCCGCGAGACGCGCGCCGCCTGGACCGCGCTCCTCGACAAGATCACCCGCACTCTGGCCTAGCCCTGAAGGCTATGGCGGCGGGGCCGCCTCGGCGCGGACGACCTTGACCGAGACCTTGCCGCTTTCGTCCACCCAGATCTCGACATTCTCGCCCGGCTCGAGCGCCTGCGTCTTTCCGTCGACCGTGAGCTGGTCTCCAGACAGAAGGATCTCGTGGCCGTCGACCTTGACCGACAGGCCGTCGGCCAAGTCCTCCTGCGCGATGCTCTTGTAATAGCCGCCGACGGTGAGCGTGCGGTCGCCGACCGTGACCGAGATCGACTGCTCGACCTGCCCGCTCGGTGTCCAATAGGCGGCGACAAGCACAAGGCCGATCAGAAGCGCGAGCGCGACACCCGCCCCGATCAGGGTGCGCCTGCGCCACATCGGGATTATCTCCGGTTCTGCCGGTTCTCCACGAGATCGCCAACAACGGCGGGATCGGCGAGGGTCGAGGTGTCGCCGAGATTGCCGAAGTCGTCCTCGGCGATCTTGCGCAAGATGCGGCGCATGATCTTGCCCGAGCGTGTCTTGGGCAGACCCGGCGCAAACTGGATCAGGTCCGGAGAGGCGATCGGCCCGATCTCCTTCCGCACCCAGTCACGCAGCTCTTTCCTGAGCTCCTCCGACCCCATCTCTCCGGCCATCAGGGTGACGTAGCAATAGACGCCCTGGCCTTTGATGTCGTGCGGATAGCCGACCACCGCGGCCTCGGCCACCTTGGGATGGGCGACGAGAGCGGATTCGATTTCCGCCGTACCCATGCGGTGCCCCGACACCTTGAGCACGTCGTCGGCGCGGCCGGTGATCCAGTAATAGCCGTCCTCGTCGCGCCGGCACCCATCGCCGGTGAAGTACATGCCCTTGAAGGTGGTGAAGTAGGTCTCGACGAAACGCTCATGGTCGCCGTAGACGGTGCGCATGATCCCGGGCCAAGCGTCGAGGAGCACGAGATTGCCGGTCGCTTCGCCCTCGAGGATGTTGCCCTCGCCATCGACCACCGCCGGCTGCACGCCGAAGAAGGGAAGCGTGGCCGATCCGGGTTTGAGCTTGGTCGCGCCGGGCAAGGGTGAGATCAAGGCCCCGCCCGTCTCGGTCTGCCACCACGTATCGACGATCGGGCAGCGGGCCTCGCCGACCACGTGGTAGTACCACTCCCAGGCCTCGGGATTGATCGGCTCGCCGACGCTGCCGAGCAGCCTGAGCGACTTCCGCTTGGTGCGCGTGACGAACTCGTCGCCGAGCCCCATTAGCGACCTGATCGCCGTCGGCGCGGTGTAGAAGGTATTGACCTTGTGCTTGTCCACCACCTGCCAGAAGCGCGAGGCATCGGGATAGGTGGGGATGCCCTCGAAGATCACCGTCGTCGCGCCGTTCGCAAGCGGGCCGTACACGATATAGGTGTGGCCGGTAATCCAGCCGACGTCGGCCGTGCACCAGAAGATATCGCCCTCGTGATAATCGAAGATGTACTGGTGCGTCATCGCTGCGTAGACGAGATAGCCGCCCGAGGTATGCAGCGCGCCCTTCGGTCGTCCGGTCGAGCCCGAGGTGTAGAGGATGAACAGCGGATCCTCGGCGCCCATCTCTTCCGGCGGGCAGTCGGCATCGACCTTGGCGAGCTCATCGTGCAGCCAGCGGTCGCGGCCTTCGGTCCACGGCACCTCGCCTCCGGTGCGTCCGACCACAAGCACGCGCTCGACGCTTGAGACCTTGCGCAGCGCCTCGTCGGCGTTGGCCTTGAGCTGAACCTTGCGCCCGCCGCGCAGACCCTCATCGGCGGTGATGAGAAGCCTCGACCCGCAATCCTCGATGCGGCCGGCGAGCGAGTCCGGCGAGAAGCCGCCGAACACCACCGAATGGATGGCGCCGATACGTGCGCAGGCGAGCATGGCGTAGGCCGCCTCCGGAATCATCGGCAGGTAGATGGTCACGCGGTCGCCGCGCCTGACGCCATTCGCCTTCAGCACGTTGGCGAGTTTGCAGACGTTCTCGTGCAGCTCCTTGTAGGTTATGTGGAGCGAAGGCGCGTTCGGATCATCGGGCTCGAAGATGATGGCGGTCTGCTTGCCACGCTTCTTCAAATGCCGGTCGATGCAGTTGGCCGCGACATTGAGCGTCCCGTCCTCGTACCATTTGATCGAGACGTCGGGATATTCGAAGCTCGTGTTCTTGACTTTGGTATAGGGCTTGATCCAGTCGAGCCGCTCGCCCTCCTTGCCCCAAAACTTGTCCGGCTTCTCGACGCTCTTCTGGTAGAGCTTCTCGTAAGCGGCCTTGTCGATAAAGGCGCGCTCTTTCCACTCCTTGGGGACCTTGTAGTCCTTGATCTTGAACACCTTGTGTTCGGACATGCGTCCGTTCCTCCCTGACGCGATACGACGCTGGTTTTTATGCGTCACTCTTTTGTGTGCTTCGATATTACGGTGAGGTGCCTCCTTGTGCAAAGGGTTGCGCGTCGGGCTAGACCCCGAACGCGCCGATCACGGCCCCCATGACGAGCAGCACAGCGAGCCAATGCCCGCCGTCGATCAGGGTGAGCGAGGTCTTGGCGCCTTCGAAGGCGTGGTTGACGCCCATGGTGGTGATGACGAAGCCGAGCCAGATCAGGGCCCCGCTGATCACGCCGGTCTTGACGTTGACCTCGCCGAGATGGCCGATCACGCCGGCAAGCATGATGGCCATGACGAGATTGGCCACGATCGAGATGAGGAAGGGCGTGGGCGTGCGCTCCATGTCCTCTTTTTTCTTGCCGACGGCTGCGAGCCAGAACCGGCCGAGCATCATGTACCAGACCGCGCCCGTGCCGAATCCCGCGAGCGCCGCGATCACCACGGCGATGTAGTTCACGCCAGCGAATGTCATGTTCGTTCCCCCCTTCGCGCGGGGCTTCACCCCGCCCGCGGCGGCTTTGGAAGCCCGGCCATCTTGCAGATGATACTCCATTCTTGCGCCGTTACCGGCTGGACCGAGAGACGCGAATTTCTCACCAGCACCATCGAGGCGAGCTTTGGGTTCGCTTTGATCGCGGCGAGCGTGACCGGATTTGGCAGCTCTGCCACTGCCGCCACGTCGACGCACTCCCACTGGCCGGTCGAATCGGTCGAATCGGGGTGCGCTTCCTTGACCACCTTGACGATTCCGACCGCCCGCTTCTGGTCGCCCGAATGATAGAAGAAGGCGAGGTCGCCCTTCTTCATCGCCCGCATGTTGTTGCGCGCCTGGAAATTGCGCACGCCGTCCCATTCGGCGCCCTTGGCGCCTTCCTTCTTCTGCTCGGCCCAAGACCAGGCCTCGGGCTCGCTCTTCATCAGCCAATAGGCCATCGCGCCTCCTCGAACTCACCTCTCGTCCGGCTTGTTCATCGCCCAGAGCCAGGGCTTGATCTCGACCGTCTCGAAGAGACCGATCTTGGCAAACGGGTCGCCGGCGGCGATCGCCTTGGCGGCCTCGAACGAGGGGGCCTCGATCACGACGAGGCTCCCGCACATCGTTTTGCCGTCCTCGGTGAGAAAGGGACCGGCGAAAGCGAGCTTGTCGCCGAGGCTCTTCAAATAGGCGACGTGCTCCGGCCGGTGCGTCATGCGCGTATCGAGGCTGTTAGGCTTGTCGGTGCAGATGAGCGCGTAGAGCATTGTTTCCCCCTCCAACGAGGCTATTGCGCGGCCGTGGTGCTGTCTACGGGGCCCTACACCTCGGCGCGGAGCGGGCGGTTGAGCAGGGCCTCGATTACCTCATCAACGGTCGCGAGCCCCGAGATCACCGCATGCACGCCTTGCGCGATCGGCATGTCGATGCCGCGCGCCGCCGCGATCTCGACCACCGCGCCTGCCGTATAGACGCCCTCCGTTACCGCGAGGCGCTTCGCCAGCACGGCCTTGAGGCTGTGCCCCTTGCCGAGCTCGATGCCGAGCGACATGTTGCGCGACTGCTGGCTGCCGCAGGTGAGGATCAGGTCGCCGAGGCCCGAAAGCCCCGACAGCGTCTCCCGTCGCGCCCCGAGCGCGGTGCCGAAGCGCACCATCTCGGCGAAGCCGCGGGTGACGAGCGCGGCATGCGCATTTGCGCCGAACTTCTTGCCGGCGACGATGCCTGCGCCGATGGCATAGACGTTCTTCACCGCGCCGCCGATCTCCGCCCCGATCACGTCGTCGCTCCAATAGCAGCGGAACGGTGGATGCGAGAGTGCATGAGCGAGCACCTCGCCCCGCTTCTCGCTTGCGGTGGCAAGCGTGACGGCTGCGGGCAGTCCCTTGGCGATCTCTCCGGCGAAGCTCGGGCCGGACAGCACGGCGATCTCGGCCTGGGGCAAGACGTCGGCCGCAACCTGCGACATCAGCTTGCCGGTCGTCTGCTCGATGCCCTTGGAGCAAAGCACGAGCGGCTGCCCGTCGCGCACATAAGGGGCAAGCTTATCGAGGATTTCCCGCAAATGCTGCGCGGGCGTCACCATGAGCAGGAGGTCGCAATTCGCCACCTCGTTGAGCCGCCCGGTCGCCTCGATCGCCTTGTCGAGCTTGACCCACGGTAGAAACGTCTCGTTCGCGTGGTGCTGATTGATGTTGCGGACGGTTTCGGGCTCGTGCGCCCAGATGAGCACGTCGCGTCCGGCGCGCCGGGCAACAACGGCGAGCGCCGTCCCCCATGCGCCCGCGCCGACGATGCCGACCGACTGGAGTGCCATGCTCAGTCCTTGCCTTGCAAAGTGGGCAAAGCGAAGCATGCCCACCGGCATTGTCCGACGGAGGAACGGGCATCGGCAAGAGCCGATGACCGCCCTACGAGTTCAAGCCTTGACGCCGGCGCCGATGGCTGGCGGGGCGTCGGGATCGAGCGGCCAGCGCGCCCGGGCAGGGGCTGAAAGCTCGTCGGCAAGGCCGCGCGAAAGCCGCACGGCTCCCGCCCAGGCGATCATCGCGGCGTTGTCGGTGCAAAGCTCGGGTGGCGGCACGACGAGGCGGAAGATGTGCTTCCGCGCGGTCGCTTCGAGCGTCGATCTCAGCCTCCTGTTGGCGGCGACGCCGCCTGAGACGACGAGGATGCGCTGGGCGCCCCGCCCGGCGTGCCGCTCGTAGAGTTCGAAGGCGCGGGTCACTCTGTCGCTCAGGATCTCGGCCACCGCCTCCTGGAAGCTCGCGCAGAGATCGGCCGCGTCCTGCTCGCTCAACGGCGCGCGGGCTTCCGCCTCGTGCCTGAGCGCGGTCTTGAGCCCGGCGAGCGAGAAATGCGGCTCCTCGCGCCCGACCATGGGACGCGGCAGCTTGATGGTGGGACGCCCCTTCGCGGCGAGGCGCTCGACCTCCGGACCGCCGGGATAGCCTAGCCCCAAGAGCTTCGCCGCCTTGTCGAAGGCCTCGCCGAGCGCATCGTCGAGCGTCGTCCCGAGCCGCTCGTAGACGCCCACATCCTTGATGACCAGAAGCTGGGTGTGTCCGCCCGACACGAGAAGCAGGAGATAGGGGAAGGCGAGCCGATGGGTGAGGCCGGGCGTCAGCGCATGCGCCTCGAGATGATTGACGGCAATAAAGGGGACGCCCCGGCCGAGCGCGACGGCCTTGGCCGTGGTCACCCCAACGATCAGCCCGCCGATCAGCCCCGGTCCCGCCGCCGCGGCAACGCCGTCCACCTGGTCGAGCTTGATCTTGGCTTCCTCGAGCGCCTGGAGGATCGCCGCATCGAGCAGATCGACATGGGCGCGCGCGGCAATCTCGGGCACCACCCCGCCATAGGCCTTGTGCAGGTCGAGCTGCGAGCGCACCACACTCGATAGGATCCTTCCGCTCCCATCGGCCTCGCGGCGAACGAGCGCGGCCGCGGTTTCGTCGCAGCTCGTCTCGATGCCGAGGAGAATGTGGGCCCTGGCAGTATCCGGGTGCATCCGGTCTTTTACAGGATCGCCTTTGGCCAGTACAAACCCCCCTGTCATGCCCGAAACGGCCCCCCCACGCCCCCTCCTGATCGGCACGAGAGGAAGTCCCCTTGCGCTCTGGCAGGCGCGGCACGTCCGCGAGCAGCTGATCGAGGCTCATGGGTCAGCCGAGGGGGATATCGAGCTCAAGGCCATTACCACCGCGGGCGACCGCATCAAGGACAAGCCGCTCCGTGAGTTCGGCGGCAAGGGCCTGTTCACCAAGGAGATCGACGAGGCGCTTCTCTCGGGCGCGGTCGATCTTGCCGTCCATTCGATGAAGGACCTGCCGACTGTGCTGCCCGAGGGCATCGTGATCGCGGCCGTGCTGCCGCGCGCCGATGTGCGCGATGCCTTCATCAGCTCGAAGGCGCGCTCGCTTACGGAGCTTCCGCGAGGCTCGGTGGTTGGCACCTCGTCGCTGCGGCGCGCGGCGCAGGTGCGGCGGCTGAGGCCCGATCTTCGCATCGCCGATCTCAGGGGCAATGTCGAGACGCGGCTCCGCAAGATCAAAGACGGCGCAGCCGACGCGACGCTCCTTGCGCTTGCAGGCCTCGAGCGGCTCGGCCTTGCCGCCGAGGCGACCTCGATCCTCTCGACCGATGAGATGCTGCCCGCCGTGGCGCAAGGCGCGATCGGCGTCGCCGCGCGGAGCGACGACGAGAAGACGCGCGCCCTGCTCGCCAAGTTGAATGACGCGCGCTCGGAGACAAGCGTTCAGTGCGAGCGCGCCTTCCTCGCTCGCCTCGATGGATCCTGCAAGACGCCGATCGCGGGTCTCGCCGAGATCGATCGCGGCGTACTTCGCTTCCGCGGCCTCATCATCACGCCCGACGGCAGCGAATCCTACGAAATCGAGGTGACGGGCGAGGCGAGTCGCGCGCTCGGCACCGACGCGGGCGAAGAGATCCTCAAGCGCGCGGGGCAGGGCTTCCTCGCGAAGTTCGCCTGATGCGCATTCTCGTGACACGTCCGGAGCCCGATGCCGCACGCGAGATCGAAGCGCTCGCGGCGCGCGGCCATGAGGGTATCGCGGCGCCTTTGCTGGTGATCGAGGAGGTGAAGGACGCTGCTGTCGATCTCGCGGGTGCGCAGGCGCTGATCGTGACCAGCCGGAATGCGCTCCGAGCTCTCTCCCGGCACCCCGCACTCGGCGCCGCGCGGAAGCTTCCTCTTTTCGCCGTGGGCGCTCTGACGGCGCGCGCCGCGCGCGAGCTTGGCTTCGCCACGATCATCGAAGGCCCTGGCGAGGGGGCAGGGCTCGCCGAATTGATCGCGAGCACGGTCGATCCCGCCGCCGGCAAGCTCCTTCATCTCGCCGGCGAGACGCTCGCCTTCGACATCAAGGGGGCGCTTGAAGCGCGCCGGTTCAAGGTAAGCCAGCCCGTGCTCTACCGTGCCGTCCCGGCAACCGAACTCCCGCCGAGCGTGTTAAGCCTGATCGAGCAGGGAAGGGTTGACGGCGTCATCCTCTTGTCGCCGCGCACCGCCAAGACCTACCTGGCAGTTCTTGAGCGGCACGGGGCGGTAACTCAAGGTATGCGTCCGGTTTGCTATTGCATCTCCGAAGCGGTAGCAGAGGTGCTGACCCCGCACGGATTCCGCGCGCGCGTGGCGGCCCACAAGCGCGAGGAAGATGTCCTTGCGCTCCTCGACTGCGAGGCGGCATCCTCTTGAGGCTTGCGAATCCAGGCGTGACTAAAAGTTAAGGCGCGAGATGGCAGATTCGTTCGGCGATCACGACACCCCCCAGGAAGGGGCCGGCAAGCGTCCGGCCCAGACCATCGAGGGGACGGCGACCGAGGTCGCGGTGCATGTGCCGGAAGAGGCGCATGAGGCGGCCGCGCGCCACGATGACGCGCCCGAGGATGAGCGCGAGGAGGACGCTGCAGCCGAGGACGAGCCCAAGTCGACGGCCGGACCGGGCCCAAAGGATGAGGAAGCGGAGGCGAAGCCTGCGCCTTCGGAGCGAAAGGGGCCTCCGCCCGCCTCGACCATCTCCGAGATGAAGAGCTTCGTGACCCATCTTGCTGCTGGCCTTCTCGGCGGGCTTATCGGCGTGATCGGGCTTGCCTTTGCCTGGCATCTCCTTCCGGCCGGCAACGATGCCTCGGCCGCGCTCGCCAACCTGGAGCAGCGCATCGGAAAGCTCGAATCCGCGCCTTCGCCCGCCCCCGATACCGAGGCGCTCGCGCAGCTCGATGCCCGCATCAAGGCGCTCGAAAACCGCCCTGTCGAAACGCCGCCGGATATTTCCGGCCTCCCCGATCGTGTCGCGCAGCTCGAGCAGGCGATGAAGGCTCTGGCGGATGCCGCCAACACCGGCGGCTCGGTGACCGACGCCGCCGCCATCGCCCAGCAGATCGGCGAGGCCGAGCAGCGCATTGAGGCCGATCTCGACAAGGCGCTTGCCGACGCCGAGGCCACCAACGCCAAGACGCTGCAGGAGATGCAGGTCTCGATCGACGACCTTAAAACGAGGGTGGCTGCGCTCGCCGAAGCGGGCAGCGGCGGCTCGCCGGACCTAACCGCGCTTGCCGATCGCGTCGCCAAGCTCGAAGCCGAGATCGGCAAAGGGTTGGTGGGCACGAAATCGGCCGCCGCGGCCATCGCCTTCGCCAATTTGAGTGCCGCGATCGCGCAAGGGCGCCCCTATGCGACCGAGCTTGCCACGATCAAGTCGTTCGTCCCCGATCCGGGCGATCTCGGTCCCCTCCCAGCCTATGCCGAGAAAGGCATTCCGACCGTCTCTGAGCTCACGCGCTCCTTCGCTGCGAGCAGGGACGCGGCGCTTGCCGCCGCGTCGCCTCCGCCTTCCGGCTCGTTCCTCGACCGGTTGCTCGCCAGCGCTTCGAGCCTCATCAAGATCAAGCGCGTCGACGAGGCGGCGACCGGCGACAGCCCGAGTGCCGTGCTCGCCCGCGCCGAAGCCTTGCTCGACAAGGGCGATCTTGGCGGGGCGGTCAAGCAGGTCGCGACGCTCGAAGGCGCGCCCGGCGATGCCTTCAAAGCCTGGCTCGACGATGCGAATGCGCGGCTCTCGGCCGACGACATCATGCAGAGGCTCGAAGCGACCTTGCTCGCCTCCGCCAGCGGCGCTTCCGACAAGGCACAGAACTGAGCAATGATCCGCATTCTCTTCTTCATCCTCTGCGTCGTAGCGGCGGCTTTTGGCGTCGCCTGGTTCGCCGACCGGCCGGGCACCATCAAGATCGAATGGCTCGGCTATCAGGTCGAGACCTCTGCTCTCGTCGGCGCTCTCGCCGTTATTGCCCTCGTCGTGGCGCTCATCCTTCTCTGGGCCATCGTGCGCTACATTCTGACCCGGCCCGCGGCTATCGCCGCTTACACCAAGCAACGCCGCAAGACGCAAGGACTCGAAGCGCTCTCGCGCGGGCTCCTTGCCATCGGTGTCGGCGACCGCGCGCAGGCGCAGCGCTATGCCGGCATCGCGCGCCGCAACCTGCCGGACGAACCGCTGACCGCGCTCCTACGCGCGCAGGCCGCGCAACTGAAGGGCGACAAGGCTGCGGCGCGCCGCGCCTTCGAGGCCATGCTCGACAAGCCCGCGACCGAGCTTCTCGGTGTGCGCGGCCTTTTCCTCGAGGCGAAACGCAGCAACGACATGACCGCGGCGCGGGCGCTTGCCGAACGCGCCGTCAAGCGTGACCCGAAGCTCGCCTGGGGCGTCAACGCGCTGTTCGACTTGCAGGCGCGCGAAGGCGACTTCGAGGGCGCGCTCGACACGCTCGCCGTGGGGCGTCAGAACGGCCATTTCGATGCCGACACGGCGACGCGACGGCGCGCCGTGCTTCTTGCCGCCGAGGCGCGCGAGCTCGAATCCTCAAATCCCGAGAAGGCGCTCGCGCTGGCAAGCGAAGCGTTGCGGCTTGCGCCCTCGCTCGTGCCCGCCGCCGAGATCGCGGGCCGCATCCTCGCCTCGAAGGGCGAAGCGCGGCTTGCCTCACGCCTCGTCGCGCGCACCTGGAAGCTCTCGCCCCATCCCGACCTTGCGCTCGTCTATGCCTACGCCAAGCCCGGCGAATCGCCGCGCGATCGCCTGAAGCGCGTCAAGCAGCTCGCAAGCCTCGCCCCCGGCGACATCGAGGGGCCGATCGCCGTCGCCAACGCCGCGATCGAGGCACATGATTGGCAGGAGGCGCGGGCCGCGCTCCAGCCTTATCTCGATGACCGTCCGTCGGCCCGCATCTGCACGCTGATGGCGCGCATCGAGGCGGGCGAATTCGGCGACCGGGGCCGCGAGCGCGAATGGCTCGCCCGCGCCTTGCGCGCGCCGCGCGATCGTGCCTGGATCGCCGACGGCTATGTGTCGGACCGCTGGCTGCCGGTGTCTCCGGTCACGGGTGCCGTCGATGCCTTCGAGTGGAAGGCGCCGGTCGATATGATCGGCCGCGGCGATTCCAGCCTCGTCGTCGAAGAGCGGCCGGAGCCTGCGATGAAGGACATTGCGCCCGCCCCGAAGGCGCTCGCTCCCGCCAAGCCTGAAAAGAAGCTGGCAGAAGCCGCTGTCGAAGCGGCGGAAGTCCCGCCGCAACCGGCATCACCTCCGCTCAAGGCGGAGGCGCCGGCGAAGCCCGAGGAGCGTCCAAGGCCGAAACTGTTCGTTCCGGACCGGCCTCCCGACGATCCGGGCGTCGGGCAAGCCGATGCCGATGAAAGCCCGACATCGCTCGAGCGCCTGCGCGCGGCGCAGATCCGCTAATGCGGAGGGCGGAAAGCGCCCGGCTTGCATCGAATTGGCAATGGCATTAAGTCACGGCCACGCGCCGTGCCGCTCGCGCCAAGCGCCGCTGTAGCTCAGGGGTAGAGCAGGGCTTTCGTAAAGCCAAGGTCGGGAGTTCAAATCTCTCCAGCGGCACCACCTCCCGGCAGTTCAGCCAAAACGACCAACCGCTCGATTGCACGAGCGGTCCGATTGCCCTGAGTGCGCTGAAGAGGCGGCGAGCGTTAGGTGCAGAACGACAGATAGCACCAGTAGCCGCGCGGGGTACGAATGGCGCATTGGCGGAGCGCAATGCGCGAGGCGGTACTGCAGGAATAGGCGCTGCCCCAGCCCCAGGCGTAGGGGCTCGAGGCTTGGCAATAGCAAGCGAACGCCGCTGACGGCAGCGCCACCGATGCGAAAAGAGCGCCGGCAGCGATGATCAATTTCGTCTTAGTCATGACTACACCCTGCAAATTTCGCGATCCTGGAGAAAACTTAATCTCGTTCCTTGCGCCGACGGGGATTGGTCGCTCGGTGCCGTTATGCTAAACAACTTGGCGGCAGGAGCATACGCCAGAGGTGAGCGAACATGTACAAGAATTCCGCGCTGCTGAAAGCTGCGCTAGCTGTCACAATTATTGCGCTGGCGACGGTTCCGGCAAGTGCCGCGGGCGGCGGTGGCGAAGCGACGCCTGACCAGATGCCTGCCGTCTGCAAGTCTCAAGCCGCTAGTCTGAAGCTTTCCGCCGCGGCCGCCGACGCCTTCGTGCAGAAATGCACCGCCGCTTCGGCGAGCGCCTCGCGCAAGGCGACCCTCAAGCTCGAAGGCACGAAATAGCGCCTGTCCAGTTCGCGCGATGCGGCCTGCTTGCGCTATAGTCGCAAGCGCGCATGATCACGCTTGAAGACTGCTTGGCCTTTTGCGGCCTCACCGAAGAGGAAGTGCTCGCCATCGCCGAGCACGAGCACATTCCTGAAGTGGCCGCGGCGGCGCTCGCCGAGTATCTCGCCTGCCAGGAGCACGGCGCGGACAGGATTAGGGACATGATCGTGGAGGACATCCGCGCGAGCCAAGCGCGCGGCGACTGCGACCATGTGCTGACGCTGCTGCATGTGCTGCATCATTTTTTGAGGACGCATCCCGAGGCGTGCCCAGCGAACCATCCCTGGAGCAAGCGTTTCTGAGACTGCGGCGCGGTTCAGCGCTGATAGATGTAGACGCCGGGCGCCTCGCAAAGCGGCACGAGACCGCGGGAGGGCGCGCCGGTCGCGGGCGGCGGCACGCGGTCGGGGTCGCTCCAGCCTTCGAGCCAGTCGGCCCACGCCGGCCACCAAGAGCCGTCCTTCTTGCCGGCAAGGCTCAGCCAGCCGTCGGGATCGACGTAGCGGTCTCCGGCCTTCCTGGTGGCGATCAGATAATGACGGCCGCGATGGCCTGGCTCGGACAGGATGCCGGCATTGTGCCCGCCGTTGGTGAGCACGAAGGTCACCTCGGTGTCGGTGAAGAGCTGCACCTTATAGACCGAGCGCCACGGTGCGATATGGTCCGTTTCCGTGCCGATCACAAACATCGGCGCCTCGATATCCTTGAGCGCAATGACCTTGCCCTCGACCGCGTAGCGGCCGGCGGTCAGGCGGTTCTCGAGGAACAGCGCCCGCAGATATTGCGAATGCATACGGTAGGGCATGCGCGTCTGGTCGGCGTTCCAGGTGGTGAGGTCGGTGACGGTATCGCGCTCGCCAAGCAGATATTCGCGCATCATCTTCGACCACACGAGATCGTTCGAGCGCAGAATCTTGAACGCGCCCGCCATCTGCTTGGTGTCGAGCACGCCCTGGTCCCACATCATGTCTTCGAGGAAAGCGACCTGGCTCTCGTCGACGAACAGCATGAGCTCGCCCGCCTCGCTGAAATCGGTCTGCGCCGCGAGCAGAGTGATCGTGCCGAGCCGGTTGTCGCCTTCGCGCGCCATGGTTGCCGCGGCGATGGCGAGCAACGTGCCACCGATGCAATATCCGGTGGCGTGCACCTTGCGATCTGGCACGATGGCGGTGACGGCATCGAGCGCGGCCATCACACCTTTGGTGCGATACTCGTCGAAGGTGATGTCGCCGTCTTCGGCGGTGGGGTTGCGCCACGACACCATGAACACGGTAAAGCCGCGCTCGACCAGATAGCGCACGAGCGAATTGTGCGGGCTCAAATCGAGCACGTAATATTTCATGATCCATGCCGGGACGATCAGCACCGGCTCGGCCACGACGCTCGGCGTCTGCGGCTTATATTGGATGAGCTCCATCAGCTCGTTGCGATAAACGACCGTTCCCGGCGTGATGGCGAGATCAACGCCGACGCGCAAACCCTCGGCAGGAGGTGAGGGCTGCATAGTCAGCGCGCGCCAGAAATCCTCCTGCAAATTCTTCGCCCCGCGCACGAGATTGGCGCCCTGCTCCTTGGCCGTCTGTTCGATGACGACAGGGTTGAGCCAGGGGATGTTTGACGGCGACCAGACGTCGAGCAATTGCCGCGCGACAAAGCTGACGCGCGCCGCGTTCGTCGGCGTCATGCCGCGCACTTCGCGGGTTGCGTTTCTCCACCACGCTTCTTGCGCGAGAAAGGCCTGCTGCAACCATGAGTAGGGCGGCTTCTGCCAGGCAGGGCCCTCAAAGCGCCGGTCGCCCGGCTGAGGGAAGGGTGGCTCGCCGTGATTACCTGAAGTGCCCTGGGCGAGAAGATGCGCGAGTTGCGCGGACGCCGTAATGGCCTCGAGCCCGAGCTCCAACTGCCGTCCCGGCGCATAGGCGAGATGAGAGGCCCAATCGAACCAGGCGGCAAACAGCGCGTGCGGGGAAACGCCCTGCGTGAAGCGCGCGGTGACGGCGCGCGCCAGACGGTCCATGGTCTCGAACGAGGGCCCGTTCGCGGTTGTGACCGGCGAGGGCGCCGGCTGCATTGCGGCGAATTTGTCGCCTGCGGGATAAGGCGTTCCCAAGCGTGTGGGAGCTTCGTTCATGGCAAATTCCGATACGTCGAGTTCCGGGACCGGGGTGGGCGAAAATCGCGGCCTCGGGCTGAGGGGCCATCATGGCACTCGACCAGACGGCAATTGGCATTGCGCTGGGTCAAATTTGGCGACCGTTGCCGGCAAGTTTAAGATTTCGGGGTCACCGATTTATGAAACCGATGCGCCGCGCCGGATCGGCCGACCGCCACATCGTCGCTTTCGCCGGGAATTTCGATCCAATGCGGCGCGAGCAGCTCGAGTTCCCCGTCGCTCGTGGCGGCGAGGGTGTGGATGTAGAAGCCGGTCGCGACCTCGTCGGTCACCTCCATCACGGGCGAGGGTGCCGAGACGATTGCGAGATCGCCGCAATGCCCGATCCAGTCGACATGGCGGTGGCCGTGCATCAGGATCGCGCGCTTTGCGAGCGGCTTCAGCTTGCGCACGAACCAATTGCCGTTGATGAGCGCCGTGCCGATGCGCTCGGACAGCGTCTTCGCCTTCCACGGATATTCGACCACATGATGGTGCAGAGCGATCAGCCAGACGGCGTGCGGATATTGCTCCGCCGCGTGCTCGATGCCGCGCATCTGCTCGGCCGAGATCATGCCGAGGGCATTGGTGAAGGAGAAATGGGTGTCGGCGTTTGAGTTGAGAACGATCACGCCGAGCCCCCGATCCTCGTGCGGCGCGAGCACCATGGGAAACACCCTCGCCCAGAGCTCCGCGAGCCGTCGCGAGAAAAGCGGCCGGCCAGTGTCGGCGAAGCGCGCGATCGCGTTCCGGTAGGGGGCAAGCACCTCGCCGAGGGTCTTGCCGAGTTTGTGCGTTCTGCCGTCGACGAGTCTGACGCGGCTGCCCTGGATCGCCTCCATCGCCGACAGCATTCTGAGTTGCCTGAGCCTGATGGCGGGACTCCCCGGCAAATCCATGCGCGCCGGATTCGAGCGGTCGACGATATTGAGATCGTGATTGCCGGGGAGGATCAGCATCCGCGCGGCGAGCTCGGGATAGGGTGCGATTGCCGCGAAGAACTCGGCCCATTCGCTTGCGAGCCCGGCGTCGGTGACGTCGCCGCTGATGATAACGAGGTCGAGCGGGTCCTTGGCGTCGATCACTTCGAGCGCGGCGAAGAGGCGCTTAAGGCGGACATTGCCACGTGGCCCGAGCCGCCCGCTCTCGAGCCTGAAGCCGTAGGGCGGAGCGACGACATGGATGTCGGAGAGATGGGCGATGCGCCAAACCTTCGCCTTCTTGGTGCGCGTGGCGAACTCACGGAGGGTCACCGGCTGCTGCATCAGCGCGTCGGCGAAGCCCCAGAACAGCGCCCCGACCGCCAGATAAGAGGCGACCACGAGCAGGCTGTTGGCGAGCGTGACTTTGGTCGCCCGCGTGAAAGAGTCGATCTCCGCCAACGTTGCGAAGAGATGCGCCCGCGGCCATGCCCATCCGGCCACCGCGAGCCCGAGCGCGAAGAGAAGCACGCCGGCAACGGCGGCGGCGCCAGCGCGAAGTCTCGCACGGCTCACATCGGTGGCGCTGGCCGAAAGCAGGCGCTCCGAGACGTGGCGCAGCACCTCGCGGCAGGCCGCGTAGACCGGCTGGACGAGGAGCGCATTGAGCGACCAGAAGCTCGTCTCGGCGAGACGGAACAGCGGCCGCCAGCCGAGCCAGCCGATGGCTGCCGACACCGCGAGCAGGATCACCGTCCACAGACCGACATTTGGCGAGACAACATTGTCGGTGATCGCCCGGAACCACATGCTGGTGGCGATCGGTACGAAGCCGAGCAGGACCCCGGGAACGATGAGGAGCAATCCCCAGGCGAGGATCAGCTTGGGCAGGCTGATTTCGACCAGCATGCCGCCGAGCAGCGCGAGCATCGAGCGCTTCTTCGTGCTCGAGGCGTCGTCCTCGATGTCGCCGCGGCGCGGATCGATGATCGGATCGATGGTCACTTGAAGAGTTTAAGCGATTCCGCGGCCAGCACGCCCCCCGTCAGCGCAATGTCGGCGAACGGCGTCTTGGCGGCGATCTCGGCGTCGGTGACCATGATCTGTCCGATCTTGGTCGCCAGCTGCGCAATCGAGGCGCCGAACACCACCCGTGAGATGCCGCACCAGACGATCGCCCCCATGCACATGGGGCAGGATTCGGCCGAGGTGTAGAGCGTCGTGCCTTTCAGCTTGTCGGGTCCGTGCGCGGCGAGGAAGTTGCGGATGGCGACCATCTCGCCATGGGCGGTCGGGTCCTTCTCCTTGATGCCGAGATTGCGCCCGCGCGCGAGCACCTCGCCATTGGCAACGATGACGGCGCCGAAGGGATAGTCGCCCTGCGCCGCCTCCTCGATGGCAAGGCGCATGAATTTCTCGTCCTCGGCGGTGGCCGGAGTCTCGATACCCCTGGCTAGAGCGGGGCGCGCTATCGGCAAAATCACCGCGCCAAGCGCGAGCGCGGCGGCCTCGCGGCGGCTCAATCCGGGTGCATGACGTCTCGGTGTTGCGTTGTCCATGCGGGCCTCTTGCTGCTTCGTGGGGCGGTATTCTTCCTGTGCGCCCCGCGACCCAGGGCGCGCAGTGGGTGAGGTTAGCAAAGATTTCAAGAGACGACGCGCCGCAGATAGAACGAAAAACTGTGATCGGAGTGCCGTTGCCTAGCGGGCCGTCTGTTTGGCAGAACCTCCTCGGGACATTTCACCTTCGGGAGGCGATGCTGCGCCATGACGATTTCCATGTACCAGGCCTCGGTGCCTGCATTTCTGTCGATGCTGAAGAACCTCACCACCATCATCGAGAAGGCGGAAGGCTACGCCGCCGAGCACAAGATCGCCGAGGAGGTGATGGTCAATTGGCGGCTCGCCCCCGACATGTTCCCCTTCTCGCGCCAGGTGCAGATCGCGGCTGACTTCGCCAAGGGCACGACGGCGCGGCTCGCCGGCGCCGAGGTGCCGAGCTATCCCGACGACGAAAAGACCTTCGCCGAGCTCAAGGCGCGCATCAGAAAGACGGTAAAATTCGTCGAAGGCTTCAAGGCCAACGACATCGACGGCTCGGAAGACCGCGACATCACGCTCAAGATCGGCGGCCAGGACATGCGCTTCAAAGGCCTGCCCTATCTCGTGCATTTCTCCCTGCCCAACTTCTATTTCCACGCCACGGCGGCCTACGCGATCCTGCGCGCCTGCGGCGTTCCGCTCGGCAAGCGCGATTATCTCGGCGAGATGTAAGCGCGCTTCGCTTTAAGCCCCGGTCTCGGAGCGTCCGCGGAACAGGAAGGTCATGGCAAGTCCGGCGATGAACCCGCCGATATGCGCCACGTAGGCGACGCCGCCGACATCGGCGTTGCCGATGGTGCCGACACCGCTGATCAGCTGGAGCACGATCCATAGTCCGAGGACGACGAAAGCGGGCATGGCCACGATCTGGCGTCCGACCAGCACGTTAACGCGCGATTGCGGGAACATGAGGATATAGGCGCCGAGCACACCTGCGATCGCGCCCGAAGCGCCGACATTTGGCACGGCCGATCCCGGCGAAACCGCATATTGGGCGAACGTCGCCGCGATTCCGGCGAGCAGATAGAAGATGAGAAAATTGATGTGACCGAAGCGGTCCTCGACGTTGTCGCCGAAGATCCACAGGAACACCATGTTGCCGATGAGATGGAACCAGCTGCCATGCATGAACATGGCGGTGAGGACGGTGACGGCGGCGCCGACCGGATCTTGCGAGAAGCGCACCGGGATGAACGCCCAGCGCTCGATGAATGAGTCGCCCCCCGACAGCTCGACCAGGAAGAACAGTACGTTGAGGCCGATCAGGGCGAAGGTGACCACCGGGGTCGTGCGCCGCTGTGAGTCGTCGTCACTGACGGGGAACATGTGCTCTTCCGCCTCGCCCGCGAACCCTGTCGAGCGATCATAGCAACCGGCTATGCGAAGTCCATGTGCCGCCGCCGCGATGTGCCAAAAAGGCGAGTGATTTCCGGGGGGTGCGGCGTAACGGACACAGTGCAAGCATCGATTCGGAGTGGCCCTTCGCCAATTGAGGGTCTAACGTGTGACGGCACGGGGGTGAGATGGGCGGACGGATCTTAGCTGCGGGCTTTGCCGCTGGTTGGCTCGCGCTTGCGCTGGCGCTGCCGGCCATGAGCGGAACGCGCGCCGAGGAGGCGCCCACCTCTGCCGGTGTGGCGCCGAATGGTGCGAGTACGCCGCCTGCCGAGGCATCGTCCGCAACATCCGGCACGCAGTCCTCGTCCGCCACGGCCGAGCCCGACAAGGGGGCAGAGCCGCGCACCGACACCGCCGCGGCCACTCCCAACGCCGAGCCCGAACCCGTGGTGCCTTCCAACACGAGCGCGCCCGCGCCAGACGCCGCCCCGTCCGGGCCGAGCGCCGCAGCGGCGGCCCCTGCGGACCCTATCGTCGCCGCCATCCGCGCCAAGCTGGCCGATCCCGCCATCCGCAAAGGAGTGGCGCCGGAGGATCTCGCCGCGTTGCAGGCCTTCTATTCAGAGCGCACTGAAAACCCGCTCTGGATTACCTCGGTCGGCTTCTCGGCACGCGCCCAAGCCGTCATCACCGAGATCGAGAACGCCGACGATTGGGGCCTTCCGTCCGACGCTTTCGATCTGCCGCCGCCTGCCGATCTTCCCCCCAATGTGGAAGCGCAGGCCTCCGATGAGGTGAAGCTCGACATCGCCATTCTGAAATATGCGCGTTATGCCCGCGGCGGCCGGATTTCGCCGGCGCGCGTCAGCCCGCTCATCGATCAGAAGCCCGACTTGCGCGATCCCAAAACGATGCTCAAGGAGATCGGTGCCGCGCGCGCCCCCGACTCCTATCTGCGCGGGCTTCATCCCAAGCACGTGCAGTTCGAGCGCCTGCGCCAGGCGCTGCTCAGGGAGCGCGGCAAGGGCAAGAAGAGCAACCCGGCCGAGGTACAGCGCATCATTGTCAACATGGAGCGCTGGCGCTGGATGCCCGCCGATCTCGGCTCTTATTACGTGCAAGACAACATCCCGGAATTCGTCGGCCGCGTGGTGAAGAACGGGAAGGTGGTCTATGCCACCAAGGTCGTCGTCGGTCTGCCCAAATACGCCACGCCGATCTTCTCGGCCGACATGCGTTCTATCGTGTTCAATCCGGACTGGACGGTGCCCGAGACCATCGTCATGGAGGATTTGGCGCCGGCGCTGAAGGCCGACACCGGCCCGGACCTTTCGATCCTTCGCGATCATGAGCTGAACGTGAGCTACGAGGGCAAGCCGGTCGACCCCGCCACCATCGACTGGGGCCGCGCCAACGTCATGTCCTATACCTTCATCCAGCCGCCGGGCCCCGACAACGTGCTCGGCAAGCTCAAGTTCAACTTCCCCAACCGCCACGCCATTTACATGCACGACACCATCCAGCCGGAGGTGTTCGACGAGACGGTGCGCATGGCAAGCCACGGCTGCATCCGGGTGTTCCAGCCTGCCAAGCTCGCCACTTTCCTGCTCTCCGAGGACAAAGGCTGGTCCGAGCAGAAGGTGAGGGAGATGCTCGCCGAGGGCCACGACAGCGTGGTCTCCCTCTCGCGCAAATTCCCCGTCCATCTCACCTATTTCACCATGACGGTTGACGAAAAGGGCAAGGCGCAGACCTTCGCCGACATTTACGGTCTCGATGCCAAGATGGCTTCGGCGCTGTTCGGCAAGGCCTCGAAGCTCGACGAGCTCGAGGCGGAAGCGAACGCGGGTGCGACCGGCCCTCGTCGCCGCGCCGCGTGGAACTCAGGCCACGGCGGCCTGACCGAGGCGCTCAGCGGCCTGTTCGGCAATTAGCCTTCGGCTTGCGCTATTTGACTGGCGCGGTCGCGCTCTCGACCGCGGCGAGGATTGAGCGTGCAAGCTCGGTCAGCGAAGGATCGCGCGCGCCCATCACGAGGACGAGGTCGCCAGCTTGCGCCTCGTCCGCGATGCGAGCGATGAGCCACTGCCGCGACGGGGCGAACTCGGCATGAGTGCCCTTCGCCGCGATCTCCGCCACGATGTCGGCCGACGAAAAGTCGCGTGTCGCCGTGCCGCCGGCATAGAACACTTCAAGCATGAACAGCCGGTCATGGGGCTCGAGCTCGCCCGCGAAGGTCCTGACGAAGTCCGGTCGCAGGAAGCGCGTCGGGCCGTAGCCGTGCGGCTGATAGACGGCGAGCACGCGCTTCGCTCTGAGCCGCGCCGTCCTGATTGCCGCTGCGATCTTCTCGGCGTTGTGGGCGAAATCGTCGACCACTTCGATCCCGCGCGAGTTGCCGATGGTCTGAAATCGCCGCCCGATGCCTTTGAATGCCGCGAGCGGCTCCACCATATCGGCAAGCTCGACGCCTAAAACACGCGCGCCGGCGATCGCGGCAAGCGCATTGGCGACGTTATGCACGCCAGGCACGGGAAGGAAGAAGCTCACGTCATCGACGCGGAAATGACTCGCGGCCGCGTCGAGCTCGACATCTTCGCCGCGGATATCGGCCTTGTCGCTGAAGCCGAAGCGGATCGCGGTGCCGGCGAACCGGTCAAGATTGTCGGCATCGCCCACGACGAGAGCCTCGCGCGCCCGCGCACGCAAGGTTGCGAACATGGCGGCGACCTCGGCCGGCTCGCGATGATCGCGCTGGAGATTGAGGATCACGCCGATCGCGGGCGCATAGCGGACCAGCGTGCCGTCGCTCTCGTCCGCCTCGACCACGAGCAGGTCGGATGAGCCGGCGAACGCGTTGCCCGGCAAGCCTTGCGCCTGGAGCAGGGGGAGATCGCCGCCGGTGATGACCGAGGGATCGAGCCCCGCTCCGCGCAGGATTTCGTAGGTCATGGCGGTCACTGTCGATTTTCCACTCGTGCCGGTGATCGCGATCGAGCGATGCGTTCCCACGAAATGAGCGAGCAGCTCCGATCGATGCACGATCGGGATCTCGAGTTCGCGCGCTCTCGCTACGTCCGGCACGTGGTCTTCGACCGCGGTGGAGACGACGAGCGCCGCGCAGTCGGTCCCGACCCCGCTTCCGTCCTGCGCGAACACCGTGATGCCGAGCGTCTCGAGCTCCGCGCGCAAGCCCGAGCGCTCGCCGCGATCGAAGGCGCGGTCGCTTCCGCTCGCCGTGCCGCCCGTCATTGCCTGGAATTGTGCCAGCGCACTCATGCCCGATCCCGCGAGTCCGGCATAGTGGAAGCGGCCGCTGTTGGGATCGGGGATGATGCGCTCGTCGGGAGCGGCGATGAGCACGAGATCGCCCTCGCGCACCCGCTCGAACAGCTCGGTCACGTCGCGGCTGGTCAGCCGCACGCAGCCGTGGCTCGCGGTCCTGCCGATCAAGTCCTCGTGGTTGGTGCCGTGCAGATAAATGTAGCGCGAGCGCGAGTCGCATCCCGGTCCGCGATTGATGCCGTCCTCGAGCCCGTCGAGGGTGAGGATGCGGGTGAGGATGAGATCGTCGTGGCGCGTCTCGCCGCACCATCGCTCGCCGGTCCTCTGGCGCGACACGAACACGGCGCCTTGTGGAGCCTCCGCGCCGATCTTGCGGCGGATCGAATGCCAGCCGGGCGGCGTGCGGAGCGAGCCTTCCTCTCCGCCGATCCCCCGGCGAGCGGTCGATACGGGCCAGATGGCGACCGGCGTCCCGCCTTCGATGAGGGTCGCGACCTGACGCTCGACATCGACAACAAGCAGGCGCTCGGGCAGCACGCCCGGCGCGCCGGGACGGGTTAGCCCTTCGCGCAGAAGCTCGAGCGCTCTCGCCGATGAAAGTTTGTCCAATGGGGTCATCCCGCGCGCACTCTGCCATAGAGGGCGCGGCGGGGTTACCCTCTTGTTTGTAAATTTATTACGCGAGACGGGACCGGTAGCGATCGCCGCCGGTCCCTAATCAGGCGTAGGGGTTACCACCAGTAGCGGTAGCGCGGTCCGTACCAGTATCTGTAGCCGTAGTAGGGATAGGGCCGGTAATAGTAGTGCGGATAGTAACGCGGCCCCCAGTACCAATAGTTATAGCGGGGACCCCAGCCCCAATAGCGATAGCGGCGATGGACTTTCTCGACCGGCAACGCCTGCTCGGCCGCCGAGCGTGCGGCGGCACTGCCATCGGGAAGCGCAGGCGCTGCCTTTGCCTGCCCCAATCCGAGGGCAAGGCCTAGGGCGAGCGTCGCGGCAGCGAAAAGTTTTGGGAGGTGAGGCATGTCTTGACTCCTTGGCGCCAACCTCCCCCGGCGCTTGCAAGCCTAATGAGAGGTTAGGCGCGCCGCAACGCGCCCGAGGATCACAAGACGGTGATGCCGGCCCTCGTGCCCCCGCTCAGGGCAAATCCTGGAAAGTGCCGTGCCTAGAACAGCGGGCCGCCATACGGGTAGTAGAACTGCCAGTAGCGGTACTGGTAGGGGCGCCAATAGGGGTAGCACTGCCAGTTGCAGCGGCGCGGAGCTAGGGCCGCGTAGCGCTTCGATTTGGCCTTGTAGTGCGCGGCCTCCACGGGGACGGTGCTTGCCCTTTTGGCGAGCGCGGCATGGTCGCCGAGGAGGAGGGGCGCCGCCATGGCCGGGGCGGCGAGGAAGGCGAAAATGGCGAAAACGACGGCAAAGCGCATCGGGATACTCCCTGCTTGATGCCTACAATTGTTGTTCTTCTTCGCGAACGCCAATAGCACAGCCAAGTTTCCACGAGGTTAGCGTGACAAGGTGTGCCGCGGCCATAGCCTCCCGGCATCGAATTGGAAGCGAAGCGGCATTTCAGCTTGAATGACGGCTTAGCCATGCTCTGGCGCACAAGGTGAAGACCAACGTGCCGCCAGAGGAGAAGGCTCCAATGTTTATCCGCTTCGTCGCTGCCGCAGCATTTGCGGCGTTCGCCCTCATCGCTTCGGTATCGCAACCGGCGTTGGCCGTCGAGGATGACGGCATCGTGAAGTTCAAGAGCGCTTACGACATGCAAGAGACCATCAAGCGCATCAAGAAGGATGTCGCCGACAAGGGCATCATGTTCTTCGACGAGATCGATCAGTCGAAGCTCGCCGCCGATGCCGGCGTCAAGCTGTTGCCATCGACGCTGCTCGTGTTCGGCAATCCGCCGCTCGGCACTCTGTTCCTGACCTCTGACCCCGACGCCGGGCTCGATTGGCCGGTGCGGTTGCTCGTTTACCAGGACGCCAAAGGCGATGTGTGGGTTGCTTATACCGACTTCGCTTGGATCGCGAAGCGCCACGGCATCACCAACCGCGACAAGGAGTTCAATATGGCCTCGGAGGTGATCTCTTCCATCACCTCGACCGTCAAGCCGAAATAGAACGGGACTCTAGAGCCAGGCCGAAGCGACGAGCAGGATCAGGATCTCTCCCGTCTGCTCGACCGCACCGAGCACATCCCCGGTCTGCCCGCCGATCTGCCTCATGCAGAGGAGCGCAAGCAGGCCGGCGGCAATGGCAAGCAAGACCGTGGTGATCACCGCCCCACCGATACCGAGCGTAAACAGGAGCACGGCGAAGCCGATCAGCGCCGCTATGGCCGGCGTGCCCGCGGGTGGTCTTCCGGCATCGGCCGCGAGTCCGTCCGAGCGGGCCGTCGGCACGCGGCGCATGAACATGGGAAGGATTGCGCGCCCTCCGGTATGCGAGGCAAGCAAGGCGGAGATGGCAAGCGACGGATCGCCGAGGCTCGAGATCGCGCCCGTCTTGAACAAGATCGAAAACACGAGCGCGCAGGTGCCGTAGGCGCCGACCCGGCTGTCGCGCATAATCTCGAGCTTTTCTTCGCGCGTCTTGCCGCCGCCGAAGCCATCGACGGTATCGGCGAGCCCATCCTCGTGCAGGCAGCCCGTGACGAGCATGGTGGTGGCGACAGCGAGCAGGGCCGAGACGAACGGGCTCAAATCGAGCCTGAAGCTGATCCAATAGATGAGACCGGCGAGCAGTCCGATTCCGGCGCCGACGACCGGAAAGCTCCAGCTCGCCCGCGCCAAGTCACCGCCCGTTGCGGGTGTGCGGCCGAAGAGGGGAAGGCGCGTGCAGAAGGCTAGGCCCGTCAAAAGCTCCGTGCTAAGGGCCCGTGGCGAAATGGCGGTTGTCATGCGTCTGTCCCTCCCTTGAGCCCGCATTCTACTCGAAAAATGACCAGCTTCGCCTCATTTGCCGATCTTAGAGCGGCATGTCTCGATCTGCCCTCCGGCGACGAGGCGGCAGCAGCTCGGGTCGCGGCCCGCGAGGGGACGCTCACCAAGCCGCCCGGAAGCCTGGGACGCCTTGAAGAGGCGGTCGAGTGGCTGGCACGCTGGCAGGGTATGAGTCCGCCGCGGCTCGAGGCGATCGAGTTCCTCGTCTTCGCCGGCAATCACGGCGTCGTGGCGCAAGGGGTGTCGGCCTACCCGGCCGAGGTAACGGCGCAGATGGTGGCAAATTTCGCCGCCGGGGGCGCCGCCATCAACCAGCTCGCGCATGTGGTCGGCGCCGAGCTTCGCGTCATAGCGCTCGACCTCGACCGGCCGACCCGCGACTTCACCGAAGCGCCGGCGATGGACGAAGCGGAGTTTCTGGAGGCGGCGGCCGCGGGCTACGACGCGCTGTCGCCCGACGCAGACCTCGTCGTGCTCGGCGAAATGGGCATCGGCAACACGACGGCGGCTGCCGCGGTCTCCGCCGCGCTCTTCGGCGGAGGCGGGCCGCGCTTCGCCGGCCGCGGCACCGGCGTCGATGAGGCCGGCTTGAGGCGGAAGCAGGGGGCGATCGATCAAGGCCTCAAGCGCCATGCGGCCGTGCTCGACGACCCGCTCAAGCTCGCTGCGGCGCTCGGCGGGCGGGAACTTGCCGCCATCCTCGGCGCCTGCCTTGCGGCGCGGCACCGGCGCGTTCCGGTCCTCATCGACGGCTTTGTCTCGACGGCGGCCGTCGCGCCGCTGAAAAAGCTCCGCAGTGACGCGCTCGATCATACGCTCGCGGGCCACATGTCGGCCGAGTCGGGCCACCGCTTCCTGCTGCAGGAGCTTGAGCTCAGCCCGCTGCTTGATCTCGGCATGCGGCTCGGCGAGGGCTCGGGCGCTGCGATTGCCGTGCTCGTGCTGCGCGCGGCACTCGCCTGCCATACCGGCATGGCGACCTTCGCCGAGGCGCGCGTGTCCGGGAAGGATGGCTGAACCATCTCTCGCGAACATGAGGCTTACACCGAGGCGATGGCGTGGAAGAACGTGCCTGTAACGTTGCCGCGCCGGCCGCCTGTCCTGCCGAGCATCTGGCCCTGCGCGTCCTTGATTTCGGCGAACGGCCTATCGTTTCCGGTCGCTGCCAGCGATGCGTAGTGGAACTCATGCCCCCGCACGGTTGACCCTTCGGGCCCGAGCGGGCTGTCGGCAAGAAGATGAGCCTCGCGATAGCCGAGATGGAGCATCTTCTTGGCGAAGCTCGTCGAATGGCCGAGGAGCCCGGCCATGGCGTGGCTCACGCCATCCACGTCTTCGAGGCTCTCGCCGAGCACCATGTACCCGCCGCACTCGCCATGAACTTTGCGCGTCGCCGCGAACCGCGTGAGCCCATCACGAAAGCGATGCGCCGTTGCGAGCCGGCCTGCATGCAGCTCAGGGTATCCGCCGGGGAGCCAGCAGATGTCGCAGTCCTCTGGCGGCGGTTCGTCGGCAAGCGGAGAGAAGGTAACGACCTCGGCCCCTGCGCGCCGCCACCCTGAGAGGAGGTGCGGATAGGTGAAGGTGAAGGCGTCGTCCCGCGCGAGCGCGATGCGCGCACCGGGCGGCCTGACGGCGACCGCGCCTTGCGCGGGTCCGAGCCGGGGAACCGAGGCAATGGCAATGATGCCGTCGAGATCGAGATGCCGCTCGGCGAGATCGGCGAGACGGCCAAATCGCGCGTCGAGGTCACCGTGCTCGCTCGCCTGCACGAGTCCGAGGTGGCGCTCGGGCAGAGCGAGCGATGCGTCGCGGCCGATCGCGCCGAGCACGAAAACGCCGAGATCCGCGATGGCATCCGAGACGAGCCGCAAATGCCGCTCGCTGCCGACCTTGTTCAGAACCACCCCGCCGATCTTGACCTCAGGGTCGTGAGCGGCGAAGCCGCGTACGAGCGCCGCGGCCGACTGCGATTGTCCCGCGACATCGAGCACGAGCAGAACCGGGAGCCCGAAGCGGGCGGCGAGATCGGCCGTGGCCCCGCTCCGCCCGCGCGGCGCTTCGATCCCGTCGAACAGGCCCATCACCCCTTCGACGACGATCAGCTCGGCATCGGCCGCCGCCTCGGCGAAGAGCGCTTCGAGCAAGGCCGGGGGCATGGCCCAGCTGTCGAGATTGACGCTTTGGCGCCCCGTCGCCGCCTCGTGAAAGGCGGGGTCGATATAATCGGGTCCGGCCTTGGCGGCCTTGACCCTGATCCCCCGCCGGGAAAGGGCCGAAATGAGCGCGAGCACTACCGTCGTCTTGCCGGCGCCGGAGCGGGGGGCAGACACGATCAGCCCGCGCGCGCTCATGGCACTGACCTCAAGCCGTGACGATCGGCCCGCGCCGCTCTATAGCGGAGGGCATGCCAGGACATGCGCCTCCCCTCCGCCGCGGCTGGACCACGGGCACCTGCGCCACCGCTGCGGCCAAGGCGGCCTATACCGCGCTTCTCACCGGCTCTTTCCCGGATCCGGTCGAGGTCACGCTTCCGGGCGGCGGCCGACCGGCATTCAGCATCGCCAAGACTGAGATCGGCGATGGCTTCGCCACGGCCGGCGTGGTGAAAGACGCCGGCGACGACCCCGACGTGACGCACGGCGCGCTGATCCTCGCCACGGTGAGGCGAGGGCCTAGGCGAAGCGGCGTCACCTTCCGCGCTGGCGAAGGCGTGGGCACGGTGACCAAGCCCGGCCTCCCCGTTCCGCCCGGCGAGCCTGCCATCAATCCCGTGCCGCGCCAGATGATGCGCGCAGCGATCGCAGAGGTTGCCGCCGCGCACGGCGACGACGGCGACATCGAGATCGAGATCGCGATCCCCGGCGGGGAGGCGCTCGCCGCCAAGACGCTCAACGGGCGCCTTGGCATCGTGGGCGGCCTCTCGATCCTCGGCACGACGGGAATCGTCGTGCCCTATTCCTGCGCTGCCTGGATCGCCTCGATCCATCAGGGCATCGACGTCGCCCGCGCCGCAGGCCTCACCCATATCGCCGGCGCGACTGGCTCGACCTCCGAAGCCGCGGTGCAGAAGCTTTACGGGCTGCCCGAGACGGCGCTGATCGACATGGGCGACTTCGCCGGCGGTATGCTGAAATATGTGCGCAGCCACCCCGTTCCGCGCGTCACCATCGCAGGCGGCGTCGGCAAGATGACGAAGCTCGCACAAGGCCTGCTCGATCTTCATTCGCGCCGCGGCCAGGTCGATCTTAACGTCCTCGCCGCCCTTGCCGAGAGCGCTGGCGGCTCCGGAGCGCTTGCCGCGCGCATCCTCGCTTCGAACACGGCGGCCGAGGCCTTCGCCCATGCCGAGCAGGCTGGCATCCCACTTGGCGATGCGGTCGCGCGCGCGGCGCAAGCGACGGCTCAAGCCGCCGTCGCCGGCAGATCTATAGAGATCGAGATCGCGGTATTCGATCGCGAGGGACGCCTCGTGGGGCGCGCGCCGTTCGCGCCCGCTCATGCCGCGCCTCCGCGGAAGCGGCGGCGATAATCGACGTTATAGAGCGCGCTCTCGCGGAAGTCCTCGGCCGCGAGCGCCCGGCCGACCAGGATGAGCGCGGTACGCTCGATCGGATCGGCCGCGACCTTGGCTGTGATATCCCCGAGCGTTCCGCGCACGACCTTTTCGTTCGGTCGGCTCGCGTCGGCGACCACCGCCGCCGGGCAGTCGGGGCCGTAAAGCGGGATGAGCTCTTCGACCACCTTGTCGAGGACATGGATGGCAAGGTGGATGGCGAGGGTCGCGCCGGTCGCGGCGAACGCGGCAAGGCGCTCGCCTTCCGGCATGCGCGAGGCGCGACCCCCCACGCGCGTGAGCACGACGCTCTGTGCCACCTCGGGAACGGTCAGCTCGCGCCCGAGCGCCGCCGCCGCCGCGGCGAAAGCCGGCACGCCCGGCGTCAGCGTATAGGGAATGCCGTGCGCTTCGAGCCGCCGCAACTGCTCGGCGAGCGCGCTGAACACCGAGAGGTCTCCGGACTGGAGCCGCGCCACGTCCTGTCCCTTCTCGTGCGCTGCGACGAACTCGGCCTCGATCTCCTCGAGCGCCATCGGCGCCGTGTCGACGATCCGCGCGCCGTCCGGGCAATAGGCGAGAAGCTCGCGCGGAACGATCGAGCCGGCATAGAGGCAGACCGGGCAGCGGGCGATCAACTCGCGCCCCCTCACCGTGATGAGGTCGGGAGCGCCGGGACCCGCGCCGATGAAATGCACTGTCATGACGCGTTCGTGTCGGCGAGTGCGCAGGTGACCGGCCCGACCGCGATACGTGGCAGGAGGAGCGTGGCCTTAGGCCCTCCCGCCGCGAGCGCCGCGGCCTCCGCCACCGACGGCACCCCGACAAGCGCCTTCACCCGCGGGGAAAAGGACTGCGTCCGTGTTCCCGCCGCCTCGAGATCCGCGGGCGAAACGCGCAGGAGCGGCACGCCGCGCGCTTCCGCGGCCGCCACGATCCCGGGTTCGTTCCCCTTGCCGTCAGAGGTGGCGATGAGGCGAAGCGTCTCGCGCCCG
This sequence comes from Methyloceanibacter sp., assembly GCF_035650995.1. GTDB lineage: Bacteria > Pseudomonadota > Alphaproteobacteria > Rhizobiales > Methyloligellaceae > Methyloceanibacter. Next base: position 199 of record NZ_DASRGO010000025.1, on the reverse strand, counting down.
CGCTTCGCTTGCGCGAACGCCTCGTCGATCGCCGCTTCGACCTCGGCTTGCGAAGCACCTTTGCGGCAGCCGATGCCTGCGACGATCATGGCTTGATCCACCTGAATTGCGTGACCGGCAGAGCCGTGCGCCACCCCAACTTGCCGCCGACCGCGTCGGCGCGCGCCACCGCGATGCGGGTAAGCTCCCCGCCGAACCT
>NZ_DASRGO010000024.1:0-17865 GCF_035650995.1 Methyloceanibacter sp. | reverse complement strand
GCGTGCATGAACCCGCGGGGCGCCGCACCCCGTCCCGCTGGTCATGACGCCTCATGAGCGCGCCCCTCAACGGACGAGGTGATGTCAGTCTAACCGAGGTTTCGGGGCCGGGGATAAGCGCGAGGGCAAGGCACTTCGAGGAGTGAACCGCGCCTCAGAAGGGAGCGCGGGCGATGCGCTTGGCGAAATAGCCGTCAATGGCCTCGGCCAGAGAGTTGCTCATGCGATCGCGCCAGTCGTCTGACACGAGGTGCTTCTCGTCGTCGGGATTGGAGAGGAAGCCGAGCTCGAGCAGGACCGACGGCACGTCGGGCGCCTTAAGCACCCGAAAGCCGGCAGACCGCATTTTTTTCGTGTGCAGGTTTCCGGCGAGCTCGCCAACGATGGAGCGGGCGAAGACGGTCGACCGGTTCTGCGTCTCGCGCTGGGCAAGATCGATCAGGATATTGGCCACCACCTCGTCGGAGTCGCTCGGCAGAGCGACGCCGGCGAGCGCATCGGAGAAGTTTTCCTTGGTGGCAAGCTCCTTCGCCTCGTTGTCCGAAGCCTCCTCGGACAAGGTATAAACGGTCGCGCCGGTGGCTTTCTCGGGCGCTTGCGGAAAATAGTCGGCGTGGATCGAGAGGAAGAGGTTCGCGCCCCTCTTCTGCGCGAACTCGACGCGCTCCCGCAGCGGCAGGAAGGTGTCGTCCTCGCGGGTGAGATAAACGTCGTAGCGGCCGGTCGCTTCGAGCTTCGCCTTCAGCGTTTTGGCGAAGGCGAGCACGACGGTTTTTTCCGTCACGCCGTCGGCGCTGCTCGTGCCGGGATCGATGCCGCCGTGCCCGGGATCGAGTACGATGACCGGCTTCGCATTGGGCGCCCGGACCGGCGCTGGCGGCATCGGCAGCGCAGCGGGGGTCGCTTCTTCGGGAGGCTTGGTTTCTTTCAGCTTCGCCTGGAACGTCTTCTCGTCGGTCGGGACGAGGTCTACGACGAGCCGCGCCGGCTGGTCGTCGCGCGGCTCGAGCACGAAGGCCTTATCGATGAGGAAGGGGCCGGCAACATCGATGACGATGCGCGACTTGCCGGGGGCGAACAGACCGTAGCGATAGGCGGTGATCAGCCCCCTCTTCTCCTTACCGATGCCGTCCGGCATCTGGAAGCTGACGTCGGGCGCATCGACGATCACGCGATAGGGGCTTGCCAGCGCAAAGACGTGGACGTCGACCTTCCGCGACAGGTCGGCAATGAAGCGCGTGCGCTCATGGTCTCCGGCGAGGCGGGCGTCCTTCGCGATGGTAGGCTTCGTCTCGGCATGCGCCGAGCCGATGACCATGAGAATGGCGAGGACGACGCAGGCGGCCGTGCGCGGGAGCGCAGCCCGGATACGCAGACTAGACATCCCTCCCCTCTACCCGACCCTCGAATCTTGCTCGCGGCGGCCAATGCCCCGTCCGTCCGGCGATCTTGCGCCAAAATAGGTCCGAACCGATGCAAATCTTAACCACGCGAGGTTAAGCGACGGTTTTGACGCCACTGAGGGCAAGCGACATCCGAGGCTTGCCAAATCTCCCGCCATACCCGTAATAAGAGGCAGGCTCACGTGAGCCAGAGCCCTGGACGCCAAAACGGCGAGACGGGCGGATTTGTTTCCCCGCGACCTTGCTCTCTTTAAGAATCGGCGAGGACGCAGAACGAAGTGGCGGCCTGGTGACAGCGGCCGCCAGATGGAACTCTCGAAGCCGCGGCACGAGCGCGGTGGTGAGGATTGCGATGCAGGGTCAGCAGTATCGACTAAGTCTCGGAATTTCCGAGACTTCTTATCGAGTGCTGACCCCTTGGCGGCCGTCGTCGGCCGTACCCTTCGGGCCCGGGACCGGGCTTGTCGTGGGTCGTTGCAGAGAATCATGGTCTATTGGTCATTGGCGCGCGCGGGCCTTGGGCGCGAACCCGGAACGGCGGGTCACCCCGCTTTCCTCGGCCCCAGCGCCGGAGAACGCACAAAATGGCAAGCAAAATGCTGATCGATGCGGCGCATCCGGAGGAGACCCGGGTGGTTGCAGTAAAGGGCAATCGCGTCGAGGAATTTGACTACGAATCAGCGAGTAAGAAGCAGCTCCGCGGCAATATCTATCTCGCCAAAGTTACGCGCGTAGAGCCGTCGTTACAGGCGGCGTTCGTCGATTACGGCGGAAACCGCCACGGTTTCCTGGCCTTTTCGGAAATTCACCCCGACTATTACCAGATCCCTGTCGCGGACCGTCAGGCGCTGCTCGAGGCCGAGGCCGAGGAAGAAAGCCGCGCCTCGGCCGCCGAGGCCGCCGAGGACGAGGCCGCCGCAGGGCGGCGCCGGCGCAGGGGGCGCAGAGGAAGAGGCCGTCACGGCGGCGAGGCTCGCCGAGACGCCGAACGGCCTTTAGCGCAGGAGGCCGAGCCGGTCGTCGGACTCGCCAAGTTCGAGGTCGAGGACGAGATCGACACGACGCCGCGCGAGGACGATCCAGCGCCCTCCGTCGCGATGGAAGCGAGCGAACTCGTGCACGAAGTGTCCGAGCCGGCAGAGCCGGCCGACGAACTCGATGCCGAGAGCACGCCCCCAATGGACGAGAAGGCCGAGGGCGAGGACGCGGAATTGCGTACCCCTCACGGGTTGGTCGAGGAGGTCGAGGAGGACGACGATGAGGTGGAGGCCGCCGAGATCGTCGGGCAGCCCGTCGCCCTCAAAGAAGGAAACGGCGAGGCGGCCGTCGAGGAGACCGTCGAATCGGTCGGCTCGGAGGACGCGCTCGAAGAATTGCCCGAGCGGCCGCGACGGCGCCGGGGCCGTCCCTACAAGATCCAGGAGGTGATCAGGCGCCGCCAGATCATCCTCGTACAGGTGGTGAAGGAAGAGCGCGGCAATAAAGGCGCCGCGCTTACCACCTATCTGTCGCTCGCCGGCCGCTACACCGTGCTCATGCCCAACACCGCCCGCGGCGGCGGCATCTCGCGCAAGATCACGAACCCGACCGACCGCAAACGCCTGCGCGAGATCGCGGGCGAACTCGAAGTGCCGGAAGGCATGGGGCTCATCATCCGCACGGCGGGCGCCCAGCGCACCAAGACCGAGATCAAGCGCGACTACGACTATCTGCTCAGGCTGTGGGAGAACGTGCGCGATCTCACCCTGAAATCGACGGCGCCAGCCCTCGTCTACGAGGAAGGCAGCCTGATCAAGCGCTCGATCCGCGACCTCTACAACAAGGACATCGACGAGGTGCTGGTCGCGGGCGACGAGGCCTATCGCGAGGCCAAGGACTTCATGCGCATGCTCATGCCGAGCCATGCCAAGAACGTGAAGCCGTACAAGGAGCCCGAGCCGATCTTCATCCGCTACCAGGTGGAGCGTCAGCTTGCGGCGATGTTCTCGCCGCAAGTGGTGCTGAAGTCGGGCGGCTATATCGTCATCAACCAGACCGAGGCCCTCGTCTCGATCGACGTGAACTCCGGCAAGGCGACGCGCGAGCACAATATCGAAGACACCGCGCTCAAGACCAACCTCGAGGCGGCGGAGGAGATCGCGCGTCAGCTCCGCCTGCGCGACCTTGCCGGACTCATCGTCATCGATTTCATCGACATGGACGAGCGGCGCAATAACCGGCTGGTCGAGCGGCGGCTCAAGGAGGCGCTCCGCCACGACCGCGCGCGCATCCAGGTCGGGCGCATCAGCCATTTCGGCCTGCTGGAAATGTCGCGCCAGCGTTTGCGCCCCGGGATGCTCGAAGGCTCGACCAAGCCGTGCCCGATGTGCACCGGCACGGGCATCGTGCGAAGCGTTGAATCGGTCGCGCTCGACATCCTGCGCTCGATCGAGGACCGGCTGATCACCGACGGCGTGGTGCCGCTCGTCGCCACCACGGCAGTCGAGGTCGCGCTCTATATCCTCAACCAGAAGCGCGCGCATCTGAAGGACATCGAGGCGCGCTACCGCATCCCCATCACCGTCACCGCCGATGAGGACATGCATGTCTCGCAATTCGTGATCGAGCGGGGATCCGAGGGCGCCATGCTCGAGGGCGAGAACCCGGTCGTGCATATGGACTGGGCGCACCATCGCGAGCTCCCGGCGGAGGGGGCGCAAGCCTCCGCGCCGCACGCTCATCAACCGGCAAGCACAGGCGAAAACGAAGGCGAGCAGCGCGGCCGCCGCGGGCGGCGCAGGCGCCGCAAGCGTCATGGCGAGGTCGGCGCCGAGGGCCATCGCTTGCCGCAAGCGGAAAGAGAGCCGCATGAGAGGCTCGAGGCCGAGGAGGACGAGGCTGACCTCGCCGCCGAGGAGGCCAAGGTCTCCGAGGCGCGGACCTCCGAGCCTGGCGAGGGAGGCGGACAACAGCGCAAGGGGCGCCGCAGAGGCCGTCGCGGGGGGCGACGTGGCAGAGGCCGTCAGGAACGCGTCGGCACCGAGGCCCAAGGCCAAGGCGATTGGCACAGTGCATCATCGCCGGCCGAGGCGCCGAGCAGGCCCACGTCAAGAGAGGCGCGTGAGGAGCGTTCCGAGGCGGAGGCGCCACAGTTCAAGCCTCAGATCGAAGACCATATTCCGCGCGAGGAAGAGGCGCCGGGCCGGCGCGAGCCCAAGCCTCTGTTCGGCCGAGCCACGGCAGATGAAGAGGCTGCGCGCGAGTCCATGGCGACCCCGACGCCGGAAGCCGAGCCCGAGCAGGCCGCCGGACCACCGCGCCGCGGCTGGTGGCGGCGATAAGCCCTCAAGGAAAGCGCCGCTCGCCGGCGCTTTTCTATTTCCCCTTGAGCCAGGATGCGATCCGCCGCGCGGCCTCGCGCATGTCGGCCTCCGGCCCGGCGTAGGAGAAGCGCACGTAGCTCCGGCCATGCTCGGGATCGAAGTCGATGCCGGGCGTAATCGCGACCCCGATCTCCCTCAGCATCGCCTTGGCGAAGGCTTCGCTGTCGGCGCCGAAGCGCGTTACCTCGGCATAGAGATAGAACGCGCCGTCGGCGGGAAGGATCGAGGTGAGCCCCGCGCGCGGCAGCTCCTCGAGCAGCATGGCGCGGTTGCGCGCATAGCCCCGCTTGATCGCTTCGAGCTCCTCGATGCCGTCGAAGGCGCCGATCGCCGCTTCCTGGGCGATCGCCGAGGGCGAGATGTAGAGATTCTGCGCAAGCCGTTCGATCGGACGAATGAGCGCTTCGGGCACGACGAGCCAACCGATCCGCCAGCCGGTCATGCTGAAATATTTGGAGAAGCTGTTGACTACGATCGCCTCGTCGGAGTGAGCGAGCGCGGTGTCGGCCGGAGCGTCATATTCGAGCCCGTGATAAATTTCATCGGCGATCAGCCAGAGACGCTCGCGCTTCAAGGCGCGGGCAAGCTCCGCGAGCCGGCCGGGCAGCGCCATCGTGCCGGTCGGATTGTTGGGGCTCGCAAGGAGGAGTCCTGCGGCGCCCTCGGCCTTGAGCGCCTCGACATCGGATATCGTCGGGATCCAGCGCCCCTGCCCGTTGGTCTCGATCAGGCGCGGCCTCGCCCCCACGGCTTTGAGGATCTGGCGGTAGCAGGGATAACCGGGCGACGGCAGGCCGAGCGATTCGCCCGTGTCGAGCAAGGCAAGAAAGGCGAGCACGAAGCCGGCCGATGAGCCCGACGTGACCACGACGCGTTCCGCGCTCACGGCGATCCGGTAGCGTTCGCTCATATAGCGGGCGATCGCCTCCCTGAGGCGGGGAAGACCGAGCGCCTCCGTGTAGCCGAGCCGGTCGTTGGCGAGGGCTTTCGCCGCCCGCTCGCGCGCGGCGCGCGGCGCCGGCGTCCCCGGCTGGCCGACTTCCATATGGATGATGTCGGCCCCCGCCTGTTCGCGCGCGTTCGCTTCGCCCATCACGTCCATAACGATGAAGGGATCAATGGCGCTGCGCCGGGCAAGCGCGCGGGGGAGCCCTTTCAGACTTGGCAGCGGCTCGTTCATCGCCGACTCATGACCGATCGTTAAAGTCCAGCCAAGCGCACTCGTCACGTTGTCGCCGCATTCAAACGCCAATCAATCGTTGTTTGGCAAGGACATGGCTGGAGGGGCTTGCCAGCCTGGCCAGGGCGCCAAGATGGCGCGGTTATCGGCATCTGTAACCGATCCTAGCAAGCCTATACGATCAAGCGGCCATGCCTCTCCTGGCTCCATCTCCCCTCAAGCGAGCGCACAAGCATGTTCGCGCGAGCCTCCTCGGCGGACTTGCCGCGGTTCTCCTCAGCTCGACGACGGCCGACGCCGCCGGGATGATCCGCGATGCCGAGACCGAGGCTTTGATCCGCACCTATGCCAAGCCGATCTTCGAGGCGGCGGGCTTGGGATCGCAGGCCATACAGATCCACATCGTCAACGACCGCAGCTTCAACGCCTTCGTCGTCGACGGGCACAATATGTTCATTCACGCCGGCACGCTGATGGAGGCCAAGACACCGAACCAGGTGATCGGCGTTATCGCGCACGAAAGCGGCCATATTGTCGGCGGCCATCTGGCGCGGCTGCGCGCCCAATTGGCGCGTGCGAAATCCGCGGCGCTGATGCTGCAACTGCTCGGGCTGGCGGCCATGGCGGCAGGCGCTTTCGGCGGCGCGCCCGGTCTTGGGCAGGCGGGGATGGGCGTTGCCTACGGCGGTCAGGACGCGGCCATGCGGAGCCTCCTTGCCTACCAGCAGGACGAAGAGTCTTCGGCCGACCAAGCCGGCGTGAAATTCCTCAATGCCACCCACCAATCCGGGCGCGGCATGCTCGAGAGCTTCGAGAACATGGCGACCAAGCTCATCGGGGTGCAGGGCATCAACCCCTATCTCCAGAGCCACCCGCTGCCGCAGCAGCGCCTCATCCAGTTGCGCGAGCTTGTGACGTCGAGCCCCTACTACAATGCCGTCGATCCGCCGGAGCTTCAGTTCCGCCACGACTTGGTCAAGGCCAAGCTCTACGGCTTCCTCGATCCGCCCGACGTCCTGTTCAACCGTTACCCGCAGACCGATCAGTCGCTTCCCGCGCAATATGCCCGCGCCATCGCGACCTATCGCAAGTCCGGGGTGAAGGCGGCCATTCCGCTGATCGATGCACTGATCGCGGCGCAGCCGAACTGGCCTTACTTCTACGAGATCAAGGGTCAGTTCCTGTTCGAGAGCGGCAATGCGGCGGCCGCGGTCGCACCGCTGCGTCAGGCGGTGAGCCTCGCGCCCAATGAGCCGCTCATCCGCGTGATGCTCGGCCAGGCGTTGCTCGGCACCAACGATGCGAAGCTGGTCGATGAGGCAATCACCAACTTGCGCACGGCGCTTGCGCGCGAGGATTCCTCGGCCATGGGCTATCGGCAAATCGCCGCGGCCTATGCACGCAAGGCTGACATGGCCCAGGCGGCCGGCGCCAAGAAGGAGTTTCTGGCGCAGGCCGAGCTTGCATCGGCCGAGGCCTATTTCTATGAAGGTCAGCTTAAGCTTGCCAAACAGCAGGCCAAACGCGCCAAGGCCGGGTTCGTGGACGGCACGCCGAACTGGATCAAGGCCGACGATATTCTTGCTTTCGAAGTGCCGCGCACCGACTGATTTTCATCCCGGAGATGGTAAGTATGACCCCCAAATCAGGCCTCCTGACCGCGCTTGTGGCTGCCGCCGTGGCGGCGGTCGTGACCGTTGCCACCCTCTTCATCATACTCCGCGCGGCGCCCGGCATGCTGGCCGCCACCGGCAATGCGATCGAGGAGAAGCAGATCGTCGACGTCGTCCACGACTATCTCACCAAAAACCCCGAGGTCCTGGTCGAGATGACGACCGAGCTCGATAAGCGCCAGGCCGCCGAGCAAGCCGCTAAGCAACAGAAAGTCATCAGCGAGAATGCCGACGCCATCTTCCGTTCGCCGCTCGCCTTCGTCGCCGGCAACCCCGACGGCGATGTGAGCGTGGTCGAGTTCTTCGACTACAATTGCGGCTATTGCCGCCGGGCGATGCCCGACGTGGTCAAGCTCGTGGACAGCGACAAGAAGGTCAGGGTCGTGCTGAAGGAGCTGCCGATCTTCGGCGAGGATTCAGAGGCCGCGGCCAAGGCCGCGCTCGCCGCCCACAAGCAGGGCAAATATTTCGAAATGCACCAGAAGTTGTTCAGCGAACCCGGCAAAGCCGACAAGGAAAAGGCGCTGCGCGTCGCTAACGAGCTTGGTCTCGACGTGGCTCAGCTCGAAAAGGACATGACCGATCCAGACATCCAAAAGTCGCTCGATCAGGCCAAGGACCTTGCCCAGAAGCTCGGGCTCCAGGGCACGCCGCTCTTTCTTATCGGGGACCACACGATCCCCGGCGCTCCGGACGACCTTTACGATCAGCTCACCAAGAACGTCGGCGAAATCCGCGAGAAGGGCTGCACGGCAACCTGCTGACGGGCCGGGATGGTAAGAGGACGAGCCCCTTTAGCTTGGCCGAAAGGTGGAAAAGCTGATAAAGGGGCCCGTCTCGTCCGCCGCGGCGCGTTGGCCCAGCTCGCGCGCCCCGGCCCATCAGGCGCCGCGCACTTGTCATGGCCAAACCGATCTTTGTCTTGAACGGTCCCAATCTCAACCTGCTTGGGACCCGTGAGCCCGAGATTTACGGGAAGGATACGCTCGACGACATCAAGGCGAAATGCGAGGCGAAGGCCAAGGCGCTCGGACTTGCGATAGACTTTCGCCAGAGTAACCATGAGGGGGAGTTAGTGGCTTGGATCCAGGAGGCAAGAACCGGTGCGTCGGGGCTGATCGTCAACGCCGGCGCCTTTACCCACACGTCGATCGCCATGCTCGATGCCTTGCTGGCCTGCCAGGTCCCGTCCGTCGAGGTGCATTTGTCCAATATTTTCACGCGCGAGCCGTTCCGCCATCATTCGTACATTTCCAAGGCCGTTAAGGGCGTGATCTGCGGGTTCGGCGCGGCAGGCTACGAACTCGCCATCGAAGCGCTCGCGGGGCTGATCAAGAACAAGAGGCCGAGCTGATGGCTGATGACAAGACACCAGCGCCCGGTGGCAATCCGGTCTCCTTCGACAAACAGTTGATCCGCGAGCTTGCCGACCTGCTCGAGGAGACAGGCCTCACCGAAATCGAGCTCGAGCAGGAGGGAAAGCGGATCAGGGTGGCGCGCGGGGTCAATCTCACCACCACGCTCACCACCACCGACAGCGGCTCACGCGAAACGCGCGAACAGCAGCCCGCTCGGGCGGCGACGACCACCAGCCGCCAGACCTCGCGCCAGGAGGAAACGGTCGTCCATCCCGGGACCGTCACCTCGCCGATGGTCGGCACCGCCTATCGTTCGCCCGAACCGGGCGCCCCTCCCTTCGTCGAGGTCGGCGCGCGGGTGGCGGCCGGCCAGACCATCCTCATCATCGAAGCGATGAAGACCATGAACCAGATACCCGCCCCACGCGCCGGCACGGTGATCGCCATTCTGGTCGAGGACGGCCAGCCGGTCGAATATGGCGAGCCGCTGGCGGTGATCGAGCCGCGCTAGCACTCGGATGTTCGACAAGATCCTCATCGCCAACCGGGGAGAGATCGCGCTTCGCGTCGAACGGGCCTGCAAGGAGCTTGGGGTCGCGACCGTGGCGGTCCATTCGACCGCCGACGCCGACGCCATGCATGTGCGGCTCGCCGACGAGAGCGTGTGCATCGGGGGGCCACCCTCGAAGGAAAGCTACCTGAACATCCCTTCGATCGTGGCGGCCTGCGAGATTACCGGCGCCGACGCCGTGCATCCGGGATACGGCTTCCTCGCCGAGAATGCCCGCTTCGCCGAAATCCTCGAAGAGCACGACATCACCTTCATCGGCCCGACCGCCGAACATGTCAGGCTGATGGGCGACAAGATCGTGGCCAAGGACACGGCGCGCAGTCTAGGCATTCCCGTGGTGCCGGGCTCCGGTCCGGTCGCCAGCATCGAGGACGCCAGGGGGTTCGCCCGCGATATCGGCTATCCCGTCATCGTCAAGGCCTCGGCCGGCGGCGGCGGCCGAGGGATGAAGCTCGCGCTCGACGAGAGCCAGCTCGAGCCGGCGCTGCAGACCGCCCGCAACGAGGCCCGCGCCGCCTTCGGCGACGACACGGTCTATCTCGAAAAATATCTTACCCGCCCGCGCCACATCGAGGTGCAGGTACTCGCCGACGGACAAGGCAACGCCATCCATCTTGGCGAGCGCGACTGCTCGCTCCAGCGGCGCCACCAAAAACTCTGGGAGGAGGCCCCCTCGCCCGCGCTCAACGCGAGCGAGCGCGCCAGGATCGGCGAGACGGTGGCCACGGCGATGCGCGAACTCCGCTATCGCGGGGTCGGCACCGTCGAGTTTCTCTACGAGGACGGCCAGTTCTATTTCATCGAGATGAACACGCGCCTCCAGGTCGAGCACACCATTACCGAGATGATCACCGGACTCGACCTCGTGATCGAGCAGATCAGAATCGCGGCCGGCGCCCCGCTCTCGCTCCGGCAGGAGGACGTGCGCTTCAACGGGCACGCGATCGAGTGCCGCATCAACGCCGAGAACCCGGTCACGTTCAGGCCATCGCCCGGCACCATCACCCATTTCCACCCGCCCGGGGGCCTGGGCGTGAGGGTCGATTCGGGCGCCTATGCCGGCTACACCATCCCGCCTTATTATGACAGTCTGATCGGCAAGCTCATCGTGCATGCCCGCACCCGCAACGAATGTCTGATGCGGCTCAAGCGGGCGCTCGGAGAGTTCGTCGTCGACGGCATCGAGACCACGATCCCGCTGTTCAACGCGCTGATCGGCGAGGCCGACATCGTCGACGGCAATTACGACATCCATTGGCTCGAGAAGCATCTCGCCAAGCAAGGGAAGCGCGGCCCGTAACGGATGACCTCAATCGACGACGTCATGATCGAGATCACGCCGCAGGTCCTGCTCAAGGCCTATGCGTGCGGGATCTTCCCCATGGCGGAGAGCGCCGACGACAACGCGCTCTACTGGATCGAGCCGGAGCGGCGCGGCATCCTCCCCCTCGACCGCATGCATGTGCCGCGGCGGCTCGCCCGCACCATCAGGCAGGGCGGGTTCGAGGTTAAGGTCGACAACGATTTTGAGGGCGTGATCGAGGGCTGCGCCGCGCCGCGCTCAGGGCGCCGCTCGACCTGGATCAACGGGCGGATCAGGTGCCTCTATCGCGAACTGTTCGCGCTCGGCCATTGCCATACGATCGAGGTGTGGAAGAACGGCGAGCTTGCCGGAGGGCTTTACGGCGTACATTTGGGCCGCGCCTTCTTCGGCGAGAGCATGTTCTCGCGCATGCGGGATGCGAGCAAGATTGCCCTTGTCTATCTCGTGGCGCGGCTGAAATATGGCGGCTTCACCCTGCTCGACACGCAGTTCGTGACCGGTCACCTCGCGAAGTTCGGCGCGATCGAGGTGAGCCGTCAGGAATTTCAACGTTGCTTGGAGGCGGCGTTGGCGGGCGGCTTGGTGGCCCAAGGCAGCACTTCCTCCTCTTCGGCGGGCGCTGCATCGGCGGGCGGCGCTTCGGCTGGAGGGGGCGCGGCGGCAGCGCCGGTCGCCGGAGGCGCTGCCTCAGGCGGAGGCGCCGGCGTTCCGCCGGCGGCAGGCGCGGGCGAAGGTGCGTTCTGGTTGCTCGCCGAGGACGTGGACCCCGAAGGCGTCTTGCAGCTCGTGAGCCAAACGTCGAAGACGGGATGCTCGACGGCGTGAAGGCCCGGGCTCTCGGCGAACATCCAGCCGGTAAAGATGCGTTCGACCTCGCCCGACAGCTTGGTCTCGTCGACCTCGACGAAGGCGGTCGTATGCGGCGTCTCGGTCGGCGGCGAGGTATCGCAGACCCGTGGCGTCACCTTCAGGGCGCCGAACTCGACGGTCTGGTTGATGGGAATTTCAAGATGCGAGATGCGCCCGGTCACCTTGTCGAGGGCGGCGAACACGGCGATCGGGTTCTTGATGGCGTCGGCGCGGGCCGGCGCCGAAGCGAGCGCGCAGAGAGCCGCGACGGAAAAAACAAAGACGCCGGCGGCGGCTCTCCGCCGGGAAACTGTCTCACCTCGTTGCATCATCGGCACACCTTGTAACGGCCACGATTTCGCCTCGCCCGGTGCGCTCCTGCCTTCAGGCCTCACGCGGATCGCGAAATTCCCCTTCGCGCCCGATCATGCCCAGCTGGACAGCCGTCGTCCATCATTAGGGCATGGGTGTGGCGGCAGCCGTTCTCAATCCGCCCGCTCGGCGCGGAAGCGCAACCTGACGTGGTCGGCCGTCCATACCCCCTTCTCATCGCAGAGCGAGGGCCTGAGCAGCTCGATGACCTCGCCCAAGACATCGCTCCGCTCAGGCTCCGCAAACTGATCGAAGAAGGACCGGCCGAAGGTCCTGAGCCAGCCTTCCATCCCGGTCTTGAGCGGGGTCGGGCGCGGCACGAGCGCGATCTCGCGCACGATGAAGCCGCCTTCGGTGAGCAGTTCGCGATATTCCTCGACGGTCGGAAAGAACCAGGGCGCGACCAGCGCGGCATCTCCGTTCCGCTCCTTGCCGATGGCGCGCATGGCGGTCGCGATCGCCGCGACATTGCCGTGGCCGCCGAGTTCGCCGACGAAGCGGCCATGCGGCTTGAGCGCGCGGGCCACGCCGGCGATGACGAGCGCGGGCTTGCGCATCCAGTGCAGTGCCGCGTTGGAGAACACGGCATCGAACTCAGAGGAAAAGTCGAGCGCATGGCCGTCCACTTTGCGGACCCGCAGGCCTTTCATGCGGGCGACAGCGAGCAGCTCGTCGCTCAGGTCCACGCCGAGCACATCGGCACCGGAGGCCTTGATCTCCGCCGTCAGCGTGCCGTCGCCGCAGCCGAGGTCGAGGATGCGCTCGCCGGGCCGCGGCTCGAGCATGGCGAACACGGCGCCGGCGAGCTCCTGCACGAAGCGGCCGTTGCGCGCATAGTCGGATGCCGACCAGCGCTGCACAGATTTGGGCGGGGTGGCATCGGGCACGGGCCCGCGTTTCATCGCGGCTGCCACGGCTCGTAATCCAGCGGCGGTTTCCGCACGTCGGGCCTCAGCGTCGAGCCCGGAGGCCGGTAGGCCTCGTAGGTGCCGGTCATGTTCGGGCGATGGGCCTTCTCCCACGGCCTCGGGCGGTACTCCTCCTCGGTCGGCGGCACATCGACGGTGTGATGCAGCCAGGCGTGCCAAGCGGGCGGAATCTGCGACGGTTCGGCGAGCGTACGGTAGATCACCCAGCGGCGCGGGCCGTTGCGTTCCTTGTAATAGCTGTTGCCGAGGTCGTCCTCGCCGACGCGCACGCCCTTACGCCACGTAAAGACGCGCGTGCCGATGGTGTTGCCGGTCCACCAGGCAAAGATCTCGGTGAAAATTCCCATGAACGATCGAGGCGCGTGTTCTTCGAAGCCGCTATTCGCGCCGGGACTATGGGCCTTGAGCCCGCCCCTGTAAAGCCAAGGGCCTCAAGCCCTGCCAACGCGCACCTTTTGCACGAGCGGCGTGGTTTCACGCGGCTCATCAGGGGAAGGTGACGCAGCGAGCGAAGAAAACGAGGCTGGCCTGTAGATCGGCCGCTGCATGCTGAGCGCCAGCCGTTCCTCGATGCCCGAAACGAGATAATGCTCGCCGACGAGCTCGAACGGCCTGTCGTCGTTGAGCAGCCAATCGAGACGGCGGTAGAGCGTGCTTGCCGAGGTCGGCAGCACGAGCACCTGATGGGCCCCTGCCCGAAGCGCGCTCTCGACCACTGCCGGCTTGGCGTTCGCGCTCGTCACCATGGCAGGGACGAAGCAGAGGGGTCCCGATTCGACGTGGCGCATGGCCCTGAGCAGGGCCGGACCGGTAAGCGGCTGCATGGCGGCCGCGGCGAGGACGAGGTCGGGAGGCGTCTCCCGCATCGCGGCCAGCGCCTCAACGGGATTATCGTACGTATCGATCCGGCCGGCGCCGATCGCGGCGAGCATGGCCCGCATCGCTTGGAGCATCGGCGCCCGATTGTCGACGACCGCGACGTGGAGCATGTCGAGATCTTTGCCGAACGCGCGATGCTGACCCATGGAACGCGACCCTACGCTGAGGAGGAGGCTTTTTGCCCGCATCAACAGGTTACTGAGAGGGTCGTTAATAGCGGGTGAATCAAGGGGTCGAAATCGGTCACCGAGCCGGGAGGCGAAGCGCCAAAGGCCTGTTCCATCCAGCCTCGGTCCACAGGCTTTCCACACCACATGCCCCCTCCTCCTCACAGCCTTTAGTGGTAAAGTAAGGGGTCGGTGCATATATGTTGATGACGCCGGCGAATCGGGTCAGCTTCGTCGGTTGCGCGCCCAGATCGCGGCGCTCGCCAACTTCAGACCGAATTTGCGGGGGTGGGAGCAACAATGCGAATCGAAAGAAAATTCACCGAGGCTGGAAAATCGCCCTACGAGACCATCCCCTTCAGGGAGAGCGGCAGCGAGATCCGCAACCCCGACGGCTCGGTGGTGTTCTCGCTCGAGCGCTTTACGGTTCCCGAGCATTGGAGCCAGGTCGCGGCCGATATCCTCGCCCAGAAATATTTCAGGAAGGCCGGAGTGCCGGCGAAGGCCAAGAAGGTCGAGGAAAACTCGGTGCCGTCATGGCTTTGGCGCTCGGTTCCCGACGAGGCGGCCCTTGCCGCCCTGCCGGAGAAGGAGCGCTACGGCAGCGAGACCGACGCGCGCCAAGTGTTCGACCGGCTGGCGGGGACCTGGACCTATTGGGGCTGGAAGGGCGGCTACTTCTCGAGCGAGGAGGACGCCCGGGCCTTCTTCGACGAGCTCCGCTACATGCTCGCCATGCAGATGGGGGCGCCCAACAGCCCGCAGTGGTTCAATACCGGGCTCCATTGGGCCTACGGCATCGATGGCCCGAGCCAGGGACATTATTATGTGGACTTCGAGACCGGTAAGCTCATGGCCTCGACCTCGGCCTACGAGCATCCGCAGCCGCATGCCTGCTTCATCCAGGGCATCGAGGACGACCTCGTCAACGAGGGCGGAATCATGGACCTTTGGGTGCGGGAGGCGCGCCTCTTCAAGTATGGCTCGGGGACCGGCACCAATTTCTCGCGGCTTCGAGGCGAGAACGAGCCTCTATCAGGCGGGGGCAAGTCCTCGGGCCTCATGAGCTTCCTCAAGATCGGCGACCGGGCGGCCGGGGCGATCAAATCGGGCGGCACCACGCGGCGCGCCGCCAAAATGGTGGTGGTCGACATCGATCACCCCGACATCGAGGACTACATCAACTGGAAGGTGACCGAGGAGCAGAAGGTGGCGGCGCTCGTCACCGGCTCGAAGATCCTGTCAGAGCGGCTGAACGCCATCCTCAAGGCTTGCGTCAATTGCGAGGCCGACGACGACGGCTGCTTCGATCCCAAGCGCAACCCGGCGCTCAAGCGCGAGGTAAAGGCGGCGCGCAAGGCGCGCGTGCCGGATAACGCCATCCGCCGCGTGATCCAGTTCGCCCGCCAGGGCTATACCTCGATGCACTTCCCGATCTTCGACACCGATTGGGATTCGGAAGCCTATCGCACTGTCTCCGGCCAGAATTCGAACAACTCGGTGCGGGTCACCGACGAGTTCCTGCGCGCCGTCGAGGCAGACGGCGACTGGAACCTCATCTTCCGCAAGAACGGCGCCGTCGCCAAGACAATCAAGGCTCGCACGCTGTGGGACGAGATCGCCTACGCCGCCTGGGCCTGCGCCGATCCCGGGATCCAGTTCCACACCACGATCAACGACTGGCACACGTGCCCGGCGGCCGGCGAGATCAGGGCGTCGAACCCCTGCTCGGAGTACATGTTCCTGGACGACACCGCCTGCAATCTCGCCTCGCTCAACCTGATGGCCTTCCGCAACGAGGACGGCGGCTTCGACATCGAGGCCTATGAGCACGCGATCAGACTGTGGACCATCGTGCTCGAGATCGCCGTGACCATGGCCCAGTTCCCCTCGCGCCGCATCGCCCAGCTCTCCTATGAGTACCGCACGCTGGGCTTGGGCTACGCCAATATCGGCGGCCTGCTCATGGCTTCGGGCATTCCCTACGACTCACCCGAGGGGCGCTCCCTGTGCGGCGCACTCTCCGCCATCATGACCGGCGTGGCGTACGCCGCGAGCGCGGAAATGGCGCGCGAGCTCGGCGCCTTCCCCGGTTACGCGGCGAACCGCGAAGCGATGCTGCGCGTGATGCGCAACCACGCGCGCGCCGCCGCCGGCGAGAAGACGGGCTATGAAGGTCTTGCCACGCCGCCGGTGCCTCTCGATCACGCTTCCTGCCCCGATCCGCGGCTGCTTGCGCATGCCGTGCATGCCTGGGAGAAGGCGATCGAGCTTGGCCGCAAGCATGGCTTCCGCAACGCGCAGGCCACGGTGATTGCTCCGACCGGCACGATCGGCCTCGTTATGGACTGCGACACGACCGGCATCGAGCCCGACTTCGCGCTGGTGAAGTTCAAGAAGCTCGCTGGCGGCGGCTATTTCAAGATCATCAACCGCATGGTGCCCGAGGGCTTGCGCGTTCTCGGCTACCCGGAGGAGGCGATCAAGCGCATCGTCGAGTACGCGGTCGGGCGCGGGACGCTTCAGGGCGCCCCCGGGGTCAACCATGAGAGCCTTGCCGCGCGCGGCTTCACGCCGGAGAAGCTCGCCGCGGTCGAGAAGGCGGTCGCGTCGGCCTTCGACATCAAGTTCGTGTTCAACAAGTGGTCGCTCGGCGAGGACTTCCTCACCGGGACGCTCGGCTTGAAGCCCGAGCGCATCGACCAGCCGGACTTCGACCTCCTGGCCGAGATCGGCTTCGGCAAGCGCGAGATCGAGGCGGCCAACGAATATGCCTGCGGGGCGATGACGCTCGAAGGCGCGCCGGGGCTCGATCCCAAGCACCTGCCGGTGTTCGACTGCGCCTCCCCGTGCGGGCGCAAGGGCAAGCGCTTTCTGTCGGTCGAGAGCCACATCCGCATGATGGCGGCGGCGCAGCCGTTCATTTCGGGCGCCATCTCCAAGACCATCAACATGCCGACCGAGGCCACGGTTCAGGACTGCAAGGAGGCTTATCTCCTGTCGTGGCGGCTCGGACTCAAGGCGAATGCGCTCTATCGCGACGGCTCGAAGCTCTCGCAGCCGCTCAACGCGCAGCTCCTCGCCGACGAGGAGGACGAGCAGGAAGACGTGCTCGCGGCCGTCGCCTCGGATCAGCCGCAAGTGCAGCGCGCGACGGTCTTGGCGGAGAGAGTGGTCGAGCGGATCGTCGAGCGGGAGGTGCAGCGCAAGCGCGCCGAACGCGAACGCTTGCCTGATCGGCGGAAGGGATATACCCAGAAAGCCGTGGTCGGCGGACATAAGGTCTATTTAAGGACTGGAGAGTATGCAGACGGTCGCTTGGGCGAGATCTTTATCGACATGCACAAGGAGGGCGCAGCCTTCCGCTCGCTCATGAATAACTTTGCGATCGCGGTGTCCGTCGGTTTGCAGTATGGCGTTCCGTTGGAAGAGTTCGTCGATGCTTTCACCTTCACGCGCTTCGAACCTGCGGGTCCGGTGCGCGGCAACGAAGCGATCAAGAACGCGACCTCGATCCTTGACTACTTGTTCAGAGAGCTTGCAGTTTCTTATCTTGGGCGCTACGAGCTTGCTCATGTCGACCCAAGTGAGATCGGCAGCACTACTCTCGGCTCAGGTGACGCTGGCGAAGGCAAGCGTTCCACCGAAGCTCTCGTTTCGCCAGGCTTCACCCGTGGTCGCCTCGGCGAGCGAAAGCTTCTCGTGCCGAGCAAAGCGCAGGGCACTGGCGCTCAGGCGCGCGCGTTGCAGGCGAGAGCCGACGACGACGCGCTTCCTCGCACCACAAGCCTTGCCACC